>JBGSJQ010000156.1:0-32966 GCA_041741775.1 Terrimicrobiaceae bacterium | reverse complement strand
TCGCGCCATTCTCTGGTTGGAAATCACGTCCCCGCCATATTGTTTGTGGCAGAGCGCGATCCTTGGCACTGAATGCTGTCAGACTCAAATTCTTACTCTGGGAGCGAAGCGACATATTGTTTGCGAACGTAGTGTAGAATGATGTTTGATTTATTGGAAAAAGATGATGTCATTCTATTTCCATATGAATGATTCGGTCAATAAAAATGTAAAGCGCGATAAATCAGTGATTTGGGAAGAAAGATGGGTGAGGTTTCGCATGGCGTTGAACTTGAGGGGGGTGGAACCAAGGTTTCAAGATTACTACCGCGCATGGGTTTTGAGCTTTTTGAAGGGTATCAAGCCGAGGCCGTTTTCGGAAGCGAATTCCGAGGATGTGAGGGGGTTTTTGGAGGGGATGGCGGGCCGGGGGAAGAAGGAGTGGCAGTTGAGGCAGGCTGAGGAGGCGGTGAGGGTATTTTTTCAGGAGGTAGAGCCTCAAAAGTGGGCTCGGGAGTGGCCGGGGGATCTGATGGCGAATATCAAGTGGGGGGTGGACAATTTCTCCAGGGAGGCTGCGGACGCGGGTCGGGCGCCAACGGAGGGGAGGAAGACAAGTGATTTTGCGGGCAGGGAGGACACAGGGGATCTGCCGATGCGGTATGCGGGGTTCGTTGAGGAGGTTGCGGAGGCGCTGAGGGTCGAGCGGTATTCGTATCGGACGGAGAAGTCCTACTTGGACTGGGTGCGGCGATTTTTGATTTTCAGCCAACCGAAAAGCCGGGATGACATCCACTGGTGGCAGGCGAAGGAGTATCTGGATTACCTGACGTTGCGGCGGCGTGTGGCGTCCTCGACGTTCAACCAGGCGCTGAGTGCGTTGCAGTTTTTGTTTCGCGGGGTGTTGAGGTTTCCTGCGGGCACGAAGAAGGACGTGCAGCGTCCGCCGCAGAGTCAGTATTTGCCGACGGTGTTGTCGCGTGAGGAGGTGGATCGGCTGCTGGAGGTGATGGAGGGCCAGGGGAGATTGATGGCGGAGCTGATGTATGGATCGGGGTTGAGGGTGATGGAGTGCATGCGGCTGCGGGTCAAGGATGTGGATTTTGCAAACAGGTATATTGTGGTGCGGTCAGGAAAGGGAGGCAAGGACCGGCGGGTTCCGCTTCCCCGGAAGGTGATTGAGGCTTTGAAGGCGCAGATGGAGGTGGCGAGGGAGCGTTGGACAAAGGACCGTGCGCTGGGGGTGGAGGGGGTCTTTCTGCCGGAGGCGCTTTCGGTGAAGTATGTGAACGCGGAGAACGAGTGGATCTGGTATTGGGTGTTTCCTGCTGACAACCTTTCAGAGGATCCGTGGACGAAGAAAATTCGCCGTCATCATGTGGGGGAAAACGGGGTGCAGCAGCTTGTGAAACGCTGTGCGTTGCGGGCGGGTCTAACGAAACCGGTGACGCCGCATACGCTGCGGCATTCGTTTGCGACGCATCTCCTCGAGGGGGGGGCCGATATCAGGACGGTGCAGGAGTTATTGGGGCATTCCGACGTAAGCACGACGATGATATATACGCATGTTCTTGGGCGCCCGGGAATTGTGGCGGCTTCACCGCTTGATCGCTGACGAGGAGATGCTCCGGTCTTCGACCAATGTTGACTCGGGCCGTCCCTGGCCTCTCGCCCTTTGGGTCAACCTGCGGTTGATCTCCCGTGCGGCTCCCCGAGCCGCCAGGGTCGCATCTCCTCGAAGGGGGGGGCGGACATACGGACGGTGCAGGAGCTGTTTTCGGGTTTAAAAGATAGATTCAGAGCATCGGCAGGATGCGGATGCCACGTGGCATTGGCTTCCAGCCAATGATCCGAAGAAGTCGATGATTGATGCGTTCGCTTCCGCTTATCTTACCCCTCCGGGGCTGCCTGCGGCAGTCTCCCCCGAGCCTTGCCAAGGCTCCGGTGTTCACACGTTTTGGGGCACCCCGAAGTGGCGGCAGTATCACTTCGCTGGCGCTTCGGTTGTGCACCCTGCACCAAACATTCGAGTTGGTCCCCTACTAAGAAGCGCTATCGCGCTGGTTTTGCCGCTTGATCGCTGACGAGGAGATGCTCCTGTCCGCTCGGTGGGTTGAGCGGAGGTTTCCTGATTCCGTGAGAAAGAGCAAGCTGCCGCCTTTGGTCAAAACTCAAAAGTTTTGATCAATCGCGGTGATCATCTGGTATTTCTGCTTCATCTTTTGATGAGGGGCAGGTTCGGCGAGCATATCAAGAATGAGGCGATTTAGGAAACTTGAAATTTGGGAATTCACGGCGGCAGGCATCATGTGGTTGCGATTGGCTGGCAAAAGCTGCTGAAGAAAGGTGCTCTGCGAGCGGCTTCGACACCCGCAGCGTATGGGAGGGGCCCGGCCATTCGGATGTGAGCACGACGAAGATATATTGATGCGTTCGCTCCCGCTCCTTTTACCCCTGCGGGGCTGCCTGCGGCAGTCTTCCGTGCGCGTTGATGAAGTTTCTCCCGAAACCTTCACCCCGTTCCGGGGCCTGTCGTGCGACAGGTCTTTCTCAAGCGGACCCACGGCTTTCGATTCCCAAGGCTCCGGTGGGTCGCATGTTCTTCTTGCGTTGTTCTTCTTGCGTTTGATGAGCCGTGGGCGGATGATTATGCCGTGTTCCCCCCGCTCGCCGAATTCCTCGGCACGGCGTTGCTCATTATCTTGGGCGACGGTGTCGTTGCGAATGTTTTGCTGGCACGCAGCAAGGCTCATGGTGGCGGATGGATCGTCATCACGGCCGGTTGGGGGCTCGCGGTCTTTGTCGGAGTCTTTGCGGTTGCCCGCGTCAGCGGCGCACATCTGAATCCGGCCGTTTCAGTGGCCATGGCCCTCGCGGGGAATTTTCCCTGGGCAGCCGTTCCGGGATACATCGTGGCCCAGGTGTTTGGGGCGATGGCGGGTGCGCTGGTGGTCTGGCTAGCATTCCTGCCCCACTGGAAGATCACGGAAGATCCCGCGGCGAAGCTGGCTGTCTTCTGCACCGCGCCGGCGGTCCGCTGCGCTCCGGCGAACCTGACGTGTGAGGCCATCGGGACATTCGTCCTTCTCTTCGGGATTTTTTGTATGAAAGGAGCCTCCGGGCAGCCGCACGGCGGGGCGGTCTATCCCATCGACTTGGGGGCCCTTGGGGCACTTCCCGTGGCGCTCCTGGTCTTTTCGATTGGACTCTCGCTCGGCGGCCCCACGGGCTATGCCATCAATCCGGCCCGTGATTTCGGCCCGAGGCTCATGCATGCCATCCTTCCCGTCGCGGGAAAGGGAGGCAGCGACTGGGGGTATGCCTGGATCCCGGTCTTGGGCCCGCTCGCAGGTGGCTCGCTGGCGGCCATCGCCTACGTCGCACTCGGGAAATTTTAAGAAACTATGAAATACCTTCTCGCACTGGATCAGGGGACAACGAGCTCGCGGGCGATCGTCTATGACGAATCGCTTCACGTTTGCTCGTCTGCCAAAAAAGAATTTCCGCAGTATTTTCCGCGCACCGGCTGGGTCGAGCACGACGCGATGGAGATTTGGGAGTCCGTCCTGGGCACGGCGCGTGAGGCGCTTTCCGCGGCGGGCATCGATGCGAACGACGTCCTTTCCGTCGGGATCACCAACCAGCGCGAGACGATCGTTGTCTGGGATCGCAAGACCGGCGAGCCGGTTCACCGGGCGATCGTGTGGCAGGACCGCCGCACCGGCGACTACGTGAGTGCTCTTCGCGAGGCGGGAAAAGAGCCCTTTATCCAGCAGCGCACCGGGCTCCTCCTTGATCCGTATTTCTCGGCGAGCAAATTGCATGGGATCTTGCGCTCAGTCCCCGACGGCCACGCCCGCTCGGCGGCCGGTGAGCTTGCGGCCGGGACGGTTGACAGCTGGATGATCTTCCGCCTCACCAACGGAAAATCCCATGTCACGGATGTTTCAAACGCCTCGCGGACGATGCTTATGAATATCCGCACGGGCCACTGGGATCCCGACCTCCTGGCCCTGTTCGACATCCCGAAAGCCGTCCTTCCCCGCATCGTCCCGTGCAGCGGACACCTGGGGGTCACGGATGCGTGCCACTTTGGAGCGGAAATCCCGGTCTCCAGCGCCATCGGCGACCAGCAGTCGGCGCTTTTTGGCCAGCTCTGCACAAGGCCGGGCCTTGTCAAGTGCACCTACGGGACCGGCTGTTTTTTGTTGGCGTTCACCGGGCCGGATGCGATTTCGAGCGCCAACCGGCTTCTTACGACTGTTGCCTGGAAGATTGGGGATTCCCCGACCCAGTATGCCCTAGAGGGCAGCGTGTTCATGGGCGGGGCCGCGATCCAATGGCTCCGCGACGGACTGGGAATCATCCCTGCCGCGCCCGATATCAACGAACTGGCGGCTCGCGTTCCTGACAGTGGGGGCGTTATCCTCGTGCCCGCCTTCACCGGGCTCGGAGCCCCGTATTGGGATCCCACGGCGCGCGCCGCCATCCTCGGCCTCTCTCGAGGATCCACTGCCGCCCATATTGCCCGCGCCACGCTCGAGGGCATCGCCTTCCAAGTAGCGGACCTCATTGGAGCGATGGAAAAAGACTCGGGGCGCAAGCTCTCCGTGCTTCGCGTCGATGGCGGAGCCAGTGCCAGCGACCTCCTCATGCAGATCCAGGCTGACCTGCTGGGGATTCCTGTCGAGCGTCCGAAGAACGTCGAGACCACTGCGCTCGGAGCCGCCATGCTCGCCGGTCTCGGCGCCGGCCTCTGGCCAAATATCGACGCGCTCAGCCACATCCGCGTCGTGGACCGCAAGTTTCCTTCAACCATCACAAAGAAAGACCGGCAGGCGCGCGTGCGGGTCTGGAAAAAAGCCGTCAAGCGCGCGCAGAAATGGGAATTATGAAACGAGAACAACTGATCAAACAGGCGGAAGAAACCGCCCACTGGGACATCATCGTCATCGGAGGCGGAGCGACCGGCCTCGGGGTGGCGGTGGACGCCGCAACCCGCGGATTCAAGACCCTGCTTTTGGAGGCTGACGACTTTGCCAAAGGCACCTCGAGCCGGAGCACCAAGCTGGTGCACGGAGGGGTCCGCTACCTCGAGCAGGGGGATATTCCGCTGGTGTTGGAGGCCCTTCGCGAGCGCGGGCTCATGCACCAGAATGCCCCGCACCTCGTGCATCACCTCTCGTTTATCGTTCCGCGCTACCAATGGTGGGAGGGACCGTTCTTCGGCATTGGTCTCAAGGTCTATGACGCCCTTGCCGGCAAACTCAACCTGGCGCCGTCCCGCCTGCTCTCCCGCGAAGAAACGATCTCACGGATCCCGAACATCGAGCAGGAAAACCTCCTGGGTGGGGTTGAGTATTTCGACGGCCAATTCGACGATGCGCGCCTCGCCGTCTCGCTCGCCCAGACCGCCGTGCGCAACGGGGCCTGCGTGCTGAACTACACGCGCGTCACGGAAATCACCAAGGCCAATGGCATGGTCACCGGGGTCGGGTTCACGGACCACGAAACCGGGCGGTCGTATTCGGCGAGCGGAACCGTGGTCATCAATGCCACGGGGATCTTCAGTGATGCCATCCGCCACATGGACGACCCGGCCGCGCCGGCGGCGGTCCAGCCAAGCCAGGGCGTCCACCTCGTCTTCGACCGGTCGTTCCTGCAGGGGGAGTCGGCCATCATGGTCCCGCACACCGATGACGGGCGCGTGCTTTTTGTGATCCCCTGGCATGGGAAGGTTCTCGTTGGAACGACCGACACCGCCATGGAGGCCGCCGATATCGAGCCCCGCGCCACTTCCGAGGAAATCGGGTTCATCCTTCGAAATGCCGCGCGCTACCTCGCGCACGATCCAAAGCCGGAGGACATCCTTGCCGTTTTTGCCGGCCAGCGTCCGCTTGTGCGACCTCCCGGCAAGGATGGCGGAGCCACGAAGGCCATCTCGCGCAACCATGAGGTGCTTGTTTCCAACTCCGGGCTGGTCACGATCGTGGGGGGCAAGTGGACAACGTATCGCAAGATGGCGGAAGACACACTGGACCAGGCGGCGACCCTTGGTGGGTTGCCCGACAGGCCCTGCGTGACAGCCAACCTGCAAATTCACGGGTGGCGGAGCCCGAATGCCCCGGCAAGTTCCGAGGCGCTCGGCGTGTATGGAAGCGATGCCGAGAAAGTCATGGCCCTCATGGAGGACGTCCCTCCGCTGGCCGAACTCATGCATCCCCGGCTGCCCTACCCGCTTGCAGCCGTGGCTTGGGCTGCGCGTCACGAGCAGGCCCGCTCGCTCGAAGACGTCCTCTCCCGCCGCACGCGGGCGCTGATTCTCGATGCCCAGGCGGCCATCGAGGCGGCTCCGGGCGTCGCAAAGCTTCTTGCCAAAGAGCTGGGCCGGGACGAAGCGTGGGCGGATGTGCAGGTTGCCGAATTCACGGCTTTGGCGCGAGGCTACCTCCAAGGCTAAAGGGGCTGACGCCAGGTGATGAGAAAATCGCGCAGCCGCGTTCCTCTGGACGAAAGCCTCGGCCTCATTGGCGGGGATTTCCGGGGGGTTGGCTATCAAGGGTGCTCAAGAACATCCTCGACTTCCGATCCGCCCTGCTCGGTGACCGCTTTGACGACCTCTGGCGCACCAGGGACAAGAGAGCCGCTTGACCCTTGGAACTCTGGCGTCGTGCTGAGCTATACTGAGTTGGGCGCTCGTTGACATTTTCGAGGGGAGTGGAGAGCATGCGGAGCTTCCCGATTTTTACCGCCTTCGCCACGATGCCTTTGACCAACCCAGCGCCTGAGTCCCCATTGTTCTGGTTTATAGCAGGAGAGGCGAGCGGAGATGCTCGGGCGGCGGAAGTGATGAGGGCGCTTCGGGCGGCGGCGCCGGCGATCCGCTTTGCGGGATCTGGCGGACCACGGATGGAGGCGCTGGCGGACGGGCCGTTTGACAACTGGACGGCGGAGGCGGCGGTTTTGGGGCTGTGGGATGTGCTGCGGCACTACGGGTATTTCCGGAAAAAATTTCATGCGGCACTGGCGGGGATTGAGGCGAATCGGCCGGAGGCGGTTGTGCTGGTGGACTATCCGGGTTTCAACCTTCGCCTGGCCAAGGGACTTCGGCGGGCCGGGTTCGGTGGGAAAATCCTGTATTACATCAGCCCGCAAGTCTGGGCTTGGAACCGGGGGCGGATTCCGAAGATGGCGCAGATCCTCGACCTGATGATCTGTGTGTTTCCGTTTGAGGCACCGATGTATGAGGCGAGCGGGCTCCACACGGTTTTCGTTGGGCATCCACTTCTGGAGGCACTGGAGAGAGAGCGCACAGGGATCCCCCGCACGCCGGATCTGGTTGGGATTTTTCCCGGTAGCCGCGAGCGCGAGGTTCGGCGGATTTATCCCGCGATGGCAGCGGCGGCAGAGATTATCCGCCGTGAGCACCCTGAGGCAACCTTCGAAGCATCGGCCGCCAGCGAGGCGCTGGCGGCGTGCATGAGAAAGATCGCTCCGTGGATCGCTGTGCGCACCGGGACCGCACATGAGCTGATGCAGAGAGCCTCGGTCGGCATGGTCTGCTCGGGGACGGCAACTCTGGAGGCCGCGTTTTTTGGGCTCCCCTACTGTCTGGTCTATAAGATCGCCTGGCTGACATTTGAGATTGGAAAGCGGCTTGTGGATGTGAACGCGCTGGGGATTGTCAACATCCTGAACAACTACCGGGTTCATCCCCCATCGGATCCCCGTCTTCCCGCCGAACCCGCCCCGCATGTCGTGCGGGAATTCATTCAGGACGCCGCCAGTGCGCAGAACCTTGCAACCGAAATTCTCCGCCTCCTCAAAGACCCTGCAGTGCGCGAGGCCCTGTCGCGGGAACTTTTGGCCGTCACCGGCGGCCTGGAAGCGAACGGGGCGTCCGCCCGTGCCGCCGAAGCCCTGCTGCAGAATTGCTGCAGTTCTTGAAATTTTCGGATGGCAACCTCAGCGGGGAAGAATTACGCTTGTCCCTCGTCCCTATGAAAGCCTTCCGAGTATTTCCCCTGGTCGCCCTTCTGATCCTGATCTTGAACCCCGCCGGACTTCTGGCGCAATCGCCTGGTGCGGCAACTGCGAATGAAGCTGCCTACGCGCTCTTTTCCGCCGGCGATTACGCGGCAGCGGCCACCGCTTACCAACAACTTCTCAAGGACTACCCGACCGATGCTGTCGTTCCCGTGGCCACGGTCCAGCTTGCGTATTCCCAATTCTTCCTTGGCCAGCTCGAGAATGCGCAGACCACGTTGACGAAGGCACTTTCCTTCGCTGGCATCCCGCCTGAGATTGCCGAATTGAGCTACAGTTTTCTACCGCAGATCCTTTCCGCCAAAGCTTCCCAGATGCCGGAGACCGATCCCAAGCGGAAGGCCGCATTCGAGGAAGCAATCAAAAAATTCACGGAATTCGTGACAAAATATCCCGCCTCGGCCGATGTTGAGAGTGCCATCTATGGGCGGGCCGTGGCCAACTTCCAGATCGGGAACTACGACAAGGTCATTGAGGATATGAAGGCGAACATCCAGAAGTTCCCCAAGAGCGGCACGATCGCATCTAACCGCAACCTGCTTGCGCTGGCGCTCGCCACGCAAGGCGGCCAGGAGTTGACGAAATCCGGCGGGGCATCCGACAAAGGCATGGGGCTGCTGAAGGAGGCTGCTGCGCTGCTGAATCAGATCATCGCAGACCAGCGGGATCTCGCGCTGATCAACGACGCCAACTTCCAGCTCGGCGAGATCCTTTTCAGTCAGGCGGCCTTCAGTCCCGAGGCGGATCGTCCGGCGCTCTACCAGCAGGCCCTCGAGGCTTACCGGGCCATCCTGCCGAAAGAAGAAATAGTGGCCCTGCAGGAGGACCGGATCAAGAGCTTCCCGGGACAGAAAGCGGAAGCGATCCGGAACAAAAACATGGCGCTCAAGAAGCAGCTCGACAAAGACAACGAGCGCGAGCTCCGCAAGCTCGCGGAGATCAAGTCGAAGCCCGACCAGATTGCAACAGCCATCCTTAAAATGGGTGAGATTTTCTTCAACGCGCAGAAGTATAACGAGGCGCGGGTGGTGCTGCGCCATGCGGACCCGTTCCTTGAGAAGGCGGATGAAAAGACGCGCGCGCTCTACTACGAGACGATGTCCTACGTTGTGCAGAACGCTGTGGATAAAGGAGTGGAGGGCTACACAAAGTTCACAGCGGAACACAAGGGCAACCCGATCGCGGAGAGCCTTCCGTTTGCGATGGGCAACATGTATCTCGGCACGGGAAACCCGACCGAGGCGATCAAATACTTCGACGAGTCGGTCACCCAGTATCCCAAAGGGAGGCTGGTCGGGCTCTCGGTGGTGAGCAAGGCCCAGGCCCAGGTGGCTCTGCGCCAGTTCGACGAGGCACTCAAAACATTTCAGGAACATCTTGCAAAAAACCCTTCGCCCGATGTGGCGGTTGTTGCCCAATACGGGCTGGCGGGCATCTACAAGGACACGGCCAAATGGGACGACGCCATCGCTGCCTACAAGGTGGTGAAGGATAAGTATGCGGGGACCCCGCAGGCCGTGGAATCGGATTACTGGATTGCCATCGCCACGCAGCAGAAAGGCGACAACGCGGCCGCCATCCCGCTACTGGAAGCCTTCATCAAAGCCAATGAAAAGCATCCGCTCACACCGCTGGCAATGTATGCTCTGGGCGGGGCCCAGATTGCCCTGCAGCGCACGGACGAGGGCTCGGCCACTCTGGCGATGCTGGCGGAGAAGTTCCCCGAGAGCCAGCCGGCTCCCTACACGTATTTCATGCGGGCGCAGCTCGCCGGGGCAGCCCAGAAGCCGGACGAGGTCAACGCCCTGATGCGGGCATTCATCGAAAAATACCCTGCCGACGATAAAGTCTTCTTCGCGTTTGATTCCCTGGGCCAGAATGCGGTGGCCGCAGGAAAGCCGGATGAAGCGATTGCGACTTACACGGAGTTTGTCCAGCGCTACTCGCAAAGTCCCCAGGCAGCTACCGCCCTGCACAAGGTCGCCGAGCTACAGCGCGGTCAAGCGGAGAGCATTGCTTCCAACTACTCCGCGCTCAACGCAGCCGACCAGACGAAGTGGAAGGACGCCGTTCAGGCTTCGATCTCAACCGCCGAGCAGATGCTTGCGCAGTATCCCTCCAGCCCGGACCTTGCCCTCGGCCTCCAATCCCTCCTCTCGGCCCAGAAGCTTCTTCTGCGCTCCGAGCTGAAAAATGAAGCCCAGGTAGAGGAATACTTCCAGGGCCTGGCCGACAGCACGTCGGACTCCGGAGCCAAGAGCAAAATCCTCTTCACGCTGGCGAGCCTGATCTCTGAAAAAGACAAGGTGCGCGCGCTGGCAAAGATGAACGACGCCTACCAGACCGAGGTCATCTACTCGCCGAAGGATCTTGATATTTACGGGCTCGCGCTGGTGGACGACAAGAAACTCGACGAAGCCACCGGCGTCTTTGAAAAGCTCGCGAAGGATTACCCGAATCCGCCAGGCACAACGGCTACGACCGCCCCGGCGACGATCCAGGAGGCCCAGGCGGTCGCACTGTTCGGCCTGGGCCGGGTGGCGCAGGAAAAGAAGCAGACCGCCGAGGCTGGAAAGCTCTTCCAGCAACTCAAAGCCCTCTACCCGTGGTCGCCGAAAGTTCTCGAAGCCGACTACGGAATCGCGGATTCGCTCCGCGCGGAAGGCAAGCTGGATGAAGCGCTGGCCCTCCTGCCAAGCATCATTCGCGCGCAGAATGCGAGTGCCGACTTGCGGGCGAATGCCTTCCTGCTGGGTGGAAACATCATGATGAAAAAGATGGAGGAGGCTTCAGATCCGAAGCAGAAGGATGAGTTCCGGGCGCAGGCCATCGACTTCTTCACGAAGATCGCGCAGTTCTACTCGGGCGTTCCGATTGCGGCCTCCGAGGGCCTGTGGAAAGGCGGCCAGCTTCTCGAAGCGCAGGCGGCCGATGCCAAGGATGAAAAATTCAAGAGCCAGCAACTCAGCCGCGCCCGGGAGTCCTACAAGCAGCTTGTGAAGGATTACCCCGAGAGCGCACAGGCCGCGCAGGCAAAAGAACGCCTCGCCGCGCTCGGCGAGCAGTGACCCGCAGCGTCCGCGCCAAAGAGCTCGCAAGGCTGCTGCCGGATATCTACCCGGACGCCCACTGCGAGCTGGATTTCTCGAATCCGCTCGAACTGCTCGTGGCCACCATCCTTTCGGCGCAGTGCACCGACAAGCGCGTGAACGAGGTCACAAAGGAACTTTTCCGGCGCTGCCGAACCGTCCACGACTACGCGGAGATTCCCCAGGCCGAGCTTGAGGACCTTGTCCACTCGACCGGGTTCTTTCGGAACAAGGCGAAAAACATCCGGGCGATGGCCTCACGGCTTCTCAGCGAGCACGGCGGGGAAGTCCCGCACACACTTGCGGAACTGGCGGCTTTGCCGGGCGTCGGAAGAAAGACTGCGAACGTCGTCCTCGGCAATGCCTTCGGGCTCACGGAGGGGATCGTCGTAGATACGCACGTGGGAAGACTGTCACGCCGACTTGGCCTCACAGCGTCCACCGACCCCGTGCGAATCGAGGCGGACTTGATGAAGCTTTTCCCCAGGGAGGAGTGGACCCTCCTGAGCCACTGGCTGATTTTTCACGGACGCCGGCGCTGCATGGCCAGAAATCCCGACTGCGAGGGCTGCGAGCTGGAAACCAATTGCCCCTCGGCAGGAAAAGTCTAAGGCGAGCTCAGAACGGGATGTCGTCGTCCGGCTCCGAGGAGGATGGCGGCGGCGAAGATGGGCGTGGGGTGGCTGGCCGTTGGGAGGTCCGCTGTTCGGAGTGTCCGCCTCCCTCGTAGTCCCCTCCCCCGCCGGAAGAGCTGCCGCCGGGACGGCCACCGAGAAGCTGGAGATTCTCTCCGACGACTTTCATGCGGCTGCGCTTCTGGCCGGAGGTTTTGTCCTCCCAGGAATCCATCCGGAGGCGGCCTTCAATATAGATCGGTCGTCCCTTCTTCGCATATTCTCCCGCGATCTCGGCGAGGCGTCCCCAGAGTTCGACATCGACGAACGTGGTCTCCTCGCGCTTTTCACCGTTGTCGAGCGTGTAGTTGCGGTTGATCGCAAGGCCGATGTCGGTCACAGCACTCCCCTTGGGTGTGAATTTCACTTCGGGATCGCGGGTGACGTTGCCGATGAGGATGACTTTGTTGACGTTGGCCATGGTGGAAAATGCGTTGAGGGTTAGGCTGCGGTGACGGCTGGCTTCTTTGCGGGAAGCAGCAGGTAATTTTGGAGGAGCACGTCGCCATCCAGTTTCAATTTCTTCTGGAGCTTGTCAATCGTGCTCGGCTCGGCCTCAAAGATAATATTGACGAAATACGCGCTTTTGGTGTGCTGGGACTCGTAGGCAAGCTCGCGCTTTTCCAGGCGCTGGACCTGCTCGATGGCAGCTCCCTCGGCGACGAACACCTTCTCGAGGCGCTCGATGGTTTCTTTTGCAGTGTCTTCTTTCCCCCGGGTGTCGAGGGCTATCAGGGCTTCGTAACGTTTCATGGTTGTTTTTGGTTGAATTGATTCATGGCCGCATCCAGGCCATGGGCGTTGGAATATTCGAAAGCATCGGCTGCGCGGGCGATGGCATCGAGCAAAATCTTTTTTTCGGATTCCTCGAATTTGCCGAGCACATGATCGTGAAGCGGGCGGCCATCCGGCGCGCCGATTCCGACGCGGAGCCGGGGAACGGCTTCACTGCCAAGGTGAATCAGCACGGACTCGAGGCCGTTGTGGCCGCCGGCAGTCCCGGAGCGGCGGAGGCGCAGGGTCCCGAGGGGGAGGGAGACGTCGTCGATGATCACCATGACCTGCTCTCGCTGAAGCTTGTAGAACCGGGTGTAGCCTCCGACAGCCTCGCCGCTCAGGTTCATGAATGTTTGCGGCTTCATCAAGGATCTCCCGCCGCAGTGCGCAATCTCAGAGTCCCATTTGGCGTCAAAGGCGAATTCGCAGGCCGTCCTCCGCGCCAGTTCGTCCGCAACCAGGAACCCGACGTTGTGACGGGTCCCGGCATATTCTGGACCGGGATTCCCCAAGCCGGCAACGAGACGAAAAACCGCGGAGTCTTCCACGCGCGGGGAGGGCTACTTCTTCTCCTCTGCGGTGCCTTCGGTCTTCTTCTCCTTAATGACTTCGGGAGCAGTGGCGGCAGCGGCCGGGGTGGGTTCCTCGGCAACTTTTGGCTCGGCAACCATGACCACAGTAAGATCGGGGTCTTCGGTCGCGACGACGCCTGCGGGGAGTGCAAGATCGCGCACATGGATCGAGTCGCCAACTTTGAGCGGCGAGACATCCACCCGGATGATCTCGGGCAGGTCCTTGGGAAGGCAACGGATCGAGACCGAACGCATGTTCTGCTCGAGGAGACCTCCAAAATTTTTGACGCCATCGGCTTCTCCGATCGCCTCGACGACGATGTCGGCTGTGATCTCCTCGGTCATAGAGACTGCGTGGAAGTCCACGTGGAGGACTTCGCCGCGGAGCGGATGGTGCTGGACCTCCTGAATGAGTGAGAGGCGGTTGGTGGTTTTACCACCGTCTTCGATTTCGAGTTCGACGAGGATATTCTCACCCACAGCGTGGGAGAGGAGAGCCTCGATCTCGCGGCGGGAGACCTCGAGATTGGCGGGTTTGTCTTGGGATCCGTAGATCACGGCGGGGACGCCGCCGCGGGAGCGAACTTGTTTTACGGCATTGCGGCCGCTTTCGGAGCGGGGACGCGCGGAGAGTTTGATTTGCTTGGACATGTCAGTTTACTAGGTGTTTTTCAGTTCAAAAAGCGAGCTCACCGACTCGTCGTCGTGGATGCGCCGGATGCCCTCACCGAGCAACTCGGCGACCGACAGCACTTTGACACGCTGGTCGGATGAGGGGCGGACCGGTACGCTGTCCGTCGTGATCAACTCCTTGATTTCGGAGTCCTTTAATCGCTCAACCGCCAAATCTGTCAAGACCGCGTGTGAAACGCCAGCATAAATATCGAGGGCGCCATGGTTTCTGAGCATTCGGGCGGCGCTGGTGAGGGTGCCGGCGGTTTCGGTGAGGTCGTCAACGATGAGGACGTTCTTGCCCGAGACGTCGCCGATGACGTGGGAGGCTTCGGTTTCGATGGCGCTTTTGCGTTTTTTTACGACGATGGCGAGTCCGGCACCGACAGCCTGGGCGTAGGCGGAGGCCATTTTCACGCCGCCGACGTCGGGAGATACGACGACGAGGTTTCCGATATCAAGCTGGTGCAGGTATTCCGCCATGACGGGCCGGGCGTGGAGGTGATCAACCGGGATATCGAAGAAGCCTTGAAGCTGCTGGGCGTGGAGATCCATGGTGAGGACGCGGTTGACTCCTGCGGCGACAAGGAGGTTCGCGACGAGCTTGGCCGTAATGGGAACGCGGGGCTGATCCTTGCGGTCCTGCCGGGCATATCCGAAAAACGGGATGACCGAGGTGATGCGGGCGGCGCTGGCGCGGCGGGCGGCATCCACGAGGATGAGGAGCTCCATCAGGTTTTGGTTGGTCGGCGGGCAGGTCGGCTGGATGATGAAGACGTCGCGGCCGCGGATGTTGTCGTTGATTTTGACGTAAGTCTCTCCGTCGGGGAAGGAACTCACCGAGGCGTCAGCCAACTCGACCTTGAGGTAGTCACAGATGTCGCGCGCGAGGGCCGGGTGCGCGTTGCCCGTGAAGATTTTCATCTCCAGATTGGTGGTGCGGATCATGAGATGGAAGGACGGTGCCCGGTCAATTTTTGAGAGGCTCCGGGGTCGGTGGCGGGTTGAGCGGGATGGTCGGTTCGAGGCGGGTCTGAGCCAGCCGGTTGATGTAGGCGGTCTCCATGGCATCGCACCGCGCCGTGAGCTCCTTGTCCACCTTCCTCATCTTTTTGAAGAGCAGGCGATAGAACTCGCGCAGAGCGGCGCGCTCGTCCTCAAACGACTTGGCCGACTGGGCCTGCTGCCAGAGCGACTGAACGGCGGGGTCCTTCTCAACTTCCGTGCGGACCTCGCGATACCGGATTTTCAGTTTGCGCTCGAGCTCTCCCGCGCTCGCGGCGGGCGGGCCACCTGAGGGAGCCCCACCGAGATCATCCGGGATCACGGCGTTGGGATCGGCGAAGGTCGAGTCGGGAAGTGCCTCTCCGGGTCCGGCGCGGAGCACGGGGGCAATTTCCGTCTCGGAAACAATGGGCGTTTCCGCGGCTCCTGACTCGGGTGGGAGCGGAATAACATCCTCATCAGCACCGGATGGCTGCGGGGTGGTATCCGCCGCAGCATCAGGTGTGTCGGAAGCATCAGGTGTGGCCGAGGGTTCGGGAGTGGCCGAGGATTCGGCAGCAGCCTCCGGGGGAGGTGTGGCGTCCGTGGCCGGCGTCGGCGAAACCTCGGGGGCGGGCGTCGGCTCGGGAGTGGCGTCCTGGGCCAGGAGTGGAGCGGCGAGAAGAATGAGCAGGATAAAATACATCTTTTGGGCGGCGGATGCGGCGAACTTGAAATGACAGCAATTTTGTCCACTCTTGGCAAGTGCGCATGAATCACCAGCACAATCAGACGTCATTCCCCGCAGAGACCGCCAGGGCTCTCCACAAGGAGCCGGGCTTCGTATTTTTGGATTCTTCGCTGGCAGGAGGATCGTCGATTTCCCTTTTGGCATCCCGTCCAGACCTCGTGCTGGCCGGCACGGACTGGAGCCGCCTGGAAGACGAGCTGCGGCGAAGAAAAGGTGGGGCACTGGCAGACGGAGCAGCGATCGGGCATGTAACTTTTGACGGGGAGTATCACTTTGGATTTTACGATGAGATCTCAGTTTACCACCACGCCGATGGGCTCTGGGAGAACCCGCCTGCCGTGCCGGAGCCCCCGACCGGGCACTCCACCGCCTCGCGCGTTCGATTCCGTCCAACGCTGAACCGGGAGGATTTCATCGGAATGGTCAGGCGTGCGAAGGACTACATCGCTGCTGGCGACATTTACCAGGTCTGCCTCTCGCATGCATTTGAAGCAGAGGCCCTACAGGGTGCGGCCTGGGGATTTTTTGAAAGCCTCCGGGGCATTTCCCCTGCGCCTTATTCCGCTTACCTGGATCTGGGAGATCTTCAGATTGTTTCTGCGTCGCCGGAGTGCTTTCTGCGGCTGGACGGGAGGCAGATCCTGACGCGCCCGATCAAGGGCACGCGCCCGAGGAAGCTGGACCCGCGGCACGACCGCCGCAGCGAGCAGGAACTGGTGACATCGCCCAAGGAAATGGCCGAGCTGGTTATGATTACCGACCTCGAGCGCAACGACCTCGGGCGGGTCTGTGAATTTGGCAGCGTGCGGGTTTCCGATCTGCTCCGCCTGGAGCGCTACGAGCAGGTATTCCATCTCGTCTCCACTATTGAGGGACGCCTGCTCGAGGAGGTGAGCCACGCCCGTGCGCTGCAGGAGTGCTTCCCTGGGGGGTCCATATCCGGAGCCCCAAAGAAGCGGGCGCTGGAAATCATCCGCGAGTTGGAGCCGCGCCCGCGCGGCCTCTATACAGGAGCCATCGGGTATTTTTCCTACTCGGGGCAAAGCCAATTTTCCATCGCGATCCGGACAGCGATTTTTGAAAACCGGCGAGCCAGTTTCCATGCGGGAGCTGGCATCGTTGCGGACTCCGTTCCCGGGAAGGAGTGGCAGGAAACCCTCGACAAGGCGGCAGGGCTTCTGGCTGCGGGGGAGAGCTTCTTTGGATGAATCCCTATAGCGCAGGGGCGGCCGGTGCTGCGGCAGCGGGAGCCACGCCGGGAGGTGCGCCCTGCTTCCAGAAAATGGGGGTTCCGAAGGGCAGCAGGCGCGCAGCGCGGGCGATATCCCAATTTGTCATGCGAAACCCTCCGAGCCCGGCTTTAGTTGACATTTTTCCCGGGATCGCGGTCCCGTGGAGGCCGTAGGGAAGGATTTCGGGGTTATCGGACTTTGAGAGGTTGATCCAAACAATGCCGACCGGGTTGTTGGGTCCTGGAGGCAGGATTTCCTCGGACTTGAGCGTTTGATCAACGGGCTCTTCGACCTCGCCGGTAAAAAACGTGCTAGTGGGTTTGGGCGGATTGCGGGGTTCCCGCAGGGTGGCCAACTGGGGCCGGGAAATGGCATCCAGGATTTTCCATGAGCCGCGTCCGCGGAGTCCGGGCCGGGCAGAAGCGACCGGAAAAATCGCGGCCAGGCGGTCATTCGAGTAGATTTCCATGCGCGAGAGGTCCACCACAGCAGCAGTGATGACGGCGGAGGGGTCGGTGGGCGGCTGGAGAGCCGATGGTGGAAGGCGGTCAATCTCGAACGGCTGAACGTTTGGAACAATAAATTCGGTGCCGGGAGCAGGGAGGGTGGTAATTCCGGGGTTGAGTGCTTTGAGGAGGGATTCGCTGCAGTGATAGCGCTCGGCTACGAATTCCCACGGGGAACGGTAGGCCAGCATTTTGGCGGAGGTCATTTCGGCATAAACCGGGGCGACCGGCTTCGGCAGCTTGGCCGGCGTCTTTCCCTTGGGTTCGGGTTTCGCCGGCACCTCGGCCTTCGGCGGGTCGATGAACCGGAAAGCCTCCCGCTTCAAAGTATACCTCGTGGTGACCTCCCCGACGCCAGCCGCTGCCTCGCTCAGGACGTCGACTCCCCGATCGCGCTGGTAAAGAAAGACCAACTTTTGGAAGGCGGGGGAATTTTTGGCGTCGATCGGGCCCGCACTGAAATTTTGCCGGTCCAAAAAAACCTGCAGGAGGAGCGCCTGCTGGTCAATTTCCGGAGTCGCAGGAGAAGCCCCACCAGCTTTCTTTTTTGGAGGTGCGGGGGGCGCTGGAGGGAGTCCCAGAGCGATGCACTCCTGGATCGACGGGATTTTCAGCACCTGCCCGATTCGGATCATGTCGGTAGTGAGGCCGTTGGCGGCTTTGAGCTGGGCCACGGTGCGACCGGATTTTTTTGCGATCAGAATCAGGGCGTCACCACGTTTCACTTCGTAGGTTTCACCCAGAGAGGGCTGGGCGGGGTGTGGGACGGCCAGATCGCCGGCTTTCGGCTCAGGTGCAAGCCACTCCGGGAGTTCCAGCCCCCAGGATGTCTGCGACGAGGGCAGCACGCTCCACTTCCATCGCACCGCCTCTTCCAGCCCCGGCTCAACTCCGGTCAACCCCTGGCCGAACGCCGGAACGCTCATCACGAGGGGCAGCAGGCGGGCCAGAGTCCGCCACGCTCCGGAGCTCCCATGCCCCGGCTTTCCATAAACCGAAAATTGTCGCTTCTGCATTCGCGCAAACTACCTCATCCGCCGGCTGGCGCAAAAGGATTTCCGCCGGGGCAAGCCCCGCACATCAGGTCTTGCACGCGGGGGTGGATCTGGAATCCTCCTCGTTCATGACCGCCAAAATAAAAGTCCTCTTCATCTGCGGACGCAACAAGCGGCGCAGCCCGACAGCGGAGCGGGTTTTCCGGTCCGACCGCCGGATGTTGGTGCGCGCAGCCGGACTGGGGGAGACCAGTCCGCGCCGGGTTCAGGCAGCGGACATCCTCTGGGCAGATCTCATCCTGCCCATGGAGCGCAAGAATGCTCGGCGCCTCAAGGTGATGTTCAACGAAATCGACCCTTTCCCGGAGGTAGAAATCCTCGACATCCACGACGACTACACGTTCATGGATAAAAACCTGGTTGCTGAGTTGAAGGAGGCTGTCGAGGCCGCTCTGGAAAGGTATTCCGAGGGCCTCGAGACATCCGCTGATTAGTTCTTCTGCGCCGGCGGAACCAGGATCGAACGTGAGAGCATTCCCCCCGAGAGGTTGCGCGCGGCAAACCCGTGCTGCAGGAGGACGCGGACGCCGAAGTAGGCCCGCTGCCCGGAGAGGCAGCAGACATCCACCTGGCGACCCTGTGGGATTTCACCCAGGCGGCTACGAAGTTCGTTCAGCGGAATATTGACCGCGCCCGACGCGTGGTTCTCTTCGAACTCGTCCGCATCCCGGACATCCAGAAGGAACCCGAGATCATCAGCTGTCCAATGGGTGAGTGGCATGTCGTTGCAGAGCACGTCAGCGGCAATCATCCCGGCAAAATTGACCGGATCCTTCGCCCCGCCAAACTGCGGCGCGTAGCACAGCTCTGACTCTTCCAGATCGTAGATGCTTCCTTTCATCTGGATCGCCATGGCGATCGCGTCGATCCGCTTGTCCACCCCGTCTTCTCCGGCCGCCTGCGCCCCGAGAAGGCGTCCGTCGGACTTCCTGAAAATGACTTTCATCGAGAGCGGTTTGGCACCCGGATAATATCCCGCGTGAGACCTCGGGGTGAGGTAGATTTTTTCGAAGTCCGTCTCCCCGATACGGCGCAGCAGTTTTTCGCTGGCACCTGTGGAAGCCACCGCGAGGTGGAAAACCCCGCAGATCGCGGTGCCCTGGGTTCCGCGAAACCGCGAATCCCTCCCGGCGATGATGTCGGCCGCAATCCGCCCCTGCCGGTTTGCCGGCCCGGCAAGAGGAATCAGCGTCCACTGCCCGGTGACAAAATCCTTCACCTCGACGGCATCCCCGACCGCAAGAATATCCGGGTCGCTTGTCTGCATCCGGTCGTCAACACGGATCCCTCCGCGCTCCCCGATTTCCAAGCCCGCCGCCTTGGCAAGCGCCGTCTCTGGACGAACGCCAATGGCCAGAATGACAAGGTCAGCCGGGTGCGATGCGCCGGATTTGGTTCCGACCTCCAGGGCACCGTCTTTTTCACAAAGTCCGGCCAACGCGTCGCCGAGGGCCAGTCGAACCCCGTGCTTCTCCAAATGCCCTTCCACCAGGCGGGCGATCTCGGGATCCAACGGAGGCATGACCTGGTCGAGCATCTCGACAACCGTGACCTCCAGCCCGCGATGGACGAGGTTCTCCGCCATTTCGAGCCCGATGAAACCTCCTCCGACGACGACCGCACGCTTCGCCTTACGCCCGTCAATCCAGGCGCGGATCTCCCGCGCATCCGGCACGGTGCGAACGGTGAAAACGCCGGGAAGATCAATGCCGGGAAGCGGCGGACGCAGGGGGGCTGCTCCCGGCGATAGAACGAGCTTGTCGTAGGTTTCCTTCGAAACCGCCCCCGTCCTCAGATCTTTCAGCTCGACAGTTTTTGAAGCCCGGTCAATGGCGGTCACTTCGCACTGCGTGCGCACATGAATCCCGAACCGGTCGCGGAAAAGCTGCTCGTCCGCCACCAGCAGGCTCGCCTCCTTTTCGATGACGCCGCCCACGTGATAGGGCAGCCCGCAGTTGGCAAAAGAAACATAGGGCCCGCGGTCCACCATCAGGATTTCCGCGCGTTCATCCAGCCGCCGCAACCTCGCGGCACACGATGCCCCGCCAGCCACCCCGCCCACGATGACCGCCTTCACTTGTTTTTCCCTTCGCAGCAGGAACCGCCCTCAGCACTGCAGGTCGCACCCGCGCCCGCACCAGCCTCATTCCACGGCATCTTGCCAACCAGAGTCGCCAAGCCGCACCAGTTCGTTATCCCCGCAAAAACCAGCCCGGCTCCCATGAACCCTGCCAGCCCATACCACGCCTGGTTCACAAGTGCTCCCAACACAACGCCGGTCACCACGATAAGCCCTGAGGCGATCCGCACCTGGCGATCCAGCGGCAGAACCCGCCTCTCTCCCCGCAAACACGTCCTCCCAGCACCCTTCCACCCGTTCACCCCGCCGTCCAGGACGACGAGATTTGTTACTCCGGCCGCCACAAGCTTCTCTGCCGCCTTCTTCGCCCGAATCCCAGCCTGGCAAACCACCACGCAGCGCCGGCTGCCATCCAGGCGCTTCGCCCACGCCCCGGCATCCAAATCCTGTAGCGGATCGCACTCCGAGCCCTCAATGTGTTCATAGTTGAATTCCCCGGGCGTCCTCACGTCCAGTAGGAAGTCGCCCCCGCTCACCTCATTCGCCTTGATTGTTTTCATATGTTGGTTAAAAAATTACTGTATAACCATACACGCATTTATCAAGCGCAAATTTTGAGGGAAGCCTGTCAGCCGGGAAACCCCTGCCCGAGAGGTTGTCCGGCTGGATATTTTTCGCAGTCACGGAACCCGGGGGCCGCTTGGTCTCTCGGAGCCACAATTGGTTTCAATCCCACAGGCATCGGCCAGTGGATCCCGATCTCCTTGTCGTTCCAGTTCAGGACACGCTCGCTTCCGGGCGCGTAATAATCGCTGCACTTGTAGTGAAAATCCGCAGTGTCGCTGACGACAAGGAACCCGTGTGCGCACCCCGGTGGAGCCCAAAGCCGCTCGTGGCAGGCTGAGGTCAGGAGGCGTCCATCCCACTTGCCATACGTTGGCGACGCCTCTCTCATGTCCACCACCACGTCGAAGACGGCCCCGCTCGACACCCAGACCAACTTGCCCTGCGCGTGGCCGTTCACCTGGTAGTGCATGCCACGAAGCACATATTTTTCCGACCGGCTGTGGTTGTCCTGAACAAAATCAACATCCACCCCGATCTCCTGGAAAACCTTGCGGTTCCACATCTCTAGAAAAAACCCGCGCTCGTCCCCATAAACGGTCGGCATCATCAGCAATGCCCCTTCAATTTTCAGTTTTTCGACTCTCATAAACGGTTCCTTTCAACGACTTCCTTCAGGTATTCGCCGTAGCTGGATTTGCCAAGCGACGAGGCCACTTGTGATAACTCTTCAACGCTCAGCCACCCCTTCTGGAAAGCAATTTCCTCCAGGCAGGCAATCCGAAGGCCCTGACGCTTCTGGATGGTCTGCACAAAGTGGGCGGCCTCGAGAAGCGAATCGTGCGTCCCCGTATCCAGCCACGCCGTCCCCCGACCGAACTTCTCGACGTGCAATGTGCCATCATCCAGATAGCAGCGGTTTAAATCCGTGATCTCCAGCTCACCGCGCGCCGACGGCTTCAGCGCCTTCGCAAACGGCACGACCCGCTCATCATAAAAATAGAGCCCCGGCACCGCCCAGCGGCTTCGCGGTTGCGGGGGCTTCTCCTCCAAAGAAAGCGCCTTCCCGGTCCCGTCGAACTCGATTACCCCATAGGCCGAAGGGTTCGAGACCTCGTAGCCGAAAATTGTCGCCCCGTGGCTTCGACGGTCCGCGTGCGCCAGAATCCGGCCGAATTCGTTTCCAAAAAACAGGTTGTCGCCCAACACGAGTGCCGAGGGGGCCCCCTGCAGAAATTCTTCTCCCAAAAGAAAAGCCTGAGCCAACCCCTCGGGCCGCGGCTGCTCGGTATACGTAAAATGCACCCCAAACTGCTTTCCGCTGCCCAGCAACTTCTCGAAAAACGGCAGATCGTGCGGCGTCGAAATGATCAGAATCTCGCGGATCCCGGCCAGCATCAAAACCGAGATCGGATAATAGACCATCGGCTTGTCGTAGACCGGCATGAGCTGTTTGCTGACTGCCAGGGTCAGCGGGTGCAGCCGCGACCCGGATCCACCTGCCAGAATAATACCACGCCGCGGAAGTCCGCCTGCGGCACCGGCGGAGAAGGATTGCGCCATGCCCTGGTTTCTACCCATTTTTTTTCGCCTTAGGAAGAGGATTTTCAAAGCAAGCGCCTGACGATAAATTGAACAGGCTTCCGCAAATTGTCTTCCGGGGTTGATGTGAAAATCCGACGATTTCCGCCAGCAATAGCCGCTCTCCGACCGTCCGGCACGCATCCTGCTACAACTCCACCGCATGGCAGATTGTTACGAAATTGTCACAAAGACGTTTTGGCTCTCTTCCGCTTGCCGCGCTCTAGTGGTGACCGCAACCCGATGAATTTCCCTATACGACTGCTGCCCGCATTTGCGGCGGCCCTTCTTTGCCTGCCCCCGGTTCTTTGGGGCGAAGGCGTCGTGAACCCCAGCGGCCTCACCGCACAGGAATATGTCACCGGAGCCGAGCGCCTCTATCTGGACGGCAAGTATGCTGAGGCCGGGGCGATGTATCAGAAGTTTCTGGACGATTACGGAAAATCCCAGGAGGCCGCCGACGCGATCCGTGCGATCCGTTTCCGGCATGCGATGACGTTCATCCATCAGAAAAAATTTGGTGACGGTCTGGAGGCGATCGAAACCGCCCTCAACCAACAGCCCCCGCTCCAGACGGCCGAGCTCCAGGAACTCACGTTCTGGCTCGGCGTCGCCCAGCTCGAAGAAAAAAATTTCCCTCAGGCCCGGGCCGCACTCGAGAAGTTCATTACGATGTTCCCGGCCGGCGCGGAGAAGAACCCTGCCTATGTTGCCCAATACCCCACCGCCATGAAGATCCCGGAAGCCCGGCTCCTCATCGGATCCGCGTGGCTCCTGGAGGAAAAATATCCCGAAGCGGCCTCGTATTACGCCGGACTGGAGGGGCAACTCGTACCGGACAACCGTTCCCGGGCTGTCGTCCTCCAGCTTTATTCCCTCCTGCAGGACGACCAAAACGATGCGGCCATGAAGCTCCTCGCCTCCGAATACCCCGGCCTGGAAGACTTCACCCAGCTGGTCACGTTCCAGAGCCTCACCCTCGAACTCGGCAACCGCTGGCTCGAAGCCGGGGAATACCGGAAGGCGATTTTTTGCCTCCAGCGGGTCTGGTCTTCGGACCGCCTGCTCACGCACCAGGAGCAAAAGCTTGAGGACCTTGAAGGACGTCTAAAAGCCGTCGAGGCCGATCCCCACAGCGATCCCTACACGAAACTCCTCCTCGGCCAGCTCATCCAAAAAGTTCAGCGCGAAATCGACCAGTTTTCCAAAATCCCCAGCTTTGATGCGGCGCTTCGCCTGCGGCTCGCCACTGCCTACCAGGCGATGGGACGCCACCGCGAGGCCGCCCTCATCCTCGAGGACATGCTTGCACGCCTCCCCGCCGATCCACTTGTTGAAAAAGCCTCGCTCAGCCTCATCCAGACATGGTTCGAGATCGAGCGCTGGCCGAAAGTCCGCGAGGCCGCCACCGCGTTCCGCACGAAATTTCCAGGCTCCGCATCGATTCCTCTCGCGCTTTACCTCGAGGGCCTGGCCGCTCAGAAGGAGGCGGACTTCGATGCCTCGCTGGCCGCCTTTGACGCGATCCTCGACGAGCACCCCGATTCCGACCTCGCTCCGCGTGCTCTGTTCATGAAGGGATTCACCCTGCTCCTCGCCGAACGCAACCCCGAGGCCATCGAACAGTTCGAGAAGCTCGAAAAGCAGTTCCCCGACCACGAACTCGCCGAGGCCTCTGCCTACTGGCGGGGAATGGGCTACTCGCTCGACAAACAATTCGCCAAAGCCCGCACGGCGATGGATGACTACCTCAAAGCCTACAAATCCGGCTCCTTTGCCGGCAGCGCCACCTTCCGCAAAGCCTACTGCGCCCAGCAGTTGGAGGATTACACAAAAAGTATCCGCGAACTTCGCGCCTACCTGAAAAATTTTCCCGGACACGAACAATCCAGCGAGGCAAAAATCCTTCTGGGGGACGCCCTCATGAGCGAGGGCAAAATGGACGATGGCCTGGCCATCCTCAAGGACATCCCGCCGACGGATACCCGCTTCTACGAGGAGGGCGTCTTTAAGTCCGCCAAGGCCCTCAAGCTCATGGAGGAATACGACCGCCTGCTCGCCCTCATGACCGGATTCCAAAAAGCCCACCCGCAAAGCCCCCGCGTGGCCGAAGCCGTTTATCAAGCTGGCTGGGTCTTCCGCCAGCGGAATGACCCCGAGAAAGCCCGCAAGCTTTACTGGGATGCCATCCGCGAGCACGGATCGGATCCGGCCATTCGCTCGGTGGACGACCTCTTCCCCGCCCTTGCCAAACTTTACCCAAAAGACGATCAGGAGGCCTACCTCGCGCTCCTCGGCGACCTCCAGCGCCGTGCGGAAAAATCCCGCGACAACGTCCTGGCCATGCGCACGCTCTGGGCCAGGGGAGCCGCCCTCCGGAAGTCCAACCCCGACGAGGCGCGCGCCCTCTTCCTACAGGCCAGCGCCCTGGCGAATGTTCAGACCGCCAACCCGCTCCTCCTCGCCGACTTCGCACAGGCTCTCGCGGATTCCGGAAAGCCCGACGATGCCACCGCCCTCTACCGCGATCTTATCAAGTGGAACCCCCGCGCCCCGCAAAAAGACCGCGCCCTCGCCGCCATCGGCTTCGCCGCCCTCGAGAAGGGCGACGACGAGGAGGCCATGAAAATATTTGACCGCTTCCAAAATGAAATTGCCGGCTCGCGCGAGGCCGCCCGAGTCCTCCTCGCCCGCGCCTCCCTCGAGGAAAAACGCGGGAGAAAGGCCGATGCCCGCAAATCCCTCGAGGCCCTTCTGGCATTGGAAACCGCCTCCGGAAAAGAAAAGTCGGAAGCCCTCTTCCGCATCGGACAGCTCTACATGGCGCAGGGCAAACCCGGCCTCGCCATCCCCTACTTCCAGCGAATCTACGTCATGCACGGCCGCTGGCGCGAGTGGGTCGCCAAGGCCTACCTCCGCAGCGGCGAAGCCTTTGAAAAGCTCAAGGATACCGACAGCGCCCGCCGGACCTACCAGGAATTCGCCCTCAAGGAAGACCTCAGAGACCTGCCGGAATCCGCC
This sequence comes from Terrimicrobiaceae bacterium, assembly GCA_041741775.1. GTDB lineage: Bacteria > Verrucomicrobiota > Verrucomicrobiia > Chthoniobacterales > Terrimicrobiaceae > QYQL01. The sequence goes on along the minus strand of JBGSJQ010000156.1, from coordinate 7,383 downwards.
GACGCACGCCAACGCCTTGAGGCTCTCGGCGGGCCGATCACGGATTCCCCAACCCCGGGCAACGGATGATGAAGACGCTCCTCCTGCTCCTCGCCGCCGCCACCTCCCTTCACGCCCAGGATGTCCTTTTCCTCAAATCCGGCGAGACGCGTCCGGGGAAAATTGCCGGCACCGACGGCCGCCTCGTCCGCCTTCAGGTCCCCCTGCCCGCCCCGCCCGGGGCCGCTCCGGCATTTGCTTCGGTCTCCGTGCCCATCGCCGATATCGCCTCGATCGAGTTCGCGCGCATCCCGGCAAGCGAACGCCTTCTGCGCTCCCCCTCCACTTCAGATCTCCCCGCGCTCGCCGCCTTGTGGTCCGCCCAACAGCCCTGGCTCGCCATGCCCAAATCTCCCGCCGGCCGCCTCGGATGCACTTATGCGGGACTCCTCCTCCAGTCCCGCGACCTTTCCCAGGCCGCCCTGGCCTGGCAAATATTTTACGCCATCGAGACCAAGGCTTGGAACGACGAGGACCGGATGGCGGCCCGCCAGGGAAGGCTCCGCGCGATGGTCGCCTGCGGACGGGCGGCAGATGCCGTGGATGAGGCCCGCGAACTCGCGCACCTCACGGAGAACCCCGCCGTGATCATCGAAGCCAAATTCATCCTCGCCGAGGCCGACCATGCCGCTCTCCGCCAACTCGTCGCCGACAACCCCCGCTGGGAGGAGGATGTCCACGTCATCCCCAAACACGCCCGCCTCTACCACCAGGCCCTCGACGATTACCTGTTCCCGTCCCTGTTCTTTGGCTCCGAGTCGCAGGCGGCTTCCCGCGGGCTCTGGGGAGCCCTCCAAGTCTATGATTTCAACGGCGAAAAGAGCAAAGCCCTCGAGTGCGCCCGCGACATAGCCGCCCTCTACCCGGATACCGAATTTGCAGCCCTCGCGAAGGACTACGCCGACGCCCTCCCCGAGGAACTGACAGACATCGACCCCGAGCGCGAAGCCCGGGAACAACAGGCCGCGCCCGCCACAGAATCCCAGCCAGCTCAGAAAAATTCCAAAGCGAAGAACGCGGACCCGTCGCCCACCCCCTCTCCGAAAAAAACCAAAGCCAAGAAAAAGACCGATGAAAAACCAAAAAAATAAATCCTGCTTCCTTGCCATCCTGGCCTTTGCGCTGCTCTTCGCTGCCGCCGCGCCGCCCCTGCTTGCGCAGGAAGCCGAAGAGCCGCCCGCAGCCACCCAAACCGCCAAGGCGCCGAAGGACAAAACCTTGCTCGACTCATTCAACACCGGCGGCCCCCTCATGTGGCCGATCCTCCTCTGCTCGATCGGCACTGCCGCCGTCGCGATCTACTGCTTCCTGCACATCAACGGCAGCAAGCTCATGCCGAAGGCCCAGGTCGAGGCGGTTGGACAATACATGCAGGCCCGCGATGCCGGCTCCGCCTACTCGCTCTGCCACAGCCAGCCAAATGTCTTCGCAAACACCATGGCCTCCGCCCTCCTCAAGGTGAACTTCGAGCGCGACCTCGCCAACAAGACCTCCATGGAGCAAGCCGCCGGCGAAACCCTCTCAAACGAGGACACCAAGCTCAGCCTCTGGGTCAACTACCTCAACGTCTTTGCCACGATCGGCCCGATGCTCGGTCTCCTCGGCACAGTCACCGGCATGATCGGCAGCTTTGACATGCTCGCCGCCGGAAAATCCGAGCCCGCCGACCTCGCAGGTGGCATCGGTGAGGCCATGATCACCACCGCCGGCGGCCTCATCGTCGGCATCCCCGCCATGTTCCTCTACTTCTACTTCCGCAACCTCCTCGCCATCCACGTCGCCGCGATCCAAAAACGCGTCACCTTCATGCTCGATCTCCTCTCGGGCGAAATCAAAATTGAGGGCGCTTCCGCTGAATACGAGCAGTCCAGCCAACCCTGAGCCCCCGCCCATGAGAGTTCGCAAAAAATCGGATGACGAAGTCGGGTTCCAGCTGGCCCCGATGATCGACATGACGTTCCTGCTCCTCGTCTTCTTCATGGTCACCACGAAGATCTCGAAGGAACAGGTCTCGGTTGATTTGAAGCTCCCGACCGCCGCGAACGCCACCATCCCCGACAACCTCTCGGACCGCGACATCATCAGCATCGACAGCCACGGGCAATACTTCGTCGGCCAGCAGCCCGCCGACAAAAAACAGCTCACCGCCCACCTCAAAACCCGCTTCAAAAATACCCCGCCCCTGCGCCTCTACGTTCGCGCCGATGCCAATACCCCCGGCAAACAAATCAAGGAACTCATGAAAATCGCCAGCGAAGCCGGTGCCATCACCGTCATTTTCGGCACCTACAAAGACTAACCCTCCGGCAAGAAACGACGAACCCGTGCCCACTCACAAATGGAACTGAAGCGAAAAGACATCCAGACAGTCGAGATGCAGATGGGGCCCATGATCGACATGGTCTTCCTGCTCCTCGTCTTCTTCATGGTCACCGCCAAGCCGATCAAGCAGGAAAGCGATGTCAATATCGGCCTCCCCGGCACCGTGGCCCAGGAGGAGTCCGTCGACATCCCGGATGAGCAGCGCATCGTTATCCGCGCCGACGGCCAGGTCCTCCTCAATGACCTCCCGATGGACTCCCCGAAAAGCACGACGCTGCCGACGCTGCTCGGCACCCTCAAGCGTTTCAAGGAGTCGGCAGATGCCAACAAAAGCGAAGCCCTTATTACGATTGACGCGGAAGACGCCGCCACCCACCAGCGAATTGTCACCGTCCTCAACGTTTGCGCGCAGGCCAAAATCACCGGCGTCACGTTTGCCGACTCATCCGCAGAGGAGGACATCTGATGCCCGCGGTCGATGCCCTTCTTTCTGAAGACGCTTCCGCAAAAAAGCGGCGGCGCAAACTCATCATCTCGATCCTCCTCGGCGTCGTCATTCTTCACGTCGCCGGGGCATTCGTCGCTGGCGTCATCGTCGTTGCCAAATACTTTTTTCCGCCGCCTGCGACGTTTGAGGTCAAGCGCGACATCCGCCTCCCCGCCAAACAACGAGAGCACAAGATGAACATGGCCGCCTTCGACGCCATGACCCCCAAGCCAACGTTCAACGACAAGATGCAGAGCCTCCGCCCGGCCCCCTTCGCCCTCCCGGAGCTGCCAAAAATGCCCATCGACCAGATGCTTCCCCTCGACCCCTCCGAGATCGTGTCCGATCAGGTCACCAGCCTCGTCGGAACATCCGGCCTCGGTGCTGGAGGGGAAGGCTCGGGCGGGACCGGCGGCCTCGGCACAGGGATGTCGTTCTTCGGCATCCAGTCCTCCGGAAAACGCATCCTTCTCATTTTCGACGTCTCAACCAGCGTCGTCAACAAGGCCAATAAAGCCGGCGTCCCCCTCTCGAAAATCCAGGAGGAAACCTCCGCGCTCATCAGTAAACTCCCCGTCAGCTCCCGGTTCGGGATCATCCAGTTCACCCGCAACTACAAGGCGTTCAACAGTGAACTCCTCCCCGCAACAGATCAAAACCGCGCGGCTGCTCTTGACTGGATCAAAAACGAATGGGTCGAATCCGGAGGAATGCGAGCCGGCGGGAAGGTCGTTAGCAACCCACGGGGCCTCGTCGGAGTCCTCGATCTCGCCGCAAAAATGCAGCCGGATGTCATCTTTCTCATTTCCGATGCCAGCTTCCAATGGAATCCCAATAACGACCCGGGCTACGGAGATGATATCCCTTGGAAGGAGGTCGAGACCATCACCAAAGGCCCCCTGCAAGGTCCTGAAGGTTGCAAAATCAACTTCATCGGCTTCCAGATGAAGCCGCAAGACAAACGCGCCATCGGCAGCATCGCCAGAAAGTCCGGCGGCAAAGTGCGCGAGATGAAGTAAACGCAGCATGGGCATCCTGCCCATGCCCTGCTTCAGGCAATCGCCTCGAGGCGGCGGACGATATCCGCCTTGCTCGAAACCCCCACCGACTGGTCCTTCTTCTCGCCGTCCTTGAAGAACATGAGGGTCGGAATGCTGCGAATTCCAAACTGGGCGGAGACGCCGGGGCATTCATCCACATTCACCTTGGCGACAGTAAACTTGCCGATGTTCTCAGAGGCAATTTCCTCCACCACCGGTGTCAACATCCGGCAGGGTGCGCACCACGTTGCCCAAAAATCCAACAGGACCGGCGTGGTTGCGCTCTTAACGAAGGACTCAAAATCGCTGTCTTTCAGCTCGGTGACATGTTGACTGGACATAGAAGGATCTCGTTCGGAAGTGGTTTAAGGATTTGGCGAAGCAGGTGGCTTATGCCAGATACATAAGGAGCTGAACTCCGAAGGCAAGGAGTGCGACCACAAGGGCTGCAATCCCCAAAACAGGACTCATCTCGGAGGAAGCCATCTCCGATTCCGCAGGAGCAACGGTGATGGCGGTCGTGGCAACCGATTTTGAAGAATCCGGCTTCTTCTGGATCTGCACTGTCGCCTGTGGCATGGAAGCCTTGGAGGGCGGAACGGCTGAGGGAAGCTTTGCCGTATCCTTATTTGGATCGGCTTGAATCGGCGCAGGTGCAACAGGCTTGACGGAGGACACCGATGGAGGCTTCGGTGCCGATGGCGGAACCGAGGCTGATGGCGGCATAGGCGCTGCCGGGGGACGGACCGGAGCGGTTCCCGAGGAAGAAGGCGCCATCGGCGGCTTCGGAATAGACGGAGCCGATGGCGGCTTCGGAACAGAAGGAGAAGGCGGCATCACCGGTCCCCCCGCCGTGGGCGGCTTCGGAATGGACGGAACCGATGGCGGCTTCGGAACAGAAGGAGAAGGCGGCATCACCGGACCTCCCGCTGTGGGCGGTCTCGGGATCGCGGGGGCTGCCGGTGAAGTAGAGCCCGGAACCAGCGTGGGCTTCGGGGGGAGATTAATCATTGCCGTCTCGCGCGGGCTGGATGCAACAGGAGTTCCATCACGTCTCGCGGGAAGAACGATTCTTACAGTTTCCTTTTTTGGTTCGGCCATATGCAGTGAGAAAGGGTTAAGGGGCGGATTTGTTCAGCAGTGGCGGATCCTCACAAAAATTCTTCGCCTTGTCAACAACTCCACGCAAATTTGTTGCGCAGGGGCCTGTCGTGTCGTTGCGCCCAGACTCCTCCGGAAACGTGGCATCCGCGAAATCATCAGGATTGGGGCTTCTCCGGCATCTCACTTCCCATCAGGGAAAGGAAGTCGTGATGGACGCTCTGGAAATAGCCCGCCGGGCCATGCTCATACAGCACAACAAACAGGAAGGTGAGCACGGCGAGCAGGGCGAGGCGAATGAATATGTAGAGGAGGTTGGAGATCATAGTTGGGGTCGGATGGAAAACCCGCGACAGAGGCGGGCTCCGGGAGGGATTGTTTGAATGCCGGCCTTCTCTTCGAAGGCAGCCGGAGGATTGCTGTCAGGAAGCCCCCAGCAGGGCTCGATGCAAATGAAGTTGTCCGCATCGCTCCAGAAAGTCACGTAAGGAACCTCGGAAAAATCGAATTCCACCGTCCGCCCGGAGTCTTCGAGAACGAACCGCCGGTCCGGCACGCCGTCGATCCCGATAAGAAACGACCCGGGAAGCTCGCTCATCGGATAAGGGAATCCGCCCCCTCCAAAGTCGAGCGCCTCCGTCCGCCCATCCAAAAAATTTCCCGGCGCGAAATGGCGCACGTAGGTTCCGGCCGGAAGGATGATTTTCGCAGCAGCCAGGCGGGAAACAGCAAAGCCGGGGTGCAGTCCGAAGCTCACGTGAACAGCAAGCTCGGGCTCCTCATTCGTAAAACAAAATTCCATGCGCAGGGCTCCCTCAATGATCCGGTAGCTCAGGGCGAGGCTCACGCGCAGAGGGTAGGCCTCTGGCGGAATGCGGTCGGCCGGCACCCGGTAAAGAAGCCCGTCAGAAAGCTGCTCGGGCTTGTCAAAGACAAAATGCCGCAGGAACCCGTGATTTCCTCCCCGGATCCGCTTGCCGCGATAAAGCGACTCCTCGTTCCAGAGCCGGTGAAGGAAATACCCCATCACCGTCGCATGATTGGCCCAGCCGGAAGCCGGCGGAGCGGTCTCGCCGTCGCGGTGAAGGAACCCGACGCCCTCTTTCGCCAAGCTGAAGATCTCCGCACCCTGCCGCAGGATGCGGACGCGAACCCCTGCGCTCTCCATGGTGTCGTCCGTCGGTGAGGAATCAAAATTCATGCGGCGGGCATCCCATCACAACCCGGGCCGAAGATCAAACTCCGAGTGAAATCCTGCCCGCACTGGCCACAAAAAAATGGGGGGCGGTTGGATGCAACCCTGTGGATGGCGGCCCGACGGCCTCCGGGATTTTTGCAGAGGTGGCCGTTGACCGCCTCCCCTTCGGGTGTTACTCAGAAAGGGAATTCATGAAAGTGCATCTGTTGCAAATCCCACAGGGGGAAACGCTTCACCTGGAGGGGGAGGACCCGACCGACGGGTTGGATCTCTCCGAGGGCGGGGCCGAGGCCGTCTCTCCGCTGTCCTATGCGTTGGATATCGGCCGCAGCGAAGGAGGGCTCTTTGCCACCGGTCGCCTGGAGATGCGCGTCCGCATGCACTGCGTGAAATGCCTCGAACTGGTCGAGCTCGACATCGTCGTCGATCCATTTTCCCTGCAAATAGAACTAACAGGACGCGAACAGATAGACTTGACCCCGTTTCTCCGCGAGGATATTCATCTTCTCCTGCCCCCGCATCCCAAATGCGATGCGGGAGCCGCGTGCCCTGCCGCCGATGCCATAACCGTCGGCCAGCAGCCGCCCGAAAGGGCCGCTTCGGCATGGGACGCACTCGACAAGCTAAAATAATAATTGGAAGAAATTTATGGGAGTTCCCAAACGCAAAACATCGAAGATGCGCCTGCGCACGCGCAAGGCAGCCAATGCCTGGCGCGCGCCGAAGCTGAGCAAGTGCCCGCAATGCGGCGCGAGCATCCTGCCGCACATCGCCTGCCCTTCCTGTGGATATTACAACAAGCGGCAGGTTCTGACGATCGGGGCCGAGTAGTCCGGCGTGACGGGTTCTTCCCGCATGAGAATTGCCCTCGATGCCATGGGAGGGGACTTCGCTCCGAAGCATCCCGTCGAAGGTGCCGTGACGGCCCTCCGCGATTTCGCGGATATCACAATTATTTTCGTCGGCGACGAACAGATCGTCCGTCAGGAACTCTTGCGCCATGATACCGAGGGGCTCTCGGAACGTATCTCTTTCCTCCACACCACCCAGGTTGTGGACATGAAGGACAGCGGTCTCGACAGCGTCCGCCGTAAGAAAGATTCCTCGGTGAGCCGCGCGGTGGACCTCGTGAAGACGGGAGACGCCGAAGCCGTGGTTTCGGCGGGCCACACCGGAGCGCTCGTGGCGGCGGCCAC
>JBGSJQ010000155.1:0-2090 GCA_041741775.1 Terrimicrobiaceae bacterium | reverse complement strand
GCTCGACAACAAGCGGCGCCTTCTCTTCGCCGAGTGGCTTCGGGTCAGCCGCGAGGCCGCGAAGATCACGCCGGGAGGCCAGCGGGGCAGATGATGAGCCCGGCCGACCTCTTCGACGAGGCCACCGGGGACATCGCGCTTGGCGAACTCGATGCCGCCGCCGAAAAATTCCGCGAGTGCGTCCGCCTCGATCCCGGGTTTTTTGATGCCTGGCACGCCCTCGGCATGGCGCTCATGAAAAGCGGCCGCTATGCGGAGGCAATCGAAGCCGGCCTGCAGTCCGTGCGACTTCGGCCGAATGACCAGCTCGCGTGGTCAAGCCTTTCGCTTTTCTACGTTCGAAACAACCAGATCCCCGAAGCCGAATCCGCCGGGGCCAAAGCCCGGATCATTTCCTGGGGTGGCAAGGTCAATCCCGACGCCATCCCTCCTGCCGCCTGACCCATGACGTTCTTCATCACCACCGCCATCGACTACACAAACGGCTCGCCGCACATCGGGCACGCCTACGAAAAAGTCCTCACCGACGCGATCGCCCGCTACCAGCGCCTCAAGGGGCGGGAGGTTTTTTTTCTCACCGGCGTGGACCAGCACGGACAAAAGGTCCAGCAGTCGGCCCAAAAACAGGGGATCGCACCGAAGGAATTCGTCTCGGGCCTCACAGAGAAATTTCTCTCGCTCTGGAAAACACTCGACATCAGCTATGACGGCTGGGCGGCCACGACCGATCCCCTCCACGTCCGCTGCATCCAAGCCATGCTTCAGCTCCTCTGGGAGAAGGGCGCGTTCTACAAGGCCACACAGTCCGGCCACTACAGCGTCCGGCAGGAGCAATTCCTGACGGACAAAGAACGCGGGGAGGATGGATCTTTCGGCCCGGAGTGGGGGGAGGTCGTCCTCATCGAGGAGGAGAACTACTACTTCAAGCTCGCCGAGCACCGGCAGTGGCTCCTCGACCTCATCGATGCCCGCACGGCGGCCGGCCGCCCGTTTGTGGTGCCGGATTTCCGCGTGGCGGAGCTTCGGAATGCCGTCGAGAAGCTCAGCGGCGACCTTTGTATTTCGCGCCCGAAGTCCCGTCTCGCATGGGGGATCGAGCTGCCTTTTGACAAGGATTTCGTCACCTACGTGTGGTTCGACGCTCTCTCAAACTACATCAGCTTCGCCGGCTACGATCCCACCCCCGGGGCCGACCAGGCGCTCTTCCACTCGCGCTGGCCCGCAATCCACGTCATCGGCAAGGACATCCTCATCCCCCCCCACGGCATCTACTGGCCGATCATGCTCAAGGCCTGCGGGTTCGCCGATGACGACATCCCCACCCTCCTCGTCCACGGCTGGTGGAATATCGAGGGGGCCAAGATGAGCAAAAGCACCGGCAACATCGTCGATCCCGCCGTCCTCGCAGAAACCTTCGGTGTTGACGCCACCCGGTTCTACCTGCTCAGCGACATCGCCACCGGCCGCGATGCGGACTTCAGCCAGGACCGCCTCGTCCAGCGCTACAACACCGACCTCGCCAACAGCCTTGGCAACCTCCTCAACCGCTCGCTCAGCATGGCCAAACGCTACCGCAACAGCGCGCTCCGCCGTCCCGCCGGCTCCCCGCTTCAGGAATTTGTCGCCGCCCGCGTATCCGATTACATCCGCCACATGGACGCCTTTGCAAGCCAGGCCGCCATCGAGTCCGCGTGGCAGATCATCACGCGCTGCAATGCCTACGTCGAGGAGACGGCCCCGTGGAAGCTCGCCAAGGATCCCGCCTCGGCCGAAACGCTCGACGCCGTCCTTTACACTCTTGCCGAATCCCTGCGCATCATTTCGATCCTCATCTCGCCATTCCTGCCCGCAGCCTCCGACGCCATCCGCTCCCAGCTCGCCTGGCCGGGGCCTCTCGTTCTCACCCAATGCGAGTGGGGTGGTCTGCCGGATGGACACCTCCTCGGTGACCCCGTGCCGGTCTTCCCTCGCATCGAAACCCAATGAAGCACCCCGGCTGGCGAGACCGGCTCGAAGCGGCCGGACTGAAAACCGGAGCGGCCCTTGTCGCCCGCCTCCCGTTCCGCTCGCTCCCCGCCCTCGCCGCTGCG
>JBGSJQ010000154.1:0-8797 GCA_041741775.1 Terrimicrobiaceae bacterium | reverse complement strand
CGTGCGCGCCGCGCTCGACGCGCTCATTGGAACGGCGCTCGGAAGCTCGCTCATCTCGGTTTTTGCACGGCTCGGCGGTGGGATCTACACGAAGGCCGCCGACGTCGGGGCCGATCTCGTCGGAAAAATTGAGAGCCATCTCGATGAGGACGATCCCCGGAATCCGGCAACCATCGCGGACAACGTGGGAGACAATGTCGGGGACTGTGCGGGCATGGCGGCAGACGTTTTCGAGACCTACGCGGTCTCACTCATCGGGGCAATTCTCATCGCGTCGCTCACCGCGACAGGTGCCGCGGCAAGCGCAGCCCTCGTGTTCCCGTTCCTTTTGGGCGGACTCTCTGTCATGACCGCCGTGGGCGGAATCCTGTTCGTCAATACGGTCAAAATTCCACCCAACCGCGCGCTTCAGGGCGGGGTCCTTGTCAGCGCGCTCCTCTCTGCAGCGGCGTTCTACCCGCTCTCCAAAGCGCTTTTCCCGAACGGGGTTGAGATCGCCGGAAAGGGGACCTGCTCTGCTGAACACATCTTCTTCGCTACCCTCATCGGTCTGGTCATGACCTATGTGGTTCTCCTAATCACCAACTACTACACCTCCACCGATCACAAACCCGTGCGGCGGATCGCCAAAGCCTCGGAGACGGGACACGCGACGAACATCATCGCCGGGCTCGCCGCCGGCCTCCACGCCACCGCCCTCCCCGTCGCCTTCATCGGCATCGCCATCCTCCTCTCCTACCACTTCGCCGGACTCTACGGGATCGCCGTCGCCGTGATGTCGATGCTCTCGATGTCGGGCATCATCATCGCGCTCGACGCTTTTGGGCCCATCACCGACAACGCAGGCGGCATCGCCGTGATGTCCGGCCTCGATAAAACCGTGCGCGAAACCACCGACGACCTCGACGCCATCGGCAACACGATGAAGGCCGTCACCAAAGGCTATGCGATCGCTTCCGCCGGCCTCGCAGCCCTTGTGCTATTCGGCAGCTACGTCGAGGAATTGAAGGTCGCCTATGAAAGCCTCGGGGCCCACTTCAACCTCTCGTTCGACCTCCAGGACCCGAATGTCATTATCGGGCTCTTCATCGGCGGCTGCCTGCCATTCATCTTCTCCGCCTACAGCATGGATGCCGTCGGAAAAGCGGCCGGGGCGGTTGTCGAGGAAGTCCGCCGCCAGCTGGCTGCCAAACCCGGAATCCTCAAAGGCACCGACACCCCTGACTACGGCACGTGCGTCGATATCGTCACCAAAGCCGCCCTCCGCGAAATGATCGTCCCCGCCATCCTCCCCGTTGTCGTCGTCATCGCGGTCGCCTGGTTCCCCTTCTTCGGCCCGAAAGTCCTTGGCGGAGTCCTCGTGGGAACCATCGTCACCGGCCTCTTCATGGGCATCGCCATGACCTCCAGCGGCGGGGCGTGGGACAACGCGAAAAAATTCATCGAACTCGGCAATCACGGCGGCAAGGGCTCACCCGCCCACGCCGCCAGCGTCACCGGAGACACCGTTGGCGACCCCTACAAAGATACCGCCGGCCCAGCCGTCAACCCGATGATCAAGGTCGTCAACATCGTCGCCATCCTCATCATCCCCGTCTTCATCAAATTCTGGGTCGCCCACTAAGCGAGGCTTGCTGCCCCACCCTGAGGGGACCTGCTATTTGCTGCCGGGTTTGATGGCCTCGGTGCCTTGCAGGTCTGGCGGGAGGTTGGAGGGGTCGAAGGTCTCGACGTTCATCTGGACGAGGGAAACGAACGGGCATCCGAAGTCGGGGAGGTTGCCTCCGCTCCGGTCCACGATCGACCCCGCTGCCACCACAACCCCCCCGTGGTCGCGGACGATCTGGATCGTCTCCTGCACCCGCCCGCCGCGGGTCACCACGTCCTCCGCCACCAAAAATTTTTCGCCGGGCTGGATCGTGAACCCGCGGCGGACGACGAGCCCACCGGCACCATCTTTTTCGGCGAAGATGTGGCGTTTGCCGAGGTGGCGGGCCACTTCCTGCCCGACAATGATCCCACCGACGGCCGGCGAGATGACCGTTGTAGCCTCGTGTTTCCCTAATTCCTCGGCGAGCATCCCGCAGACTCTGGCCGCGATGGCAGCATCCTGCAGGAGGAGGGCACATTGAAAAAATTCCCGACTGTGGAGCCCGCTGCGCAGAACAAAATGTCCGTGGAGCAGGGCTCCGGTCTGACGAAATAACTCCAAGACTTCACTCATGGCGGGAGGATGTCCTCAGTTGGGCATCAGGTCGAGGCCTTTGAGCGTGTTTTCATCGAAGCGCCCGGTCTGGCGGAATCCGGCACTTTTCTGCCAGACCTTGAGGGCCGAGACGAGGCCGCCGTTCGGCATGCCGTCATCTGGTCCGTTGTAGTAGCCGAGCAGCTTGAGGTTTTTCTGAGCCTGGCGGACGGTGGCGACCTGTAATTCTGGACCGACCGAGATGTAGGGGCCTCCTTTGAAAATGTCGGCGATGGCAACGTAGGCGGGCGTCGGGGACGATCCCTGGATGCCGAGCTGCTGAAGGGTCTGGCGGTTTAATTCGCCGGTCACCTTGAGGTTCTCGGCGATCTGATACCGGCGGATCGCAGCGCTCGTCTGGCTGCCCATCTGGCCATCCACCCCACCCTTATAAAACCCGAGCTGAGCCAATTTTTTTTGCGTGGCGAGGACGGTATCGCTGGCCTGCAGGGAGCAGGGCACCAAGGCGATGAGTAGGGCAAGGGCGATGCGTTGAAACATATGACGGAAATAGTGGAAATCACCGGGCGGCGCAAGGCCTGGCTGACAAAGAATGGCCTGCCTGCGTCCCATGCCGACATTTGCGTGCCGACATTTGCGTTGTCAAGCCGCGCCGGAAACAGGCATGGTAGCCGGAGTGCTCGAACTAAAAGATCTCACACTATTCATTGGCCGGGGGGAGGATGTCCGGCCTCTTTTGTCGGATGTCAACTGCAGCTACCCGAAGGGGCACTTCGGCGCAATCATCGGTCCGTCGGGCTGCGGGAAGAGCACGCTCCTGAAGGTCATCACCGGCATCGCAACCGGCGAGGAAGAGGGGGAAATTTTTTGGAATGGGCGCAATGTTTCGGAGGAAGATTTTTCGCCGTCCGAGATCGGCTACGTGCCCCAATTCAGCATCGCCCACGAGGAGCTGACGGTGAGCGAGTGCGTCGGGTATGCGATGCGGCTTCGGGTCCGGGGTATGCATACGGCGGCCCTGGAGGAAGCGGTCGCAGGGCTCCTCGAGGAGGTCGGCTTGGAAAATTTTCCCGACAGCCTGGTGCGGGTGCTTTCGGGGGGGCAACGGCGACGGCTGGCGCTGGCGATGGAGCTTGTGAGCAAGCCGGCGATGCTGCTCTCCGACGAGGTGACGAGTGGGCTGGACCCGCAGTCGGAGGATGAAATCGTGCGACTGCTCCACGGTCTCTCGCGGACGGAGGGGCGGGTCGTTTTGTCCGTGACGCACAGCCTGCGCCATTTGGACCTCTATGATTCCGTGCTGGTCCTCTATCAGGGCGTTGTGGCCTATCACGGGCCAGCGCAATTTCTGACCCACTATTTCCGCTCCGAAGACGCGCAGGACCTCTATTCCCAGCTCGAGCTGAGATCAGCGAAGGACTGGGCGCAATCCTGGAAAAAGCACCGGCATGCATTTTTGGATGCACACGGCGCACAGGGCCTTGTCCATCCGGTCAGTTTTGACAGCGCCTCGGACCGGGAGGCGCCGACCATCGAGCTGCCTGCAGCAGAAGCCACCCCCACAACCACGCTCCCTCTTCCCGGGCCGATCAGCCAGTTCGCGACCCTCCTGTCCCGGCGGCTCAAAATCTTTTTCCGGACCAAGGCCCAGCTTGCCCTCCAGCTCGGACTCATTTTCGGGTTTCCGGTGCTGGTGGCGATTTTTGCGTGGAATGGCCTGCCGGCCGTGAAAAATTTAAGCATGGGCCTGGACCTTGACGTGGTGCAGCAGCTTGTGGAGGCGAAGGACTTCCTTGTCCAGTCCAGCAAGGTGGGGAGCCTGGTCTCGGGGATTGTCATGTTTCAGGTCGTCCTCCTCACCCTCATGGGAGCCAACAATTCGGGGCGTGAAATCGCTGCCGAGCGGCTGATTTTCGAAAAGGAAAAACTGGCCGGCCTGAGCCCGCTGAGCTACGTCGCAGGGAAGGCGGTCTTTTTGTGTTTTCTGGTGCTGGCGCAGTCCCTGTGGATGGGGCTTTTCGTCCACTACGTCTGCGGGTTCCCCGGCGAACTGGCTCCCCAGCTCCTGTTCCTCATTCTGGTCAATGGGGCGATGACGTCGATCTGTCTGGCCGTCTCGAGCTTCCTGGGATCTGCCGAGCAGGCGTCCCTGGTCTCGATCTATCTGGTCGGCTTTCAGCTCCCGCTTTCGGGGGCCGTTCTGGCTCTCCCGGATTTCATAGGCAGCCTCGTGCGCCCGTTCATTGCGGCCTACTGGAGCTGGTCGGGAATTTTGCAAACCCTGCGCGGGGAGAGGTATTACGACATTGTGCAGATGGTCGTGCAAACCAGCCTCTCCCCTGCGGCCCTCTGCATCTGGGTTCTCAGCTCGCACGTCATCATCGGACTTTTTGCCGCATGGATCGGCTGCCAGCGGCGCAGCATGAGCTGAGGCGCTGCAGGCGTTTGCGGAGAGGCAAGGCCGGGGGATTCCTCTGGACAGGGCGCAAAAGCTCGCCATCTTCCCCCGCAGTTTCTTTGAAATATGAGCGAAATCGAACTTCAGTTGTTGCGAGAGAGAGCCGGAGTTCCGGCTTGGCGGGTGAAGCTTGGGGCATGGGTTGAGTCGCCGAGGGTTCAATTCGTGATTGTGGCCGTGATTTTGCTCAACGCAGCCGTGCTGGGGGCCGAGACGTCGGCACCTCTGATGGAGCAATACGGAACATTGTTGAAAATCGTGGACAAGGCCTGCCTCCTGGTTTTCGTCCTGGAGCTGACTTTCAAGCTCATGGCCTACCGGGGCCTTTTTTGGAGGAGCGGCTGGAACTGGTTCGACTTCATCGTGGTGGGGATTGCGCTTGTGCCGGCGGCGGGTCCGTGGGCGGTGCTTCGTTCCCTGCGGGTTCTGCGGGTCCTGCGCCTGTTTACCGTTGTGCCGCAGTTGCGGCGTGTGGTGTCGGCCTTTTTGCATGCGATCCCCGGGCTTCTTGGGGTTGTCGCGGTGATGGGGATTTTCTTTTACACGGCGGGGGTTCTGGCCACGACGCTCTTTGGCGGGGACTTTCCGCAGTGGTTCGGGCATCTGGGCCGCAGCCTGTATTCGTTATTCCAGATCATGACTCTTGAAAGCTGGTCGATGGGTATCGTAAGGCCGGTGATGGAAGTCTATCCATGGGCATGGGCATTTTTTGTCCCGTTTATCATCATTGCCACGTTTACGATTCTGAACCTCTTCATCGGAATTATTGTGTCCACCATGCAGGAACTCGCCACGCTTCCCGATCCCGCGGCTCCCGCCAAAGAGACCCGGGAAATTTTGCTCCGGCTTGAGCTGGCGGTGCGGGAACTGCGCCAGCAACTCGATACCCCTGCGGAGAATACGCAGAAGCCGTAAGGTCACGGGCCCCCGGGCGGGGCGTCATCACGGAAGCGCTTCAATGCGCCCATTGGGTGCGTTTGCCGCTTGACGTTAGGCGGGGGCTACGGGCATGAAGGCGTGCATGGACGAGCAACCGAGCGGGGCGCACGCTTTCGTTGAACGACGAGGTTTTTCTTTCTTCGTCCGAGACGAATTTCAGGAACCAGAGCATCGCGCGCATGCTCCAGAGCTACGGGCGGATCTACATGGACCCGGCCGAGGCGGTGGCGCTCTACACCAAACAATGTGCGCTGAATGTCAGCGCCCGGGATTTGGCCGTGATGGGGGCCACGCTGGCGGCTGGCGGAGTGAATCCGGTGACGAAGGAGCGCGTCGTCGATGCCTCGGTCTGCCACTATGCGCTCGCTGTCATGACGACTGCGGGCCTCTATGAGACGTCCGGCGACTGGCTTTTTGACATCGGGCTTCCCGGTAAAAGCGGGATCGGCGGAGGCCTCGTCGCGGTCTCTCCCGGCAAAGGCGGCCTCGGCACCTTCGCCCCGCCTCTCGACAAGGCCGGGAACAGCATCCGCGGCCAACTGGCTGCCCAGTTTCTCTCCCTGCACCTCGGCATGGATATGTTCATCTCAAAGCCTTCCATCTGAAAGCCCCCCAGCCCATAAACTCGCCCGCTCCGATGATGCTCTGCGCCGGGGAAATTCCCGAGGAGGACGGGCTCTGCCCGGACCACAAGCCGCAGACCACGCAGGCAGCGAATCCCCGCACGGTCGGCGTCACACCGCTGAAGTCAACTCGGGCCAGATCCCTGCCCCCATCTTCATCCCGGCCATGTAGGCATCGAGTGAAAATTTTTCATTCGGCGAATGGGCGTTATCGTCCGGCAGGGCCAGTCCAAACATGAGCGTGTCGGCCTTCAGATACTGTTTGAAGGCCGCAATGATGGGGATGCTCCCGCCGCAGCGAACAAGCAGACATTCGTGGCCGAATGCCGTTTTCGCCGCCCGCATGCCGGCCTGAGCCAAGGTGCCGGCCGGATCCAGCATATAGGATCCCCCACCATGGCTCCCGGAAATTGTCAGCTTCACGGTGGGCGGGCAGATCGCCTTGAGATGCTTCCGCACCAGGGCAAAAATTTTATTGGGGTCCTGATCCGGCACGAGACGCATCGTGATCTTTGCGCTGGCCCAGGATGGGATGATCGTCTTCCCGCCTTCGCCCTGGTAGCCGCTGGTGAGGCCGTTGATCTCAAATGTCGGACGCGCGGCGCGCTGCTCGTCGGGCGAGTATCCAGCCTCTCCAAAGAGGGCTGGAACGCCGACGGACTTCCGGAATTTCGCCTCATGGAAAGGAACCTTGGCCATCTGTTTGCGCTCGTAGGCAGAAAGTTTCACCACATCATCGTAGAACCCGGGGATGGTGATTTTTCCACGCTTGTCGCGGAGCTGTCCAAGCATCTGGCTGAGAACCATGGCGGGGTTGTCCACCGCCCCGCCGAAGAGGCCGGAATGGAGGTCGCGATTGGGGCCATCCAGGCGAATCTCCAGAGGAGCCATTCCCCGCAGGGAGTAGCACAGAGCCGGATGCTTCAGGCTGGGGATCTCGGTGTCTGAAACGACCAGCGCGGAGCAGGCCAGTTCTTTAGCATTCTTTGGCAGGAAACGATAAAGGGCCTTGGAACCGACCTCCTCCTCGCCCTCGATGAGAAAGTTCACATTGCAGGGCAATTCATGCCCGGTTTTGAGCCAGGCCTCGATGGCATTGATGTGGGCCAAGTGCTGGCCCTTGTTGTCGCTGATCCCGCGGGCATAGACATTGCGGCCGACACGGCGGGGCTCGAATGGCGGGGAGGTCCAGAGCTCGAGCGGCTCCGGAGGCTGCACGTCGTAGTGGCCATAAACCAGAAACGTGGGCTTCGCAGGGTCCGGCTTCGGCGTTTTTGCGAGAACGACCGGGTAGCCGGTGGTCTTGCGGATTTCCGCCTTCAGCCCGGCCCGCTCACAGCGGGCCTTCAGCCATTTGGCGCAGGCCTGCATGTCTTCGGCGTGGTCCGACTGGGCGCTGATGCTGGGGATGCGGACATACTCGAACAGCTCTTCAATGAAGCGCTCTTCGTTGGTTTCAAGGTATCGAATGACGCTGTCGGGAATCATGCGTCCCTTATGCAGCATGCTCCCGAAGCAGGCAATCTGTTTGATTTCACCCCGTCTTGTGCTCGGTCGCCAATCGCGACTTTCCAACCCGGAGGGATTTACCCATGGTCCCGCGGCAGAGGATCCTCCATGAGGAATTCAACTCAAAAATCACGAATCCGCTGGCGAATTCTGCTGTCACCGCGACCACGTTCGTTGGCTCGCTTGCAGCCCTTGCAGGAGAAGTTCAGCCTTCCCGATCCACTGCTCCCGAATCCCCTCAGGAACATGTGGTGACGATCCAGGAAATCGAATCCACCAACTTCGATGCGGACCTCTCCCCCGGGGAATCCACGGTGAACGCGCCGGCCGAACTCGACGAAATTGACGCCCCGCAAAACGGCTATCTCGAGTCCCTCGGATTCCGCTCCCCCATCCGCTACCTGGTTGACCCCCTGAAGGAACTCCACGGCAAAACCGGGCTGCGGATCGGGGTTGCCCACAAGATGCTGTTTTTCTCCCTATCGTTTTTCCTCGAAAGCCTATTCCCTCTGGCTAGTCTGGGCAGGAGTTGATGATTGATATCAAAGAGCGCGAAAAAATGGTGGAGAGGGCTATGCTCGTCGGAGCCTACATGGATACCTCCGCGCGGGCCGAAGCCGAGGACCTCCTCGGAGAGCTGGAAGAGCTGGTCAACACGCTGGGCATCCCTGTGATTGAGAGCCGGCTGGTTTACCACCGCGAGGCCCACGCACGCTTTCTGATGGGATCCGGCAAGGCCAAGGAGATCGCCGACCTCATCAGGGAGAAATCCTGCGACGTGGTGATTTTTGACAACGAGCTGACCCCGGCGCAACAGAGAAACTGGGAGGAGTTGGCCGGAGTGACGGTTGTGGACCGACAGGAGATCATTCTCGATATTTTTGGTCAGAGGGCCCGGACAAGGGAGGCCCGGATCCAGGTCGATCTGGCGCGCCTGCAATACTCGCTACCCCGGCTCACTCGCGCCTGGAGCCACCTTGGGCAGCAGGGAGGCGGCATCGGGGCCAAGGGCGAGGGCGAAAGCCAGCTCGAGCAGGACAAGCGCGCGATCCGCGGCCACAT
>JBGSJQ010000153.1:0-23246 GCA_041741775.1 Terrimicrobiaceae bacterium | reverse complement strand
GGGAAGGCGGGGCGGAGGTGCAGGGGAGATGAGCTCAACTTCGGCGCGGAGAGTTCCCGCGAGGGCTTCGCTGTCCGCCTCTGAAAACTCGCCGATAAGGCGGATCTGCGCGGGCAGTCCGGAGACGACGTCCTCGGCGCGGAGGCGGAGGGCCAGGCGGGTGAGCATCCCGCAAAACGCGGGCCCGGGGGAGGATTCGCCCGAGGCGGAAAAAGCCACGCATTTTTCCTTGCGGTAGAATCCGCAGCAAAGCGAGCCCGACTCACGCCAGATGGCGACATCCGCGCTGCCGGGGTCGATCAGGCGGGCGGGGAGGTCGAAGAATTTTGCTTGGGAGACGAGGGCGAGGGAGGAAGGGTCATCTGCAATCGCGAGGGCGAGAATGAGAGAGCGGCCATTTGAGGATTCGACGGGGACGGTGCGGATTTCGGCATCGCGGCGCACGAGGTGGCGGCCGGAGAGTTCGAGTTCGGCGAGTTCGTTGGGGTCGCCTTCGGAGGAGACCCAGAGCGGGACGGCCAGAACGGTGCGCGAGGGGAGCGCGAGCAGGGGGCTTGGGGCTGCGGCGAAGGATTTTTGGGAGGGATCGCGCTCGCAGGTGGGGAGGGCTTTGGGGGGGAATTTCCAAAGCTCCCAGGCGGAGTCTCCCGGAAAGATGACCGACTCGGCGCTGCTCATTCTTCCTCCCAACTCATGACCTGGCCTCCGCCGGACTCCGGCGCGATGACCACGATCCGGTGCTTGGTTCCGCTGCAGTATCCGGTGCTTTCGATTCGGCGCACACCCGGGGAAACATCGAAAAATGTCTCCAGCAACTCGAGTTGGCGTCCGCCCACGCCAATGAGGGCGGCGGCGGCGTCGATGGATTCGAGCTTGATGTCATCCTCGCTACCCTCGACGGCATCCGGCCCTGCACGCAACTCGAAAAGCGCACGGAATTGTTCCGGCGTGAAATCCGCCAGGCTCTCGAGAAGCGGTTCGGGTGCGAACTGGATGTTGATTTTTCCGTTGCTCCAGGTGGTGAAGAGGTCCTTCCAGCCCTCGTGGGAGGCGAGCACGCGGTCGAGGCCGAGAACGGCCTCCATCTCGCGGATGTTGAGAAGCGGCTTGTTTGCAGGGAACCCGGGCCGGCCCGCTGACTCATACTCTCCGCGCTCCGCTCCGGCCAACGAGCGAAAATCATCCGCGTCCACCCAGTCGGAGAGCCCGTCGATGGCGGCATCGCGTTCCTCCGAGCTGACATCCCACGCGTCAAAGAGCTTGATGAACACATCCCGCTGGTTCTGGGCGATCCAGAAGTTCGGGTTGATTTTCCCGGACTCATCCGAGATCCGGACTTCAAAACCTTCGCCCTCCTTGTCGCCGTTATTGAGCAAAGGATCGCCAGCCTTGACTGCGGGATTGAGGCCGATGGCAATGCCGCTGAGAGCGAGCTGGCGGGCGCGGAAGACGCGCTCCGCACGGGCCTCGTCGCCGATCCAGGCATTGACCGAGCTGCCGACAAGGACGACGAGCCCGGCGAGGAACGCGATGCTCCAGAGCACGAGAGGAAGGGCGAGGGCGCGTTCGGAATTTTTCACGGATTGGGAGGAGGCGGTTCGGGAGGTGCCGCGGGTGAGGGAGCCGGAGGGGGGGCGACCGCCAGTGGCGGAATCCAGAACTGGACATCGATCATCGATCCTCCCATGTCGAGGTATTCCATCCGGAGGCGGGCAACGAGCGGGCGTCCGTTTTCCTGCGGCCAGTCGTCCTTCCACTCGCCATTGGCGAGGAACGACCATTTGACGCGCTCCACGCGAGGGAGGAGGGGAATCCAGGCGGGTCCGGACTTCAGGCGTTCCAAGTCGCTCGGGGGGATGTCGCGGGGGGTGACGAGGAGGGACATCGTGCGGGAGCCGTCGGCCCGCGGGCGCGCTGCCAGGATGAGGGAGCCGCCGCCAAGGCTCGGAATCCCGAAGACGCCCGGCGACTCCTCAAAGATCAATTCCGGAACCGGGGCCCCAGTGGCGGACTTCGAAAAATTGAGATAAACTTTCCCTTCGCGGGGCAGGTTGAGAAAGGCATCGCGGGTGACTCTCAGGAAGGCCTCGAGACGGCGGACCGAGACCTGTTCGGACATCGTTGCTTTGGTGGCCTCCGTCGCCGCTGCGGCGATTCCATAGACGGCTCCGGTGAGCAGGGCCAGGATCATGAGGGCGAGGATGACCTCGAAGAGAGTGAAGGCCGAAACCGGAGACCGGAGACCGGAGAGCGGAAAACCAGCGCGCCCCTGCTTTCCGGTCTCCGCCATCCGCCTTCCGCCTTCGATGCGTTTCATGGCTTGAAGATCAGGATTTCGGCGGATTCTTTTCCGCTGCCCTGTGCGTTGAAATCGGCCGTGATTTTGAGGGTGTAAAGGCCGGTGATGGGTGCGCCGTTTGTGGTTTGGGCTGGAAATGGGTCGAGCGTTTCCTCGACGCGGATGCCGTTGTTGTCGCGGGCCTCGATGACGCGGCGACCGTTTGGCGGATCGGCCATGGCGACGGCGAGGCGGGATTCGAGGACGACGCGGGCGAGAGCGCGGCCCCGGGCCTCAAAGGCGGCCTGCACGGCGCTCTCGAGAGCGAGGGCGAGGCCGGTGACGGCGATGACAAAGACTCCGAGGGCCACAAGGACCTCGAAGAGCGTGAAGGCGGAGTGCGGAAGGCGGAGTGGGGAGCGCGGAGTGCGGAAGTCGGAGCGCTGAGCGGGGGGCGTCCATTGGAGCGATCCGGTTGATCGGCCGCCCTGTGTGGAGGCTTCGTTGTTCATTCCTCGAGCACAAGGCCGGTGAGCGGGTCGAAGGCGAGCTCCATAACCTCGTTGCCGCCGGTGATGCGCAGGGTGAGCGGCTCGCAGATGCCAGCGCTGTTGAATGTCCAGAACTCGTTCTTTTGAGGTTTGCGAAATTTCGATTCAGCGAGGCGGCGGACCTCCAGCTTCCAGCCTTTGGGGAGGCGGATAGCGGGGGTTGATGCGCCCTGGGGGGCCAGTCCGGATTCGAGGATCCCGATCCTTCGCGCCTCGCTTTCGTCCATGGCGCTCGAGCGGACGGCGATGACCGAGGCGGCGACCTCGTCGGCGACTTCTTCCCCTGGGGATTTCCCGAACGACTGGGAGAGGTAGGGAACGGCAATGCCCATGAGCACGGCAATCACGCCGAGTGCCAGAAGGACCTCCAGAAGCGTGTAGGCCGGGCTATTTTTGAGACGGGCCATTGGCCTCTTTCCCGGCATCGTCTTCGCTTTCTCTTCCGTCCGGTCCGAGCGAGTAGAGGTCATATCCCTGTGGGTTGAATTTGCCGGGGTTGCGATAGACGTATTCGTTGCCCCAGGGGTCGAGCGGGGCGGACTTCATCAGCTGCTTCCACTTGCGGGGTTTGGGGTCCGACGTGGGCTGCTGGACGAGAGCCGCCAGTCCTTGGGCGGTGGTCGGCTTGCGGTAGTTCAGCATCTCGTAGGTGCGGAGCTGCATGGAAATCGCCTGGATGTCGCTCTCGACGCGCTGTTCTTTCGCCACGTCGATGTTTCCCACGAGCATGTAGATCGCCGAGCCCACCAGCACGGCGATGATGCCCAGGACAAGCATGATTTCGAACAGCGTGTAGGCCGACGTGGCGGGCCGGAGAGGAGAAGGTTTCTTCACAGACAATCAGCATCGTCGATGGCCTGCTCCGCTTCAAGCCCGGATTCCGGGCGGGACTAGTAATCGACGCCCTTTTGGCGTTCGTGGCCGAGGAGCTTGTTGATGTAGTCCTCCGGGGAAAGTTTGAGGGGGACGGGGCCGTCCGGTCTCCCGTTGATGAACTGTTGGACCTCGGGGTCGGGGTGGTGACGGATGTCATCCGGGGTTCCCTCTGCAATGATGGTTCCCGCGCGTTTTCCGGCGCCGAGGACGATCATCTTGTTGGCGATGCGAAAAGCGCTGACCATGTCGTGGGTGACGATGATCGCGGTCATGTGGAGTTTGCGCGTGAGGTCGAGAGTGAGTTCGTCGATGACGGCGGTCATGATGGGGTCGAGGCCCGAGGTGGGCTCATCGCTGAAGAGGAGCTCTGGGTCAAGGGCGACGGCGCGCGCGAGGCCGACCCGCTTGCGCATGCCGCCGCTGATCTCGGAGGGCTTGAGATTTTCGAAGCCGGTGAGGCCCACGAGCTCGAGCTTCATTTTGACGATAAGGTCCACGATTTCCGGGCTGACGCGGCTGTTTTCGAGCAGGGGGAGGGCGACGTTCTCGCCGACCGTAAGCGACTGCAGGAGGGCGCCGAACTGGAAGTTCATGCCGAAGCGCAGGCGGAGTTTTTCGAGCTGGCGGTCCGGCATCGTGGTGATTTCCTCGCCGAAGAGCTTGATCGAGCCGGAGGTGGGTTTCATTGAACCGATAATGTGGCGCAGCACCGTGCTCTTGCCGCAGCCCGAGCCGCCCATGATCACGACGGTCTCGCCTTTTTCAACAGAAAACGTGACCCCGTTGAGGACGGTTCGGCTGCCAAATTTTTTGACGAGGTCGCGGACTTCGATGACAGGCATGTTCAGGAAAAGAAGAAGAGGGCTGTGAGGAGGGCGTTGGCGACGAGCATTGCGAAGATCGAGGTGACGACCGACGAGGTGGTGGCGCGGCCGACCCCTTCCGCTCCTCCCGAGACCCCGAGGCCGGACTGGCAGGAGATCGTGATGATCAGCCAGGCGAATACGAAGCTCTTGATGACGCCCGAGTAGAGATCGATGGGGTGGCCAGCTTCCATGAGGCGGCGGATGAACGCCGTCGTGTTCATGTCGAGGGCGAAGTGGCAGATGATCCAGCCTCCCAGCATACCGATGTAATTTCCAAAGACGGTGAGGACGGGAAGCATGACCAGCATCGCGAGGAACCTTGGGACGACGAGGAAGCGGACCGGGTTGATCGACATGACCTCGAGCGCTTCGATCTCCTCGCCGACCTTCATGGTGCCGAGCTCAGCCGTGACAGCCGAACCGCTGCGTCCGATGACGACCACGCCGACCAGGAGGGGGCCCAACTCACGGAGGATGGTGACCGCCACCAGGTCCGGCACGAAGGCGGTGGCCCCCATGCGGGCAAGCTCCTGGGCCCCCTGCATGGCGAGGGTCAGGCCGATGCTGAGCGAGGTGAGGGCCGCCATGGGGAAGGCCTGGACCCCCATGCGCACCATCTGCTGGAAGACAGCGGAGATCCTCACCGGTTGGCCACGGAACGGGCCAAGAATGAGCCAGTAGAAAATTTGCCCGTTAAGAGAGAGAAACGTCCGGATGGCCGCGGTCATTTTGCCGCCAACGCGGCTTCTTCGGCCGTGTCGGTGATCACGAAAAGTTCGTTGAGACGGACCAGATCGAAGATGGTGCGGACTTTTTTCTGCAGGCCGAAGAGGGCGAGCTTGCCGCCAAAGCTGCCGCTTTCGCGCACATATTCGATGAGGGTGGCCAGCCCGCTGGAATCGATGTAATCGACGCTGGTGAAGTCAAGGAGGAGAAGGGGAGTCTTGGCCTTGGAGCACTCCTGAAGCTGGGCCCGGAGCTCCGGAGAGGCGTGCAGGTCGATTTCCCCCGAGATTTTGAGGGTCGCTGCCGCCGCGGATTCCAGTTTTTCGATTTGCATGCCCCGTCAATACCCTCCGGCGTCGGGAGAGGGAAGCACGGAGTTTCGACGTTCTCAGGCTGTGGGTTCGAGGGCGGACTGCTGGGCCTGAATCCACAGGCGGAGGGATTCTCTGAGCGCTGCGGAGGCATTGCGCACATTTTTCTGAAGGGAGCGGAGTTCGCGGCGGGAGACTTCGCCGCGGTTTTCGAGGGCGGAGCGGTATTCGACGAGAAGCTTTTCCCACTCGGTCAGGGCATGGTTCAGGCGGGAGCGGTTATTTTCGAGCATGGCTGCGAGGGATTCGGAGAGGGGCTTGCCGCCGAGCTTGGCCTCAAGGTGGCGTTCCTGTTCGGCAATTCTGGCCTTGAGAATTTTTTCCTCGGGAACCATTCTCAAGCTGCTGACGAGGCCGATTTTACTGAGAAACCAGATCGTCCATTTCGTCGGGTCGAACTGCCACGGGCGAACGCCGTTGCGGTAGTCATACTGGAACTCGTGGTGGTAGTTGTGATAGCCCTCGCCAAAGGTGAAGACCGCCATCAGGAGGCTGTCGCGGGCTGTGCAGTCGGTCGAATACGGCCGGTCGCCGATCCAGTGGCAGAGGGAGTTGATGCAGAAGGTCATGTGGTGGACGACAACCACGCGGGCGATCCCGGCAATGAGGAAGGCCCCGAGAGCGGCGACCGGGCCGCCGTAGAGCCAACCGATGGCGGCGGGAAGGACGAAGGCCACCGTGATGGCGATCGGGACATAATATTCGTGCTGCCACCAGGCGAGGCGGTCCTTTTTGAGGTCGCGAACCCAGGTGAGCGGGGTGTCGGGCCCGGTGCGGAAGAGGAGCCAGCCGATGTGGGCGTGGAAAAGGCCTCTGGATATGTCGTAGGGGTCTTCTTCGTGGTCCACGAATTTGTGGTGGCGGCGGTGGTCTGCCGACCAGGCGATGGCCGACCCCTCAAAGGCGGCGGCACCAAAGAGAAGCGTGAACATTTTCACCGGCCACTTGGCCTTGAAGGTGAGGTGGGAAAACAGGCGATGGTAGCCGAGGGTGATGCTGATCCCGGTTGCGATGGTGAAAAAGAAGAAGAGGCCGACCTGGAAGGCGTTAAGTCCGTAGTGCCAAATGTAGAGGGGGACAGCGGTGACGGTCGTCGCGAACGTCCCGATCAAAAAGATGCTGTTCGTCCAGCGGATGTAATTCAAAAATGATCTCATAGGTTTTTCAGTGGGATGCCAGGCCGGTTGTCTGAGGAGCCGGTTCCCGATGGGGCGCAAGGTCGCCTCTACGGGGAGCGGTGTCAATGACAACCGAAGGGTAATTTTCCGGGTGACGATCGGCGCTTGTCAGGGGGCCGGTGGTGCATCCAGAATGGGCTGATGAACAACCAATTCCCCCCGATAGTGCTGTTTGCTGGCATTCTTCTGGCTGCAGGGTTCCCTGCGGCGTCGGCGCAGGACACCCCGGATTTGAACGCCGATGCCTTGCTCAAGGAAATTGCAGGAATCGAGGAATTGCAAAAGGCAGCCAAAACGAAAGAGCAGGCTTCGCTGATCGCCGCCCTCAAAGCGGCACAAGGCAGCGGGACGGCCGCAGCGAATTTCTACGAAAAGGCGGTGGAGGCCGTTCAATTCCAGGGGCGCAAGGACAAGGCGTCTGCCTTTTCGGACTGGAAAAAAGCGAATGCAGACCTCCTGCGATCAAAGGAGATGCAGACGGCCTTGCTGCTGCATTTGAGGTATTTGCAGATGGCCTTGGAGCGCCGGGGCATGGAACATCCGGAGACGATGGTGCCCGGGGTGCTGGCCTATGTGAACGACCTGGTGGCTGCAGACAAGCTGTTTGCTGGCCAGGAGAAGCGGCCGAACGAGCAAAAAAACCTGCTCGACCAACCGCTCGGTCAGTCCATCTTTTCGCAGTGGTTCCAGCTTGGGCCGTGGCTGCCGGAGGACAAAATCTGGGAGTCCAAGCCCGGGGACATGGCGGGCATCCTTGAGAAAAACGTGCGGGGCCTCCTGAGGAAAGAGAAAGATCCATTGCTGCTGAAGACGTGGGATTTGCAGCTGAAGATCGAGGCGGACCGGATTACCGAAGGGCGCTCACAGCACGAGATCGACAAATTCAACACGCTGACGCGGCCACAGCTGCTGTTCCGCAGGGCACAGGACATGGTGGTGGTGGGCAATCCCAACCGGGGAGCCGGAGAAATGGTGGCTCTCATCCGCTCCAATCCCTCTCATCCCGACTTTGACGCCTGGGTGGCCGCCGTGCGGGGGTTGCTGGCAAAGCCGGTCGAGCAACAGCCACCGCAATGAGCTCGCGTGCTAAGGTTTGCCGATTTTTGTGAGTTGTCGGCTTAAGTCGTCGCGCTCATCTTTCATCTGCTCGAGGCGGCGGCGCTCGGCTCGGGTGGGCTTCTTTCCAGAAGTAGCCGACGCGTCTTCCGCAGCGCGGATCTGGTTGTTTAGCGTTCGTATGGCATCCGTCAGATTGGCCAGTTCTTTTTCCGCCGCCGTGGGAGGTGGCGGCGGGACATCGGGGAGCAGGGACTCATCAGGCAACGGAGGCTCACCCACCGGGGCCGTCAGGCCGGTCGAATCGACGGGCTCGGCCGGAAGGGAGGGTTGCGGCCCTGCAGACCCTTCTGAAGCGAGGCCGATTACCTCGGCAGGCTCCTCCGGAGCCACATCGCCAGAAGGCGAGTTGGCCGAAGCCACGAGGCCGGCATCCGACGGCATCATGGCATCAGATGCCGGGGTTGGCCGGGAAGAATCCGGAGCGGTCTTCCCGACGTAGGTTGATGAAAAATACTCCTTCTCCTTGATGAATTCGAGATCTCCATACTGGACGATGTATTCGTCCGGGGTCTCGCGCAAAAGGTTCACCGTCTCCCCGGCCTGGATCCCCTGGATGCCGGCGCGGTTGGTGATCTGAAAATCTCTGGCCACAAAAAGGATGGGAGGAGTGGCCGGGGCCTTGATCGCTGAAGGGGCTTCCTGAGGGGTTTGAAATTCCTCCGGAATGGGAACGATCCCCGCGACCGGCTGGACGACCGGAGGTTCGGTGGAAAATGTGAATTCGGCAGCCGGCTTTTCTGCCGGCCGTCTGCAGCCGGCCAGAAGAGCGATGATTGTAAAGACAGGCAGCCAGAAGTTTCGCATTTTCAAGAGGAGGGTGGGATCTCTCCAATGACAGACCGCAACGCCGGAATCGCGGCGGAGATTCGGGAAACGAAATCCGATCCCCCGGAATCGCGGACCTGCTCGAAAAACCCCCGCACGAACGGCACGATCTTGTCCGCCGGAATCCCCGCCTGCTGGAAGCCCGCGAACGCCTTGGCCGCATCGCCCGCCTGCCCTCCCAGGATTCCGCCGGCCATACCCATCACGCCGCCCAGCACTCCTGCTCCTCCGGATGCGGTCGGAGCAGCGGCCTTTTCCGAGAGGTCCGCCAGCCCCGGAACCAGGCCGATCAGGTTTTGAAATTCGCCGCCACCGGACTTCTCCTTCAGTAACTTCAAAAGCACGGCAAGCCCGGACTCAATGGTGGACTCGGGGAGCCCCAGCTTCTTTGCAAGAATGGCAACGATTTCGTTCATGGCAGGAAATAATCTGGTGTCAGCTCGGCGCATCAGGGAAAAAGCCGACCCGATTCTGAAGAGGGAATGTCGCCAAACGCCGTACATTTGTCAATACGGCAGGGCTCTGCCTTCCGCCCTTCGGGGAGCTTCACGGAGCAAAGCGCCGGCGCACCGGCAGGCCTCTTGCGGCCAGGTGATCTTTGGCATCATCCACCGTAAACTTCCCAAAGTGAAAAATGCTTGCGGCGAGGACAGCATCGGCGCCGCCCTTCTCCAGCACGTCGGCCAGATGCCCGAGGTCTCCGGCCCCGCCACTTGCAATCACGGGGATTCCCACCGCCTGCCCGACGGCCCGCGTGAGGTCCAGATCGTATCCGCCGCATGTGCCGTCCGCATCCATGCTGGTGAGGAGGATTTCGCCGGCGCCGAGCCGCTCGGCCTCCACCGCCCATTCGACCGCATCCCTTTCGGTGGGGCGGCGTCCCCCGTGGGTGTAAACCCGCCATTTTCCCGGGCCGTCCCGCTTGGCATCGATCGCGACCACCACACACTGGGAGCCGAAGGCCTCCGCCCCTTCGTGGATCAGTTCCGGCCGCTGCAGAGCGGACGTGTTCACGCTCACCTTGTCGGCTCCGGCCCGAAGCATGGCCCGAAAATCCTCAACCGACCGGATGCCGCCTCCCACCGTGAGCGGCATGAAGCACTCGTCAGCCGTGCGCTCGACGACAGAAACCATCGTCGCTCGACCGTCGCTCGAGGCTGTGATATCCAGAAAAACCAGCTCGTCCGCTCCCTGGCGGTCATACATTTTGGCGCATTCAACCGGATCCCCCGCATCACGAAGCTCAAGGAACTTCGTCCCCTTCACAACCCGGCCATCGGTGACATCAAGACAGGGAATCACTCGTTTGGACAGCATGCGTGATTCCTATCCATGCCCAACACCCCGCGAAAATCGAGACTAAAATGTTTGCACCCCGCCATGCGCTTCCTATTCTCCCTCTGTTCCGGCAGGGGACAGTCCAAGGGAAAAAATGAACGGAGACATTATCGAATCCAGATTGCCATCCATGGCCCGGCTTGCGGCTGTCATTTTTTGCGCGGTCGCCTGCGCACTCCTCAGCTCGTGTGCGTCCACGGGAGGAAGTTACGGGCCGGGAGCCGGCTCATTTGACACGGTCATTGTGGATGCGGGCCATGGGGCGCACGACCGGGGGGCCAAGGCGTATTCGGGATCCCCGGAAAAGTTGCTGACCCTCGACACCGCGCGCCGCCTGGCAGCCATCCTCCGCCGTAATGGCCTGCATGTGATCGAGACCCGGACCTCAGATTATTTTGTGACGCTGGGAGGCCGCGTGGCGATTTCCAACCGGACCAGCCACTCGGTCTTCGTGAGCGTCCACTACAACTGGTCGAACCGCCGGGCGGCCCGGGGCATCGAAATCTACTACTACAGCCTGCGATCAAAGCGCCTCGCCGCAAACATCCTCCGCGAAACCCTCAGGGCCTATCCCACCGAAAACCGGGGCATCAAAAACCGGGGCTTCTACGTGCTGCGCAACAACAACCGGCCAGCCGTCCTTTGTGAACTCGGCTTTGTCTCGAATCCCTCCGACAATGCCAACGTCCAAAACGCGGCGGTGCGCCAGCGCCTCGCCGAACGCATTGCCGCCGGCATTCTGGCCGAGCGTGCCGGCCGACAGCCCTGAGAGTAGGGAAAAAGGAGGCTGGCACAACCGCCTCCCCAGCGAGGTCATCGCGCGAACCGCGGTTGCCGCCGCAGAGATCCGCGCACAAAAAAACGAAGACCCGCACGCCTTGTCGGCGAAGCGGGTCTTCCTGTGGCGGGAGGGAAATTCCCTGGCCGAAAAATTACAGCTTGCTCTTGAACGCCTTGCCGGCGGAGAACTTGACGGTCTTCGAGGCTTTGATTTTGATCTTCTCCCCCGTTTTCGGGTTGATGCCGGTGCGGGCTTTGCGGGCGCCGACTTTGAAGGTTCCAAATCCGATCAGCTGCACGGTCTTGGTTTTTTTGATGCCCAGCTTGATTCCGTCGATGACGGAGTTCACGGCGCGCTCGGCGTCGGCTTTGCTCGAGTCGAGGGATTTCTGGACGGCGGCGATGAGTTCAACTTTGTTCATGAGGTAGTAATGGTGTGTTTTGATTTGTGAAGTTTGACAGCAAACTTGTATCGGGAAAATTGCCCAGAAACTCCTGCCCCTGTCAAGCGGGGACGCAACAGAAAAGAGAGAATTCTTTTCGAGGGAATTCAGTTCGATTCGTCAACAGGGAACCCGGCTTCCTTTTCTGCCTCTTCCTCCGTTCCCGGATTTTTGTCTCCCTTGGCCTCTGCGTAGATCTGCTTGAAGACTTTGCCAATCAGCGGGGCGGCATGCGATCCGCCATGCACGCTGTTGTCATTGGGCTCTCCTTCGTAGAGGGCGGCGAAGGCATAGCGCGGGTTGTCGGCGGGAATGAATCCCGCAAACCAGGCCGCCGTCCTCTGCTTGTTCGTCGGGCCCCACTGGGCTGTCCCCGTCTTGCCGGCCACCTCGACGCCCTTGACCTGGGCACGGTGCGCGGTGCCCTGACCATCGCTGGTGACCGCCACCAGAGCCGCGCGGAGCACCTTCTCGATCTCAGGAGACACCGGGATTTCCTCGCGGACGCGGTCTGGGTAGGCCGCGACCACGCGGTTGTCGATCGTCTGCACCTGCTTCACGAGACGCGTCTGGTGGAAGACACCGCTCTGCGAGATGACCCCCATCGCCTGGGCCATTTGCAGAGGGCTGATCAGGATGTCCCCCTGCCCGATCGACATGTTTGCCACGTCCCCCTTTTTGATTGTCCGCTTATGGACGCGCAGCATGTATTCATCAGTCGGGATATTTCCGTCCGTCTCGGACTTCAACGGGATCCCGGTCCGGCGTCCGAGCCCGAGCCGGGTCGCGTAGTCGATGATTGGGGCGGCGCCGATCTTGATACCCACTTGGTAAAACCAGGTGTTGCAGGACTGCGTGAGGGCCTCCTTGAAATTCAGGTTTCCCGCGCCGGACTTCTTCCAGTTCCTGAACGTATGGTCGCCCACCGTGAAGGCCGCCGGGCAGCTGAATTCATCCTTTGGCTTGACCTTGCCGGACTCGAGCGCGGCGAACCCGACAAACGTCTTGAAGGTGGAGCCCGGCGGGTAGGCGGAACGGAAGGCGCGGGGGACGAGCGGGTCGGACGGGTCAGCGGAGTAGGCCTCGAAGACGGACGACTTGACGATGGGCACGAAGTCGTTGGGATTGAACCCCGGGTGGGAGGCCATGGCGAGGATCTCGCCGGTCTCGGGCTCGATAATCACCAGGGCACCGCGCTTGCAATTGTCCGCAAGCACCTTCTCGCAGATTCGCTGCAGGTTCTCATCAATGGTGGAGATCACGTTGTAGCCTGGCACCGGCTGGCGGGCGATCCGCTCGGATGTCTTCTGGCCCTCCTTGTTGTAGGTGATGTGCAGGCTGCCGGGCTGCCCGCGCAGCTCGTTGTCAAAAATTTGTTCGAGGCCCTCGCGTCCCTGGCTTTCGGGGAAGATGAGGTCGTCATTTTCTATTGGGCGCGTGGAGAGCGGGGCCTCCCGTCCAGTGTAGCCGATGATGTGGGAGGCGAGGGTGCCGTTCGGGTAGAATCGCACGTAGGTCTGGCGCAGGAGCAGTTCCTGCGGAAGCCCACCCTGGATCACCGCCAGCTCGGTCGGCAGCAAATCCTCGACGATGTCCAGCGGCAGGACGCCGCGGTTCTTGTAGTGCCCGAGGATCGCTGCGTCGGAGATCTGGATGTCACGCTTCAGCAGCCCCTTGGCCAGCGTGATCTGCTGGTGCGCAAATCCCAGAACCTTCTCGTCGCTCCAGTCGAGCGGAGTCGGAAAATTGATTGCCAGATTGTAGCTGAGCCGGCTCTGCGCCAGCGGGCGGCCGTTGCGGTCGGTGATCTGACCGCGCGGAGCGGGGATCTGGAGGGTGAAGGTGCGGGCCTGCCTCTGGGTCTCCCAGGTCGGCTTCGGATTCTCCTCCGAACCGGTATTGTCGATGGTCACCCCCTGCGCCAGGAGGACCGACGGAAGCAAAAAATAGGCGAGGCGAAACTTCATTCAGAGAAAAACGATACGCCATTCCGCGCGGGACTCGAATGGAAACTTCGAGCCCCGGTCGTCCGGGCGTCCGGGGCTATCCTATCCGCCGGCCCCGCGCTCCAAGTGTCCGCCAAACTGATAGCGCATCGCGGAGCAGACCTTCTCGGCCATCGTGTGCTCCTTGCGGGAGCGGAACCTGGCGTAGAGCGCGGCCGTGAGGACCTCGCAGTCCACGGCCTCCTCGATCGCCGCCATGATCGTCCAGCGTCCCTCGCCGGAATCCGAGACGCGGCCCGAGAAGTTCGAGAGCGTCGGGTTCTCGGCGAAGGCCGAAGCGGCGAGATCCAGCAGCCAGGAGCTGATCACGCTGCCCCGCCGCCAGACCTCCGAGATGTCTGCCAGGTTGAGGTCGTAGTCGAGATCGTGATGCATCGAGGGGGCCGTCTCGGCGTCGGCCGCCGTCTCCTTCGTGCTGGCATTGGCATTCGCCAGGATGTCAAACCCCTCCCCGAAGGCGGCCATGATCCCGTATTCGATCCCGTTGTGGACCATTTTGACAAAGTGCCCGGCTCCCGAGGCGCCGCAGTGCAGGTACCCTTCCTCGGCGGTGCCGCCAAGCTTGGCCCGGCCCGGCGTCTCGTCGATCGAGCCCTTGCCGGGTGCCAGCGTCTTGAACACCGGGTCCAGCCTCTCAACGGCGACCTTGTCCCCGCCGATCATCATACAATATCCGCGCTCCAACCCCCAGACGCCGCCGCTCGTGCCGCAATCCAGGTAATGAATCCCCTTCGGCCGCAGGGCCTCGCTCCTCCGGCGGTCATCACGGAAATACGAGTTGCCTCCGTCGATGATCGTGTCGTCCGATTCCAACAGCGCGGCCAGCGCGTTCACGATCTTGTCGGTGATGGCGGCCGGGATCATGATCCAGACGGCCCGGGGCCGCTCCAGCTTGGCAACGAGATCCTCGAGCGATGAGGCCCCTACCGCCCCCGCTTTCACGAGGTCGGCGACGGCCTCCGGATTCGTGTCGTAAACGACGCATTGGTGGGAGTTGCGAAGAAGGCGGCGCACCATGTTGGCACCCATCCGTCCGAGACCGATCATTGCAATTTGCATAAGATTTTTTGTTGGTTGGTGTGGAGCCCCAATCGTCCGACATCACGACGGAATTGCAACCTCATTCGCGCCCGGCGATCGGGGCCGCCGGGTTCACCCATCGAATGAGTCTTGCCAAACCAGCCCGGAAGGTCTCAGAATAAGCCTACCAGGGGCGGACAATACCCGTTCCCGGCAGGTGCCGCAAGGTGCCCCCACACGATGAAAAAAAAGATCCGGGCGACCGTCGAAAATCCCCCCTCAGACGGAATGCCTCCAGAAGGTTCCGGAGAGGCCGCGGCCGCTCGGCCCGACGGCCACCATGCCAGGTCCGATTTTCCGATTGTTGGCATCGGGGCCTCGGCCGGCGGGCTGGCGGCATTTGAAGCCTTTTTCTCTGGGATGCCGGCTGAGAGCGATCCGGGCATGGCCTTTGTGCTGGTGCAGCATTTGGCACCGGGCCACACGAGCCTTCTTTGCGAAATCATCCAGCGCTACACGCGCATGGAGGTCTTCGAGGTCGAGGACGGGATGCCGGTGCGGATCAACTGCGTTTACATTATCCCGCCCGGGCGCGATATGGCGCTGCTGAGCGGGGCGCTGCAGCTGCTTGAGCCCGGCAAGCCGCACGGCCAGCGGAGGCCGATCGATTTCTTCTTCCGCTCACTGGCCCAGGACCAGCACGAGAGGGCGATCGGCATCATCCTCTCCGGCACCGGCAGCGACGGATCGCTCGGCGTGCGGGCGATCAAGGGCGAGGGGGGACTGGTTGTCGTCCAGAACACGGCCTCCAGCGAGTTCGACGGCATGCCCCGCAGCGCGATCGGCACGGGGTTGGTGGATTACGAACTTCCGCCGGCCGAGATGCCCGCCCAGCTCATCGGCTATGCCGCTCACGCCTTTGGAAAGCTTCCCCGCAGCGAGGCCTTGTTGGCGCACCAGAGCGAGCGCGCCATGGGCAAACTCTTCATCCTGCTGCGGGCTCAGACCGGCCACGACTTTTCCCAATACAAGCCGAGCACGATCGGCCGCCGGATCGAGAGGCGCATGGCTGTCCACCAGATCGATGGGCTCGAGAGCTACGTCAAATTTCTCCAGCAGACACCCGCAGAGGTCGAGGCCCTCTTTCGAGACCTGCTCATCGGGGTGACGAGTTTCTTCCGGGATCCAGAGGTCTTCAAGTTGCTTGAGGATCAGGTCGTCCCCGGGCTTTTTGAGGGAAAGCCGGCCGGCGCGGCGGTGCGGATCTGGTCGGCGGGGTGCTCCACCGGCGAGGAAGCCTACTCGCTGGCCATGCTGCTGGCGGAGCGCATGGAGGCAATCAAGCAAAGCTACAAAGTGCAGGTGTTTGCCACCGATATCGACAGCCGGGCGATTGCCACGGCCCGCGCCGGGGTTTACCCTGCAAACATCGCGGCAGACATCCCGCCCGAGCGGCTCGCCCGGTTTTTCACGGCCGAACCCGGCGGCAGCACCTACCGCGTCAACAAAAGCCTCCGCGACCTGCTGGTCTTTTCCGAGCAGGACGTGATCAAAGACCCGCCGTTCTCGAAGCTCGACCTTCTCAGTTGCCGCAACCTCCTCATCTATCTCGATGCGGGACTGAAGAAAAAACTCGTTCCCCTGTTCCGCTACGCCCTCAACCCGAATGGCATTCTGCTTTTGGGCACCTCCGAAGGCATCGGCGAGTCCCCCGATCTGTTTGCGGTGCTGGATCGCAAAGCCAAGCTCTACCAGCGCAAGAAAGATTCTCTGCGCAGGGCAACCCCGCCCCCAACCCTTCCCGCCCCGCTTGTTGCAATGGCGGCGGCAAATGCCGCGCTCCCCAAGGCGCCTCCATCAACCCCGGCCAAGGAACCCCTTCGGGAGTTGACCGAGCAGGCGCTGCTGCACCAGCTCATCCCGGTCGGAGCCCTCGTCAAGGCCGATGGAGAGATCCTCTACCTTCACGGCCGCAGCGGGATGTTTCTGGAACCAGCCCCCGGAAAGGTGGGGACCAACAACATCCTCAAGATGGCCCGCGAGGGGCTGCGCCCCTCTCTGACCGCCGCCCTCTACAAGGCCGTCGGAACAAAAGACACCGTGCGCACTCCCGGCCTGAGCATCAAAACGAACGGACATTTCACAGCAGCCAACCTCACAATCCTCCCCCTGACCACCGGCCCGGCCGCAACGCCCGAGTCGCCACTTTACCTCGTCATCCTGGAAGAAGCTCAGGAGGGGCGTGCGCAGGTGACCATGGGCAGGGAGCAGACGCCAGCGGCACCGGCTGACAAGGCGCGCATCGATGCCTTGGAGCAGGAGATGCGGGCTAAGGAGGAATACATTCAGAGCATGCATGAGCAGCTGGAGAGCTCGACCGAGGAACTCCGCTCCTCAAACGAGGAAATGCAATCGGTCAACGAGGAAATGCAGTCCACCAACGAGGAGCTGGAGACAGCGAAGGAGGAGATGCAGTCGGTCAATGAGGAACTGACCACCGTCAACGCCGAGCTCCAAAACAAGGTTGCCGGACTGTCCCGGGCCAGCAACGACATGAACAACCTCATCTCCGGCACCGGGATCGGCACCATCTTCGTGGACTTCAAGCTGCGCATCCTGCGCTTCACTCCGGCCGTCACCGAGATCATCAACCTCATCCTCAGCGACGTCGGGCGGCCCGTGGCCCACATCGTCTCGAACCTCGTCGGCTACGACTCCCTCCTGGCGGACGTGCAATCGGTCCTCCTGACACTCGTGCCCAAATCCGTCGATGTGCACACCACGGGAGGAAAATGGTTCACGCTGCGCATCCAGCCCTACCGCACGCTCGACAATGTCATCGAGGGCGCGGTCATCACGTTTGTGGATATCACAGAGCGCA
Organism: Terrimicrobiaceae bacterium; assembly: GCA_041741775.1. Classification (GTDB taxonomy): domain Bacteria; phylum Verrucomicrobiota; class Verrucomicrobiia; order Chthoniobacterales; family Terrimicrobiaceae; genus QYQL01. The sequence goes on along the minus strand of JBGSJQ010000153.1, from coordinate 5,988 downwards.
AACAGGCCGAGGAATCGCTCCGCAAGGCCAACGACTTGGGCCGCCTGGCCGTGGTCATCCGCGATGCGCACGACGCCATCACCGTCCAGGACCTCGAGGGCCGCACGATCGCCTGGAACCCCGGCGCCGCGCGACTCTATGGATGGAGCGAGGCCGAGGCCCTCGAAATGAACGTGCGCGACCGCGTCCCACAGGAACTCCGCGAGGGTGCCCTCGACACCCTCGCCAAGCTCAGCCACGCTGAAATCCTCGAGCCGTATCGCACCAAACGCATCGCTAAAGACGGCTCCATCGTGGAAGTATCCATCATCTCCACCGCCCTGCTCAACAAGGACAGAGAACTCTACGCCGTCGCCACCACCGAACGCCCCGTCGGCATAAAAGGAAGGAAGGCGACATGAACACCAAAACAAATCTGCCTCCCGAGCCTTCCCCGGCTGGTTCCCTTCGCGAAAAGGCCGAGGCGCACTTCCGGATGCGGAATGAGGCTGTGCCGGAAAATGTTGAGACGCTTTCGCCGGAAGAGCTTCGAACGGTTCTCCATGAGCTGCGCGTTCATCAGATCGAGCTGGAGATGCAGAACGAGGAGCTGCGGCATGCGCAGGAGGCGCTGGATGCGGCGCGGGCGCGCTATTTCGAACTCTTTGACCTGGCCCCGGTCGGCTACGTCACGGTCAGCGAGGCGGGGATGATTCTGGAAAGCAACCTGACCGCCGCCAGCCTGCTTGGCCTGCCGCGGGGCGAGTTGGTGAAACGCCGGATCGGCAGCGTGGTGCTGCCGGAGGACCAGGATATTTACTACCTGACGCGCCGGGCCCTCCTCGAGGCTGGCCACCCGCAGACGTGTGCGCTCCGCCTGTTGAAAGCCGACGGTGCGCCGATTTGGGTGCGGATGCATGCCTCGCTGGCAGCGGACGGCTCCGGCCCCATCCTCCGGATCTCGTTCAGCGACATCAGCGAGATGCGGCGGAGTTACGAGCAGCTTCGCCGGAGCGAGGAGATATTCCGCACGGTGGCGGACTACACCTACGACTGGGAGTATTGGCAGGGTGCTGACGGGCGCCTGATTTACCTCTCCCCCTCCTGCGAGCGGATCACCGGCTATCCGCGCGAGAACTTTCTTGAAAACAACAGCCTCCTGAAAGCGATCGTGCACCCCGAGGATGCGGAACTATTTGCCGCGCATCTCTCCGCCATGCAGAAAGAGGATTCCGCACTCCTTCGCGAAGGCCGCGCCGCTTTCACTCCGTCCGCTTCCGCGCCAAGCTGCGCTGAAGTGGATTTCCGGATCATCAAAAAAGACGGCTCCGTGGCGCATCTTGTGCACGGGTGCCAGCCGGTTTTCGATGCGTCGGGGGCCTACAGCGGGCGGCGGGTCAGCAACCGGGATGCCACCGTCCGCCGACAGGCGGAAAACGCCTTGCAGAAAAAGAATGCGGAGATGGAGGCCTTCACGAATACGGTCTCGCACGATCTCAAGAGCCCGCTGGTGACGATCAAGACGTTCCTTGGCTACCTCGAGAAGGACATCAGCGACCCTGCGGCCACAGCCAAGGATCTCGGGTATATTCACGACGCAGCGGATAAAATGGGCCGCTTGCTCGACGAGTTGCTGGCGCTCTCCCGGATCGGCCACAAGGGGAACGTCCCCGTTGACGTCCCGCTGCAGGACGTCGTGCAGGAGGCGCTGCGACTGGTCGCCGGACAGATCGCCGAGCGCGGTGTCTGCGTCGGGATCACCCGCGAGCCGATCCTTCTCCACGGGGACCGCCCCCGCCTCGTCGAGGCCTTCCAGAACCTCCTCGACAATGCCGTGAAATTCCTTGGCGACCAGCCCGCTCCCCGCATCGAGGTCGGGGCGGAGCACGAGGGCGGTAAGATCGTGCTTTTCGTCCGGGACAACGGCAAAGGGATCGACCCGCGCCACAAGGCCAGGCTCTTCGGCCTCTTCGAAAAGCTCGATCCGCACACGCCCGGCTCGGGAATGGGGCTGGCCACGGTCCGCCGGATTGTCGAGGCCCACGGCGGCCAGATCGAGGCCCTCTCGGATGGCCCCGGCAAAGGCAGCACATTCCGCTTCACCCTCGCAGAGACCCAATGGAGCCAGCCCTCATGAAAAAGAAAAAGCTCCCCCTGAGGATCCTGCTCATCGAAGACGACCCGGCCCATGCCGAGATCGTGCGCCGGAACCTTTCCAGCCTGCCCGTCAGCCACATCCTCATGTGCCTCGAGGACGGCCAGGCGGCCCTGGACTATTTGCTGGGACAAGTCCCCGTCGCCGGCCCGCTGCCGGATCTCATCCTGCTGGACTTGCGCCTGCCCAAGGTGGATGGGCTCGAGGTGCTTCGGCAGATCCAGGCCGACCAATCCCTGAAGGAGATCCCCACGGTTGTTCTCACGACCTCCGCAGCCGACTCGGATATCGCCACCGCCCTGGCCATCGGGGCGGCCAGCTACCAGCTCAAGCCTGTCGCTTTCGAAGGGTTCACCGAGTTGTTCGGCAGCGATTTCGACTCATTTCAGGCTTCCCCCCACCCCCGCAAGAGGAGAGAATAACCTGTCATGCACCCGGTTTCCCTCCTCATCCTCGAAGACGAGCCGGCGCATGTCGAGGCCATCTGCCGCGCGTTCGAATCCGTCGACCCTCCGGTTGAGATCCGCGTCGCAGCCTCCCTGCAGGCATACTGCGAGCAGGTTGCCAAGCGTCCGCCGGATGTCGTCCTCATGGATCTCAATCTTCCGGATGGCAGCGAGCAGGAGGCCTTGTCCCTGGTGTCGAAGAACGATCCGTTTCCTGTGCTTGTCATGACCAGCATGGGCAACGAGGCGGTGGCTGCGGCCGCGATCATAGCCGGGGCCCTGGACTACGAGGTCAAGTCGCCCGAGACGCTTGCCGACATGCCGCGCTCGGTGCAGCGGGTCCTGCGCGAATGGGGCCTGCTCGAGGAACGCAAGAGGGAGAAGGAAATTTCCAGCCGCCTGGCAGCCATCGTCGAATCCTCCGATGACGCCATCATCGGAATGGACTTGGACGGCACCATCACGAGTTGGAACACAGGAGCGGGAAAGATTTTCGGCTTCACCGCCGCCGAGGTGGTGGGCTCCCCCATCCTGCGATTGATTCCTGCCGACCGGCAGGAGGAAGATAAGACTATTCTGGAGAGGATCCGGAGCGGAAAAAGCGTCGAGCACATGGAAACCATCCGGCAGGCAAAGGACGGCCGGCTGCTGCACGTTTCCATCACCGCCTCGCCGATCAAGGACGCCTCCGGCAAGACCATCGGCATATCGAAAATCGCCCGTGACATCAGCGACCGCAAGGCGGCGGAAGAAGAGATGCGCACCCTCCGGACGGGGATCGAACAGAGCGCCAGCACCGTGGTCATCACCGACCCCTCCGGCCGCATCGAATATGTGAACCATGCCTTGGAAAAATCCACAGGCTACACGCCAGCGGAGGCGATCGGGAAAAATCCGCGCCTTTTCAAATCCGGCAAACAGGATGCGGCATTCTATAAAAATCTCTGGGGAACGATCACTTCCGGAAAGATCTGGCGCGGAGAATTTCACAACCGGCGCAAGGATGGATCGCTCTTCTGGGAATCGGCAACGATCTCGCCGGTGAAAAACGATCGCGGTGAAATCCTCCATTTTATCGCGATCAAGGAAGACATCACCGAGCGGAAGCTCATGGAGGCGACCCTGGCAAGCACTGCGGATCGCCTCCAACTGGCCACGAGAGCGGGCGGCGTTGGCACCTGGGAGTGGGATGTCGCCAGTAGCACCCTCATCTGGGATGACCAGATGTATCGCCTTTACGGAATCCCGCACGATCAGTTCAGCGGGGCTTACGACTTCTGGCGGGCGGGGCTCCACCCGGATGACCGGCGCCGCTGCGACGAGGAGATCCAGATGGCGCTCCAGGAAAAAAAGGATTTCGACACCCAGTTCCGCATTGTGTGGCCGAACGGGGAGGTCCACAACATCCGCGCATTGGCCATCGTCAAGCGGAATGCCGCCGGCGAGCCCCTGCAGATGATCGGCACGAACTGGGATATCACGGAGACGATCCGGACGGAAGATACGCTGAAGGCCGCCCTGGAGCGCGCGGAGCGCGCCGCCGCCGCCAAGAGCGAATTCCTTGGCGTGATGAGCCACGAGCTGCGCACCCCTCTCAACGGCGTGATCGGGTTCACCGAGCTCCTCGCCGACACCCCGCTCGACGAGGATCAAAAAACGATCGTCCAGACGATCAGCAGCAGCGGAGATCACCTCCTTGGCATCATCAACGACATCCTCGACTTCTCCAGTATCGAGAGAGGTTCGCTGGCAATCAACTCTGCCCCGTTGCCCATCGCGGAGCTTGTGGAGTCGTCGGTGGTCGCCATACGAAAGGGCGCAGCGGCAAAAGGGATCGGGTTCCACAGCGAGGTGGCCCCCGGGGTTCCGGACCACATCTCCGGCGACGCCCGCCGCATCCGGCAGATCCTCCTCAACCTGCTTGGCAACGCCATGAAGTTCACCGCAAGGGGATCGGTTGACCTGCGCATCGCGCCCGACGAGACGGGCCGGTTCCTGGACTTCTCGGTCGAGGACACGGGCATCGGGATACCACCTGAGACGCTTGATCAACTGTTCAAGCCATTCACGCAGGGCGACTCCACGACCAGTCGCTCGTTTGGGGGCACCGGGCTCGGGCTGGCGATCTCCAGGCGCCTCGCCGAGGCCATGGGCGGCACGCTCACCGCCACCTCCATCCCGGGCAAGGGCAGCACGTTCCTCTTCCGTTTTCCTCTGCAAAGTTCCCATCCCTCCACCGACCCGGCTGGCTCCCAAGGTGCCGGGCAAGCGGATCCCGCACGTCCGCCTAGCGCCCCCGTGCTTGTCGTGGAGGACGAGAAGACCAGCGCAATGCTCGCGGGCAAAATGCTCGAGAGCCTCGGCTACCGCGCCGAATTCGCCGCCGATGGGGCCCAGGCCGTCAAAGCGTTCCTCCAGAAAAAATTTGCTGCCATCCTGATGGACATGTCGATGCCGGTGATGGACGGGCTGAAGGCCACGAAAAAAATCCGGGAGATCGAAACCGGGGCCCGGGTTCCAATCATTGCGCTGACGGCCAACGTGATGCCGGGCGACCGCGAGCGTTGCCTGGCTGCGGGGATGGATGGGTTTCTCACCAAGCCGTTCAAGCGGGACGACCTGGCCGCGAAGCTGGCCGCTATCGCCTGAACTCAATCCGGGGGTGTCCAGGATCAGTCCTTCTCATTTTGAGCGCGAATTGCCGAAGGGCGTTCGATGGCCACGGCTTCCCAATTCCAATTTTCCTATGAGCGCGCGTTGAGGATCTCGATGAGCTCTTTGGCGGACTCGGGGATTTTGGTGCCCGGGCCGAAGATGGCGACGGCTCCATTTTCGCGGAGGAAGTCGTAGTCCTGGGCCGGGATGACGCCGCCGGCGACAACGAGGATGTCTTCGCGGCCGAGGCGTTTCAATTCGGCCATGAGGGCTGGCAGGAGGGTTTTGTGGCCGGCGGCGAGGCTGGACATGGCGACGATGTGGACGTCGTTCTCGACCGCCTGCTTGGCGGTTTCCTCAGGAGTCTGGAAGAGCGGGCCGATATCGACATCGAAGCCAAGGTCGGCGTAGCCGGTGGCCACAACCTTGGCGCCGCGGTCGTGTCCGTCCTGGCCCATTTTGGCGATGAGGATGCGTGGGCGGCGGCCTTCGCGTTTTTCGAAGTCGTCGGCCATTGTGCGAACTGTTTTGATGTCGTCCATATTTCCGTAGTTGGAGGCGTAAACCCCGCTGATCGAGCGGATGACCGCCTGGTAGCGACCGGCGACTTTTTCGACAGCGTCGCTGATTTCGCCAAGGGTGGCGCGGGCTTGGGCCGCCTCGACTGCGAGGGCGAGGAGGTTGCCGTTCTTCTTGTCCTCGGCCGCGGCGGTGATGGCAGCGAGGCAGCGCTGGACGGCGGGCTCGTCGCGC
>JBGSJQ010000152.1:0-3534 GCA_041741775.1 Terrimicrobiaceae bacterium | reverse complement strand
CGGCGTCCCCTTGGCGGAGGCCGTGCACCGCCTGGAAAAAGCCGTTCTCACCGGGGGGCGTCTGGAGCGCCGGACCATTCGCGGCGTGCACTTTCTTGACGACACCTACAACGCCAGCCCCGACTCGATGGTCGCGGCCCTCCTCACACTTCGCTCGCTTCCCGGCCACGGCCACCGCCTTGCGGTCCTCGGCAGGATGGGGGAGCTCGGCACCCACGCGGCGGAAGGCTATCACCGGACCGGGGTCGCCGCAGCATCCCATGCGGACATCCTTGTGACAGTCGGCCCGGAAACTGCTCCCATCGCGGACGCAGCCCGGGCAGCCGGCATGGCCCGGATCCATGAGGTCCAGGATACCGCCTCCGCCTCCCGCATGCTGGCGCAGCTCGCCCGGCCCGGGGACATCGTTCTCGTCAAGGGAAGCCGCGCTGCCCACATGGAAACCACCATCGAACAATTCTAATGCTCTACTATCTCTCCGAACTCAGCGATTGGGCCAAAGCCCAGGGGATGGACAGCGATTTCCTGAAGGCCCTCAACGTATTTTCCTACATCACGTTCCGGGCGATCTGCGCGGGGATCACGGCATTCCTCATCAGTCTGGTTTTTGGAAACTGGCTGATCCGCAAGCTCATCGCGCTGAAGTTCGGGCAGCCGATCCGCAGCAAAGAGGAGGTTAACAAGCTGTTTGAGCTGCATGGGGCCAAAAAGGGCACGCCAACGATGGGCGGCCTCCTGCTCGTCGGGGCGATCGTGATTTCGACGCTGCTCTGGGCAAAGCCGGAAAACCCGTTTGTCTGGCTGGTGCTGTTCAGCGCGGTGTTCCTCGGGGGCATCGGTTTTTACGACGACTGGCTCAAAGTCACAAAGAAAAGCTCGGCCGGCATCAGCAGCCGCCTTAAGTTTGCGCTGCAGTGCGTGCTGGCCGGGATTTTTACCATCTTCTTCCTCACCAACCCCAAGGTCTCGGAGATCGCCCAGCAGCTCTACATCCCGTTTTCCAAGGAGCCGCTCGTCTTCAGCCTGGGATGGGGCACGTTTATTTTCTACCTGCTGGTCATCGTTGGGACCTCCAATGCCGTGAACCTGACCGACGGGCTGGATGGGCTGGCCACCGGCTGCACGGCCACGGTCGCCGCCGCCTACGCCGTGCTCGTCTATCTGGCCGGCAACATCAAGGCGGCGACGTATCTCCAGGTCCCGTTTGTTGTTTACTCCGGCGAGTTGACGGTTCTCTGCGTTGCCCTCCTCGGAGCCTGCCTGGGCTTCCTCTGGTGGAATGCCTACCCCGCGCGCGTCTTCATGGGCGACACCGGTTCGCTCGCCATCGGCGGCATGCTTGGCGCGGTGGCCATCTGCTGCAAGCAGGAGCTTCTGCTCGTCATTGTCGGGGGCGTCTTTGTCATCGAAGCCATGTCGGTCATCCTTCAGGTCGCCAGCTTCAAGTTGACCGGCCGACGGATCATCAAGATGTCCCCGCTTCACCACCACTTCGAGCTCAGCGGCTGGAAGGAGAACACCGTGATCGTCCGCTTCTGGATCATGTCGGTCCTCTTCGCCCTGCTTGGCCTCGCCACCCTCAAGCTCCGGTAAAAAACCAATGATTTACAGCGGCAAACAGACGGTTGTTCTCGGACTCGGCCACAGCGGCGAGGCTGCGGCCCTGCTCCTCCACGAGGAAGGTGCGTCCGTCACCGTCTGCGAAAGCGCGGACTCCGAAGCGCTGCGCCAGAAGGCCTCCGGCTTGGAGGCGCGCGGGATCCGCGTGATCCTCGGCCCCGCTGCGGAAGCAGATCCGACCACGTATGACCTGGCGGTGCTGAGCCCGGGGATCGACCCAGCTGTTCCTCTGGTGCGCAATGTCATCGACAAGCACATCCCGATTATCGGCGAACTGGAGCTGGCGTTCGAGGAGTGCTCCTGCCCTGCGGTTGCGATCACGGGCACTAATGGAAAAACCACAACAACGGAGCTCACGACAGCCATGCTCCAGGGCTGTGGGGTGCGCACGATAGCCAGCGGGAACATCGGATTGCCATTTGCCCAGGCGGTGCGCTCAAGCCACGAGCTGGATGTGATGGTGCTGGAGGTGAGCTCGTTTCAGCTGGAGACGATCCGTTCCTTCCGCCCGCAGGTTTCCGTCTGGCTTAACCTCAGCGCCAACCACCTCGACCGGTATCCCGGCATGCGCGAATACCGTGACGCTAAGCTGAGGATCTTTGAGAACCAGACGGAGGGGGATATCGCCGTCGTCAATGCCGCATCGGATCTGCCTGCGCTGAAGGCCCGCCGGATCACGTTCAGCGCATTTCGTGACGATGCCGACTTCACCCTTCGCGGGTCGCAGATTTGCTTCCAGGGCTGCCCTGTCCTCGACCAAACCGAGACTCGGTTAAGAGGGGTCCACAATGCGGAGAACCTGATGGCAGCGCTGGGGATCGGACTCGCGCTCGACGTGGAATTTGACCGGATGGCCTCCGCCGTCAGCGGCTTTCATGCGCCCGCCCATCGCTGCGAATTTGTCCGGGATCTGGACGGCGTCATTTGGATCAATGACTCCAAAGCCACGAACCTCGACGCCATGGCGATGGCCATCCGCTCCCAGGACCGCCCGATAGTCCTGATCGCAGGAGGCAAGGACAAGGGATTCGAGTTCGATGCCATTGCCGGCCTGATCCGCGACCGCGTCCGCGCCGCCGTACTGATCGGGGAGATGAAGGACCGGATCGCCGCATCGTGGGACGGGATGGACTGCCACAAAGCCTCTACTCTCGAGGAAGCCGTGAGCCGCGCACAGAAACTCGCCAGCGCCGGCGACGTCGTCCTTTTCTCGCCTGGCACGTCATCCTTCGACATGTTTCGCAACTACGGCGAGCGCGGCAACCTTTTTAAAACCCACACGCAAAACCTGAAGCAAAGCCTATGAAAACGAACCCCACTCCACGTCCGCCGTCGCCGCGCCGCGCTCCGCGTCGAATGGTCCGCCCTCTGCATGCGCGAGCCGCAGCAAAGGAGGATGACTTCGAAGACTATGATTCCGCAGCCGAGCCCAGCATGAAGCTGTCCCACGCGTTTATCGTGGTCCTCGTGCTCCATATTCTGGCTGTGGGCGGGGTCTTTGCCTTCAACACGCTCAAAACCCATCAGGTCACAGCGGCTTCGAAGGCCCCGGCGTCTGCCGAAAAACCAGTCGTTGCCGCGAAAACCACCGAAAGCCGCACCCCGGAAGCTGTCGCCTCCAAGGCGGCAGATCCAGGTCCCGCAAAGACGGCGGCAAAGCCCCGGGAAGTGGGTGTGCCGGCCGTTGAAGCCGCGACGCATACCGTTGTTGCGGGCGACACGCTCACCCGCATTGCCACGCTGCACAAGACCTCGGTGGAGGCCATCGAAAAGGCCAATGGCCTGGAGGCAGCGGCGACGATTCGGGTTGGTCAGGTGCTCCGGCTTTCAGGCAAGGCAACGGCGGCCTCGGCCAAGATGGCTCCAGTAAATGCGGTCTCGGCCAAGCCCGCCTCGAGCCCGCTCGCAACCGCG
>JBGSJQ010000151.1:0-10945 GCA_041741775.1 Terrimicrobiaceae bacterium | reverse complement strand
CTCTGCCAGCGCGGTGCGGATTGCGTCGCCGTCGGGCACCGTCGTCTGGCGCGAAACCCGCAGGCCCAGCGGGAACAGCTTTTTGCCGAACCAGGCCGCATGGGTGTTGACGACTTCGCCGAGCAGGAGCTCGGTCCCGGTGTTCAGGATTTCGACGATCATTCGGCGCAGCACTTCAGGGCCTGCATCCAGTGCCGCATCTGCTCCCGCTTCTGGCCTTCCCCGGTCAGATCATAGACGTAGCAAAGGTTTGCCAGCACGCGCAGGAGGATCTGCCGGGGGGACGCCGGGTGGAGGTGGCACTCTTTGAGCTCGAGCCCCTGTCGGAGGAGGATCCCCTCCACGTCGCACCGCGTCAGGATTTTTCCCCGGTGAAACGGATCGAAATAGACCTCGCCGTGCCGCGCGATAAAATGCCCCGGCAGGTTGATCCCCTCGATCTTCATGCCCGCCCGCGAGCCCACCATCATGTAGAGCAGGGTCAGCGAGAGCGGGATGCCTGAGCGGGTTTCAATCACCCTCGGGAGCACGGAATTTTTTTCGCAGTAGTAGCTCTCGGCATTGCCTCGAAATTCCAGCTCGCCAGCTAAAAAATCCGAGAGGCGGATGACGCGTTCGCGATTGCTGACCGCTCCGGCAATCCGCAGCAGAAACTCGCGGCCCCAGTTGTTGAGCTTGTGTTCAAACGGGAGGATGCAGCGTCCGGGGTCCAGGGCTCGCGCCAGCGCCCAGCAAGCCTGCTCGATGTCCGCCCCTTCACCAAAAAAATGGCAAAGCAGGGAGAATTCCTCCTCGGCGGTGCGCCCGCTGATTGTGGCGAGCACCTCGCGGGCATGGCGTGAGATGCACTCGTCATCCATGCGCATCAGCTCCTCAAGCTGGGATATCTTTTCTTCGCCCGCCGAGGCGAGCTGCTCTTTGACGAGCCGGACGGTTTCCGGATCATCGTCGTGCAGCAGCCGGACCAGCGCATTTTGTTGAGCGAACATTCTTCGAGCAATAAAGCCACATATTGCCCGGTTGCAAGCGATCTCATCGATGCGCTTGACCGGGACCCCGCAGCCGCGCACGATACCCGACCATTTTGAACACCAGCAATTTTCACCATTGGGACACCGCGTTTCTGGCCGATAACCCCACCGTCCGATCCAAACGCTTCGGCATGCCCGCCGAGGCCAAAGGCGTCCGCTATCCGCTCCGCCTCCTCCGCTACTGGTTCGGCTACCAGCTCCTCCGCGAGGAATGCCACCGCGCCGGACGTCCGCTCGCCGTCGCCGAGATCGGCGTGCACCGCGGGCAGATGCTCGAGTTTGTCAAGTCCGCCCCCGGCGGAGTCTCCTGGTCGAAGTGGACCGCCGTGGATGCCGTCATGCTCACCGACAAGCTCCTCAAAGCCGGCTACGATGATTTTTTTGAAGCCAACCTCGAGGATCCCTCGTTTGCGCTGCCGGCGAGCTATGACTGTGCAATTCTCCTTCATGTCCTCGAGCACCTTTCGGACCCCGAATCCGTCCTGAAAAAAGTGGCTGCGGGAATCGCGCCCGGCGGGTCGTTGATCGGAGGGTTTCCGGTGGTTCCCGAGCTCTTCCGGGCGACCCGCGAAGCCCAGGTCCGCAAGACCGCTGGCCCCATGGGCCACGTCAGCATCTTTTCACCCGCCCGCGTCCGACGGATGGCCTCCGAAGCCGGCCTCACCACCGAATTTGCCAGCGGGGCATTCTTCCTCCGCAGCAAGGGAAGTCCCCTGGAAAATTCCTCCGCCTGGCTCCGGTTCAACCTCTGGTGGGGGCGGCGGTTTCCCTGGTGGCCGGGTGAAATCTACTGGCTCATGCGGAAACCCGTGGCCGGGGAAATCAACTGACGTTCACCGCCCGGGCATGGCCTCAAGGACGAGGCCTTTGAGGTATTCGGTTTCGGGGAGTCCGAGAACAACCGGGTGGTCCAGCGGCTGCCCGATCCGCCGCACCAGGCGCATGTTGCGCTTCGCGTCGTGAAGCCCTCCGGCAATGGCTTCTTCGAATTCGTTTGAAGCCACGTGGTGGGAGCAGGAGAAGGTGACCAGGAGGCCGTGCTTGGCGAGCAGCCGCGCCGCGCGCGCGTGCAGGTCGCGATACCCCCGGAGGGCCTCGTTCACTTTTGATCGACCTTTAGCGAAGGACGGCGGGTCGAGGATGATGAGGTCGTATTCGCCGCCACGGGCGAGGACATCGAACACATCGGCCTGCTTCGCTTCGACGGATATCCCGTTCCGAGTCGCGTTCTCGCGAAGGCGGGACACGCTCTCCGCTCCGGATTCCACAGCGACCACCGAAGCCGCTCCGGCTTTTGCACAGGCGATGGCAAACCCGCCCTGGTTGGAAAAGCAGTCCAGAACCCGGCGGCCGGCCGCAAGCGGGGCCACGATCCCGTAGGATTCGATCTGGTCCAAATACAGCCCGGTTTTGTGTCCGCCGAGCGGATCGACCTGGAACGAGATCCCGGCCGCCTCGATCTCCACCGGCCCCGGGGATTCTCCAACAAGAACGCCGGTGACCATCTCCAGCCCCTCGGCGGCCCGCACGGGAGCGTCATTGCGCTCGATCACGCACGCGGCTCCGGTCGCCTCCTGGAGCACCCCGGCCAGGAGCCCCTTGTTCAGATCCATCGCCTTGGTCAGGGTTTGCAGCACCACAACCGGCCCGTAGCGGTCCGCAATCACACCCGGAAGCCCGTCGCTCTCGCTCCAAACCAGACGCCCCACGTCGCTCCGGCATCCCGCTTTTTCGCGATACTCAAGGGCTTGCCGGATCCGCCTCTCAAAAAAATCCTTGTCGAGGTCCTGGCGCCGCCGCGAGAAACGGCGGACGGCGATCTGCGACTTTGCATTGTAAATTCCGACCCCCAGCAGTTGATCACGTCCGTCTTTGATCGAGACCACGCTGCCGTCTTCCGGGTTCCCGAAGGTTTTCAGGATCTCGCTGGCATAGACCCAGTCGTGGCCGTGCAGGATCCGCGAGCGCGGACGAACGATGATTCCTCCCATATCGTTGTCAGACGGGGAGAAGCTCGTCGTGATGGACGATCTGGCGCGGGGCCCCCGGCTCTGGATACTCAAAAATCCTGCCTTCGAAATTCCGGATCACGATCTTCTCCTTGTCGTGGTAAAGGACGTATCCGGGATTGATCGGAACTTTTCCGCCTCCTCCCGGCGCATCGATCACGAACTGCGGGATCGCATACCCGGTTGTGAACCCGCGCAGGGCCTCGATGATTTCCACACCCTTGGCCACAGGCGTCCGCAGGTGGGACGATCCCCGGATGAGGTCGCACTGGTAGAGGTAATAAGGCCGCACCCGGCACATGAGCAGCTTGTGGATCAGCTCCTTCATTATCGGCACGTTGTCGTTCACCCCGGCCAGGAGCACGCTCTGGTTTCCGAGCGGAATCCCGGCGTCCGCCAGGTGGCCCAGCGCGTCGCGAACTTCGAGCGTCAACTCCCTCGGGTGGTTCACATGGACGCTCATCCAGAGCGGATGGTATTTGCGAAGCATCGCGCAGAGGGCGGGCGTGATCCGCTGCGGGAGGAAAATCGGCACGCGGGTCCCGATGCGCATGAACTCGATGTGCCGGATCGCCCGGATCCGCTTCAGCAACCTCTCCAGCTTGTCGTCGGAGAGCAGTAGCGCGTCGCCCCCCGAGAGCAGGACGTCGCGAATCTCGGTGTGTTTTTCCAAATAGGCAAAGGCCTCTTCAAACTCCGTGTGCAGCTCCTGCTCGCCCACGCCACTCACCACCCGGCTCCTCGTGCAATACCGGCAGTAGGACGCACACCGGTCGGTTACGAGGAACAAGACGCGGTCTGGATAGCGGTGGACGAGTCCCGGAACAGGCATCGCAGAGTCCTCGCCACACGGATCGGCCATGTCGTAGGGAGAATCATACCCCTCCTCGATTCGTGGAATGACCTGCTTGCGGATCGGGCAGTTGGTATCATCGCGGTCGATCAGGTTGAAATAGTGCGGCGTGATGGCCATGGCCAGCTTCGTGCCCGCCAGTAAGACGCCCGCCCGTTCCTGAGCGGTTAGCTCCAATCGCTGCTCAAGCCCGGCCAACGTGGTCACACGGTTCTTCATCTGCCAGCGCCAATCGTCCCACAAGGGCTCTTCCTTCCAGTATCCGGGGGCGTGGGAAACAAACCGTTCCTGAGTATCTGATACGCTCTGCTGCATGAAAATTCTGCCGTCAAGCTACCCCAGACACCCCGCCTGTCAACAGTTTGGGCAAATGCCCAACGGAGCCGGGGTGAGTTGATTGGCGGACGGTGAGGCCCCTTCCCTCCACCGTTCAGCCTGCGAGGATCTGGTTGATATGAGGGGAGAAGAGTTCGGGTTCGAGGAGGAACGAGTCGTGACCTTTTCCTGAGTGGACGGTGATCCAGGTGATCGGGACATCTTGGTGTTCGAGCATGCGGACCAGACGGCCTTGTTCAGAGGGAGGAAACGAGGAGTCCGAGTCGATGCTGAAGACGAGGAAGCGGTGGTTTTTGCAGCGGGCGAAGAGGTCATCAAAACTTTCTGCTCCGGCCTCGGCGACGAGGTCGAACCACTGCCAGGCGTCGAGGATTCGGAGGTAGGTATTGGCGTCGAAGCGGCGGACAAATTTGAGCCCCTGGTGGAGGAGGTAGGACTCGACCGGGTGGTTCATTTCATACCATCCAAAAGGCGAACCCTGGTCGCGGACCTCTCCATGAGAGCGGACGTGCAGGTCCTCGAGCGAGACAAACGTTTTGTGGGCAATGCGGCGGGCAGCGGCGAGGCCATCGCGGGGTGGGGTCCTTGGGTCGTAGTTGCCTCCGAGGAATGCCGGGTCGAGCTCGATGGCGGTAATCTGCTCGAAGTTCATGAGGCGCTGGAGGACGGTCGTCTCCGGGCCCGAAGCGATCGGAGCCAGGATCTTGACGCGGTCCGGATGGCGGGTGGCAAGGCTGAGGCAGAGGTAGCCGCCAATCGAGGCCCCGATGGCGGCGTGCAGGACGTCGATTTTCAGGTGGTCGAGCAGGCGGACCTGGGAGTCGACGATGTCGGCGATCCGGATTACGGGAAAGTCGGCTCCCCAGCGGCGGCGTCCGTTCCGCGACGCCGGACCCGTGGATCCGTAGCATCCGCCGAGGTAGTTCGCGCAGATGACAAAAAACTTGTCGGTATCGAGCGCCTTCCCGGGGCCGATGAAGTCATCCCACCAGCCTTCGTGTTGCTCCGGCGTCCAACGCCCGTCAAGACCCGGCACGTCAGGGTTGAACCCCGCTGCATGCTGGCTGCCTGTCATCGCGTGAAAGACGAGGATGGCGTTTGAGCGGTCGCGGTTCAGGCGGCCATACGTTTCGTAAGCGAGAGTGAAGCGATCGAGCACCGACCCGCAGCGCAACGGAAATGGGGCTCCCGTGTATTCGAAGAACCGCGTTTGGACACGGGAATCCCGGGCGCGCTTGGTCTGCGTGCTTTTCTTGATGACTCCGGTTTGGCGACGGTTGAGCTGATTCATGGGGAAGACTTCACGTGATCCGCGTGGAAACAAAGCAGATGTCCAACCTCCGTCAGACGACAACCTTACTTCGTGGCATCCAGGGCCTGGTCGAGGTCCGCCAGGATGTCGGCGATATTCTCGATGCCGACCGAGAGGCGGATGTAGTCCGCCGTGACGCCGGTTGTTTCCTGTTCCTCGGGCGTGAGCTGTTGGTGGGTCGTCGATGCAGGGTGGATGACGAGGCTCTTCGCATCGCCGATGTTGGCGAGATGGGAGAAGAGCTGGACGGAGTTGATGAATTTTTTCCCAGCTTCGAGACCGCCCTTGATGCCGAATCCGACGATGCCGCCGAATCCGCCCTTGAGGTATTTGGCCGCGGTGGCGTGGTTCGGGTGGTCAGGGAGCCCGGGGTAGGTGACCCACTCGACGAGCGGATGGTTTTTCAGGTGGTTGGCGACGGCCAGAGCATTTTCCGAGTGCTTCGCGATGCGCAAAGGGAGGGTCTCCAGGCCTTGGAGGAACTGGAACGAGTTGAACGGGCTGAGCGCGGCTCCGATGTCGCGGAGGAGCTGGACGCGGACCTTGAGGATGAAGGCGACATTGCCCATGCCCGGCACATTGCTGAGGGCATCCCAGAAGACAAGGCCGTGGTAGCTGGGGTCGGGTTCGGTGAATTCCGGGAACTTCCCGTTGTTCCATGCAAACTTGCCCGAGTCCACAATGATGCCGCCAATCGACGTGCCGTGGCCGCCGACGTATTTAGTGGCGGAGAGGACGACGATATCGGCGCCATGGTCGATCGGTTTGACGAGGCCGACGCCGACCGTGTTGTCCACGACAAGGGGAATTCCGGCTTCATGGGCGATCTTGGCGAGGGCTTCAAAATCGGGGACATCCAGCTTTGGATTGCCGATCGTCTCGGCGTAGATCGCACGGGTCTTCGGGGTGATGGCAGCGCGGAAGGCCTCGGGATTTTTGGAATCCACGAAGACGACCTTGCGTCCCAGCTTTGGAAACGTGTGGTGGAAGAGCTGATAAGTTCCGCCATAGAGGTTGTTGGCGGAGACGATCTCGTCTCCAACCTGCGTGATGCCGAGCAGGGCAAAAGTCGTTGCGGCCGATCCGGAAGCCACGGCCAGCGCCCCGGTTCCTCCCTCAAGGGCCGCCATGCGTTGCTCAAAGACATCCGTGGTCGGATTCATGATCCGGGTGTAGATGTTGCCGAATTCTTTCAGCGCAAAAAGGTTGGCGGCGTGTTCCGTGCTTTTGAAGACATAAGAAGTCGTCTGGTAGATGGGGACGGCGCGGGAGCCGGTGGTGGGATCAGGGACTTGGCCGGCGTGGAGGGAAAGGGTTTCGAATTGGTGTGGCATAGGGGGAAAGGCATAGCCCATCCCGACGGAGAAAGAAACCGGAAATCCAGCGCGTGTCTTCCGCGCGCCGGGCCGCGCTATTTATTTGACGGTCTCGGCGGCTTGGGACTGGTGGAGGCTTTTCCAGTAGGCGAGGCGTTCTTTGATGCGTTTTTCGAGGCCGTTTTCGGTCGGCTCGTAATACGTGCGCCCCTCGGGGAGGTAGGCTTGAGGGACGAAGGAGCCTTCAAAGTCGTGGCTGTATTGGTAGCCTTTGCCGTGGCCGAGGCGCTCGGCCCCTTTGTAATGGCCGTCGCGGAGGTGGGTTGGGACGGCCAGCGTGCGGCCCTCGCGGACCTCCTGGGAAGCTTTGCCGATGGCGACGGTGCAGCGGTTGCTTTTTGGTGCGGTGGCCAGATAAACCGTGGCGTGGGCGAGGATGAGGTTGGCCTCGGGAAGGCCGATAAACTCCACCGCCTGCTGGGCCGCCATCGCGACAACGAGGGCATTCGAGTCCGCCATACCGATGTCCTCGCTCGCGCAGATGACGATCCGCCGGGCGATGAACCGGATCTCCTCACCCGCATGCAGCATTTTGGCGAGCCAGTAAAGGGCCGCGTCGGGGTCGCTGCCGCGCATGCTTTTGATGAAGGCGCTGATCGTGTCGTAGTGGGCGTCGCCGGTCCCATCATAGACGACGGCTTTTTGCTGGATGCTTTCCTCCGCCGTGGCGAGGGAGATCCAGACCGAGCCATCCTCCGCCTCGGGCGAGGTGAGCGCGGCAATTTCCAAGGCTCCAAGGCATTTCCGGGCGTCCCCGTCGCTGAGTCGGGCGAGGTGTGCCGCGGCATCGGAGTCAATCGAGACCTTGCGGGTCCCGAGCCCGCGCTCGGGGTCGGCAAGCGCGCGGTGGATCAGGCTGGTGAGGTCGTCCTCGCTGAGGGGCTCGAGTTGGAAGACCTGAGAGCGGGAGAGGAGGGCGCTGTTGACACTGAAAAACGGGTTTTGGGTGGTGGCCCCGATGAGACGGATGAGGCCGTTCTCAACCTCGGGGAGGAGGACGTCCTGCTGGGCTTTGTTGAAGCGGTGGATTTCGTCGATGAAGAGGATCGTTTTGGTGCGGGCGCGGTGGAGGGCGGCTCCCGCGATGACGCGGCGGATGTCAGCCACGTTGCTTTCGACGCCACTGAGGCGTTCGAAGCGGGCTTTCGTCGCCCCGGCGATGACTTGGGCGAGGGTGGTTTTCCCTGTTCCCGGCGGGCCGAAGAGGATGAGGGATGAGATCCTGTCCGCCTCGATGGCGCGGCGGAGGAGTTTGCCGGGGCCGAGGATGTGCTGTTGACCGGCATACTCACCCAGCGTGCGGGGTCGCATGCGGGCGGCCATCGGGGCATCCGCCGCGATCCCGGAATCGGCTTCCTGGAAAAAATCATCCATGCGGGCGAGTATCGCGGGTTTTTCTCGCAAGCCAAGCCGCGAAGGGATACCCTCACTTGCATGTCGAACATCCTTGTCCCCCTCGATACCAGCGCCAGCGCGGAAAAAGTCCTTGCCGCCGCCGAAGACCTTGCCGTCCGGCTGAAGTCGGGCGTCCGGCTTCTTCATGTGATCGAACCGATGGCATCCTACATCCCCGTCGGAGCGGCGATGGACGTCGTCACGACGGCAGCCGTGGAGATCGATCCCATGCAGGCCGAGGGGGCGAAGAAGCGCTTGGAAAAACTGGCGGATAGGCTGCGCGCGAAGGGTCTCGAGGTGGATTGTGAGGCTCTGATCGGGATTGCGGCTGACGAGATCCTTGAGATGGCCAAGTCTCTGGGGAGCGAGTTCATCGTGCTGGGCTCCCACGGCCACGGGGCCCTTTACCACCTGTTCAGCGGAAGCGTTGTGACGGGGGTTCTGAAGCACAGCGCGTGCCCGGTTGTGGTGGTCCCGATCCGGGCCTGAGCGCAATGCTGTTCACTTTGCAGCGAAAGTGGTCATGGGCATCTTGCCCATGGATCGTGAGTCAACGCATCGGCAGGATGCCGATGCCACTTATGTGAACAGTATTGGGCCTGAGCGCGATCTTTCGCTCCGGCGTTTTCGTCCTTCCTCCCGCCGGATTCCCGCAGTAATGTCCTGCGCCTATGCTCAGAGCCGGAATCGTCGGACTCCCGAACGTCGGGAAATCCACCCTATTTAATGCTGTCACCCGCACGCGCAAGGCGCAGGCGGCAAATTTTCCTTTTTGCACGATTGAACCGAATGTCGGGATCGTCAGCGTTCCCGACGACCGTCTGGAAAAGCTGGCGGCGATCTCGAAGTCCGAGAAGATCCTTCCGGCGGCGATTGAGTTTGTGGACATCGCCGGACTGGTGGCCGGGGCGAGCGTTGGGGAGGGGTTGGGAAACCAGTTTCTGAGCCACATCCGCGAAGTGGATGCGATCATCCAGGTCGTGCGGTGTTTCGAAAGCGACGACATCCACCATGTTGCGGGGTCGGTGGATCCGATCCGGGACATCGAGGTGATCAACACCGAGCTGATCCTCGCCGACATGGCCTCGGTGAAAAAGCGGGCCGAGCGCTCGCAAAAAGCAGCCCGCAGCGGCGACAAGGAGGCCAAGGCCGAACTGGCACTTGCGGAGAAACTCATGCCCCACCTGGATGCCGGCAAGCCTGCCCTCACGCTGGATCTGCCCGCCGAGGAAAAGGCGCTCCTGAAAAGCTTTTTCCTGCTTTCTTCCAAGCCCACCCTCTTTGCCTGCAATGTCGGGGAGAACGACCTGGCTGGGTTGGACCAGGACACAGGCGCGTCACGCCATGTTCGCTCGGTCCGGGACTACGCCGCCACCCACCTTGGCAGCGAGGCGGTTGTGATCAGCGCCCAGATTGAGAGCGAGTTGGCCGACCTGCCGGCCGAAGAGGCCCGCGAATTCCTCACCGGGCTGGGGGTTGAGGACAGCGGAGTGAGCCTGCTGATCCGTGCGGCCTATCACCTGCTTGGGCTGCGCACGTATTTGACGACGGGGCCGAAAGAGACGCGGGCGTGGACGATCCACGCTGGCGACAAGGCCCCTGCGGCGGCCGGGGTGATCCACAGCGATTTCGAGCGCGGCTTTATTGCCGCGCAGGTGATCGCCTTTGATGACCTGATGACGTTTGGCTCCGAAGCCAAGGCCCGCGAGGCCGGCAAGCTGCGCCTTGAGGGCAAGGAATATGTCATGCAGGACGGCGACGTCGTCGAATTCCGTTTCAACGTTTAGCGCTGGCCCCCGCGTCACGATGAGTTTCTCCAACGGGCTGGCGCGGGTGGCTGTCCGGCGCCCGTTTCTGTTGGTGGCTGCAGCGCTCCTGCTTGCCGGAGCAGGATTGGTGGTCTTTCAGAGCCGGCAGGCCTTTGATTCCGAGATTCTGAATTTGCTGCCCGCCGATTCGCCAGCCGTCGAGGGGCTGAAGATTTTCAATATGCGGTTCAATTCGGCAAAGGAGCTAGCCTTTTTGGTGGAGGGAGGGGAGCCCGGGGCCGCCGGGGATTTTGTGGAGGCGCTGACCGCCCAGCCGTGGGTTCTGCGCGTGCTCGACGCACCGCCCACCGAGTCCGAAGCCGGTCGAGCCACGCTCCCCCGTCTGGCGGCGCCGCTATTGATGGGGCAGAGTGATGAGGGCTTTGATCAGACTTTGGACCAGCTGGATGGCGTTCGTCAGAGAGAGCGTGTCGCCTCGTTGGTCCGGCGCGCGGCGGCGGGCTCTCCGGTCGCGCTGCTTGAGTTGCAAAACGATCCCACCGGACTGATCGGCCCGGTGGCAGGTGAGCTTTCTGAGAAATTGAGGATTGCGGATGCGTTTGATTTGACGTCCGGCAATTCTCAGATCGTTCCGGTGATCACCCGCCAGCCGGATCTTTCTGCCGACGCCTGCTCTGCCCTCATGGCTCAGGTGCATCGATTCCTCTCCGAGCAGGCAGGGCTTCCCGACGCGCCCGTGGTTTCGGTCACCGGGCGCTCGGCCTATGTCGATGAAATTTCGCGAAGCATGCGCAACGACATCCTGATGACGAGCCTGGTCTCGGTGGCAGCGGTCACCGGTCTGTTCTGGTTTTCGTTCCGTTC
>JBGSJQ010000150.1:0-19363 GCA_041741775.1 Terrimicrobiaceae bacterium | reverse complement strand
GCGCGTGGCGACCGCCGCACGCGGGCCCCTTGCCGAGGTGGGAGCTGGTGCCTGCGCGATAGTGATCATCCACAATGCCACAGGGGGCGTCCGCGCCATGGTCTCGTCCTCCCTGCCGCGTTACCGGGATGTCAACCTCGCCCTGTCGGCAAGAAGCGCAGGCTCCACGCTCAAGCCCTTCCTCTATCTCGACGCCATCGACCGCCGGATCATCACCGCAGCAAGCCTGCTGCCAGACACCGAGGAAGCGGTGAGGGAAGCCTACCCGGACTACGATCCCCACAACTACAACGACCGATTCATGGGACCGGTCCGGGCCCGCGAGGCGCTGGGCAACTCGCTCAACGTCCCTGCCGTCATCCTCGCCTCCCGGTGTGGCGCGAGAGATGTCTTTGCCCGCCTCAATTCCTGGGGAACCGCCTGCCAAAAAAAATTCGATACGTATGGGGCAGGGTTCATCCTCGGAAATGCCGAGGTCTCCCTCCTGGATCTGACCGGGGCCTATGCGTCTCTGGCCCGCACGGCCGCCCTGCAAGAGGCACCGCCCCCGGGAACCTCAGCCCTCAACCCATCCGCAACAGCCTGGCGACCGGTCTTCCTTGCCGGGGAGCCCACCCTCCCCGCCGCAGCCGGATCTCCTGCAGCAGCAGCCATCATTGCCGACATCCTCTGCGACAGCGAAGCAAGACGGGCATCGTTCGGCAACGCCTCTCCGCTCGAGGTTGGGTCCCGCGTGGCGGTCAAAACCGGCACCAGCTCTGCCTTCCGGGATGGCTGGTGCATCGGGTTTACTCGCGAACACACAGTGGGCGTCTGGGCCGGAAACCCGGACGGTGCCCCCATGAATGCGGCTCTAGCGGTCCGCTCCGCAGCCCCCGTCTGGCAGACGTTGATTCGCTATCTCCTGGCCCAGGGGGACTCCGCCCTGCCGGAGCCTGTTCCGGGCAACGGGCTCGTGAGTGCAAGCGTCTCCGCAGAAACTGGTCTCGTTCCCCGCACAGGCACCCCCGCCATCACCGAATGGTTCCTTCCCGGAACCCTGCCCACCGAATCTTCGGCCTCGATGTATCGCAGAATCGAAGGACGCGAAACCCTCGTCCTCCCGAAGTCCTACGCCGGATGGTGCGCCAGCCCGCAAAACCGCCGGGGCGCAATCGCCGAATCCAGCGGTCTGGAAATCCTGTTCCCAAAAGACGGAGCCGTCTTTTCCCGGAACCCCGCACTCCCCGACACACAGCAGGTCCTCATCCCCCGCAGCTCGGATCCGGCCAGCGAGTGGTTTGCCAATGGGGAAAAACTTCCCGTCTCCGGGATGCCGCTCCGCCCTGGAAATTTCACTCTCACCGCACGATCTCACGGCGAGGAGCAGACCAGCCGGTTCCGCGTGGAGTGACGCCCGGACGGGCCCTGCGGTCCCACCATCGGAGAGAGAGCGCAATCAGGATTTCGTCGGATGGATCGAATCGGCCTGCTCCAGCAGGAACCGGGCGATGGCGCGCGAGGCGGACGGCTTCTGGAGGGCTGTCAGATTTTTTTTCCAGGCGTGCCAGACCGTTCCGCCATTGGCGAAAGCCCCTTTCACTTGGTGAAGGATCTGCTCGGGGGAATTGGCGGCGAGGGAGCCAATTCCGGACTGCTCGATGAACGCAATATTCCCCTCCTCCTGCCCCGGCACGACATGGCTCACCAGAAACGGAATCTGTGCGGCGATCGCCTCCTGAACCGTCGCCCCGCCGGCCTTCCCGACGAAGAGGTGATGGGCTGCCATAAGATGCGGCATTTGATCCGTCCAGCCGATCAGCGTTCCGGAACGCGGCAGCCCGGCGGCTTGAATGGCAATATGGGTCGATTTCCTCCGCCCCGTCACGACATCAACCACCACATCATCCAACCCTGCCAGAAGTTCCAGCGTGGCCACGGCCCGCACCGATGTGCCCCCCGGGAAAAAGAGCACCTTCCAAGGCCTCGCAGCGGAAATCGGCTCCAGATTTTCAAATTCCAGCCCCACAGGAAACCCAAGGATGTGGATCTTCTCCGGCGGCACCCCGTCCCGCCGCAGGACATCGGCCGTGTGCTCGTCCGCCACGATCGACCCGTCGCACGGGCAACGATACCATGCCGAGTTGATCTGCGTGGAATCCGTGATCACGGTGAAAAATGGCGAGGCCTGCCCGCGATTTGATTTCCGGATCTTGGCGTTCAGAAACGAAAACACCGGATACGTGGAGGCGATCACATCGGGGTGAAATTCGCTGATCAGCCCGCGCACGGCGGCCGTCAGCTCGGCCAGCATCGGCCCCATCCCCTCGACCACTCCCTTCTTGCTCAGCAGCTCGAAGACCACTTTCCATGCGCGGGGATACCGATTGATCGCCATCGTGTATCCGCTCTGCATGAGCCGGTTCACCAAGGGATTCGTCCGGGTGTAGGGGTCCGCCACCAGCACCTCAGCCTCAGGCCGCTCAACCAGAATGGCATCCCGGATGTTGCGGGCAGCCGTATTGTGCCCTTCCCCCATGCTGGCCGTCAGGAGAAGAACTCGAACAGGGGTTGTGGATGCTGGGCTCAAATCTGCACGAAAGACTGACGCCAAACCGAGCAAAAATCAATCCCATCATTCGCCATTCACGGCTTCCGCCTTCCGCCTTCCATTAGTTCTGTTCATCCGACCGTTTCCCCTGCATTTTTTCTTCTCATGGATCCTGCACGCACGATTCGCGAGCTCAAGCACCTGCGCGAGCTGACCTCGGACGCCTCCGGTGCGCAGCGCGTGGCGTTCACTCCCATGTGGCTTCGGGCCAGGGAATTCCTGACAGAGTTGGTGGCAGACCTTCCGGTCCGCACGCACCGCGATGCCGCCGGCAACTTCTGGGCCACCCTCCCGGGCACCTCCCCGAAGGCCCTCCTCATCGGCGGACACATGGACTCCGTCCCAAATGGGGGCTGGCTCGACGGATGCCTGAATACGCTTGCCGGCGTCGCGATCCTACGCCGTCTCTCGGAGGACTTCGACGGGCATCCGCCGGTCACCGTGAAACTCGTCGATTGGGCAGATGAAGAAGGCGCACGCTTTGGAAAAAGTCTCTTCGGCTCCTCTGCCTGTGCCGGGATCCTGGATCTCGATGAAGTCCGCCATTTGCGTGATCCCGAAGGCATTCTTTTGCCCGAGGCGTTGAGGGAAATCGGGATTGATTTCGAGCGCGTGGGCGAGGCCCGCGCGGAGCTGGCCGATGCTGCCGCCTACATCGAGCTCCATATTGAGCAGGGACCGATCCTCCTGGACCAGGGACTCGCCCTCGGCACCGTCACCGGAACATTTGGCGTAGAGCGCCATGCCATCACGTTCAACGGACAGGCGGCCCATAGCGGCAGCACCCCGATGAACCGCCGCAAAGACGCTTTTCTCGCTGCCGCCCTCATGGCCCCCGAGATTTACCGCATCGCCGACCGCCATGGCGGCGTCTGCACAATCGGATCCTGCACGACCGAGCCCGGCATCGTCACCAGCGTCGCCGCCAAGTGCCGGATCACCCTCGACCAACGCCACCTCGACCCAGACGCCCTCGCCCGAATGCTTGCCGACGCCCGCACCGCCGCCGCCCGCTTCGCCACCCAAGCCGATGTCTCCGCCTCGTGGGAAACCCTCTGCCGCATCGAGCCCTCCCCGTTCAACGCCCGCCTCCTCGACCTCTGCGACCAGGCCATCCTAGAGACCGTCGGAACCACACGCCGACTGCCCTCAGGTCCCCTCCATGACGCCTCCGCTGTCGCGCGCGCAGGCATCCCCAGCGTCATGATGTTCGTCCAAAGCCTGCACGGCCTCAGCCACAACCCCATAGAGGATACCGAAGAACCTCACATCCACTCCGCCATCCTCGCGCTCAACCGCCTCGCCTCTCTCGCCCTCCACGATCTTGCCGCACGACAATGAGACGAAGGGGTCCTTCGATGTTTGAATACCGACGCTTCTCGTCAGCATCCTGCCGGAGACAGGCGCCCCGGGCCACGCGGCTATTTCCCTAGAGATTGCTGCTGGAATGTCGGGGGAGGCAGGGTCTCGGGCAGCCCCAGCGGCTCCACGATCTCCTCCTCTTCGTCCGACTGGCGGACAGGCTGACCTTCCGCATCCATCAATCGGGCGGTCACGAAGATGATCAGGTTCGTCTTGATCTTTTGGTCAACATCCGAGCGGAAAAGCCGACCCGCCAAAGGAATGTCACCAAGAATCGGCACTTTGTCCTGCACTTTTTGCACATTTTCGCTAATCAACCCCCCCAGAGCGACTGTCTGGCCATCCCAGATGCTGACGCTTGTCGTCACCTTGCGCGTGGAAAAGATCGGCTGGTTGATCACGTTTTGCGTAAGCGTGGTTTGCACAACTGCGGGGGTTGGAAACTGTTGAAAAGTAGCTCCCAAGATTGGTGAACCATAGTTGATGAACCCATCGAACTCGACAACTTCTGGGGACAGGTTCAGGTCGATGGTGTAATTATCCGGCCCAACAACTGGCTCAACTTCCAAAGTAACGCCGAGATCCCGTGTCTGAAATGCAGTGGGTGTGGTAGGCGTGACAATGCCTCCAGAAATTAATGAGCCCGATGCAATTCCTGTGGCACCACCAGTTCCGCCGCTACCAGTGTTTGGAGGCGGTGGCTCCGGCGGATTGAACTCTGTGGGATAAGGGAAATTCCTGACAACTTTGATCACCGCTTTGTTGCCGCTCTTCGTCGTCACTTTGGGTGCCGACATCAGATCAACCCCCTTCTTTTGGTTGAGCGCACGAATAACCACCTGAAATTGGGCGTTTGAAAAGACACCAGATAGCCCAAAGATCGATGGGGCGGGAGTAGCTGCCGAGGCCAGCCCTGCCTGCTGCGCAATGAGTGAATTGATGGAGTTAGCGGTAATGGCGGAGCCTCCGCCAACGCCCGTCCCACTCCGCAGCCCACTTGTCACGGGGTTCGAGCCCGTGCTTCCAAAAGGGTAAGCTGCGCTGTTAAGAGTTTGCCCGTAGCCTTCTGAGCCGCCAGCACCATACACGCCTCCTCCAATACTGAGAGGGCCGAGCAGCCAGTCGAATCCGAGCTCCTTCATATTGTTTTGACTGATCTCAAGGAACTTCGATTCAATTTCGACCTGCGTCGGCTGAACCCCCATCGCGGCATCGACCAGCGTGTCGATCAGATCAATGGCATTTTGTGTATTGCGAACAAAGAGCTTGCTTCCAGCCGGGACATATTGAGCAAAGGCCCCGGTCGGGAAAGGAACACCCTGGTCCTTGAGGAACTGAAGAGCATCTGTGCGACCGGTCAGGCGCTGATTGGTGAGGTCGGGTCCGGTCCCTGCAATGGGAGTGGTCGCGTCTGTTGCACCGGAGTTTGCCGGGATGAAACCGGGTGGAACGCGGTATTCTTTCGTGACCAGCTCATCCGTATTTTCGGTGATCGGAACAATGGAAACAGCGTAGGGTTCGACCTTGTATTTAAGACCGGCCAACTCGGTCAGGTAGCGCAGGGCCTCGATGACGGGCACGTTATTGAGGGAGAGATTAATCCGGGTTTCGGCATTTGCGGCCGGGCTGGCGTCAACAGCAGGAGCTGCACTGGGATCGGTAGAAACATCCGGTGCCGGGAGCGGAGTCGCAGGGAGCTTCAGGACGATGTTTACCCCGCGCTTGAGCTTGGGATCATCAGTGGTAGTATCTAGGTCACGGCTTCTCTGTTTGAGAAACTCAACCGCCTCCCGGACCGTGGTGTCCCGCAAATCGATTTTTGGGATAATGATGCGGTTGAGCTTCGCCGAGATGGCCTCGGTTCCGCCCCCCGCCAAGTTTCGCGACTGGCTGCCCGATGAGGTGTCGCGGTTCTGGAATTTGCGAATCGGGCGTTCCCATGCGCGGTCCACCAGCCAGAGCATCCGGCTGCGCGTCTCGTTGTAGGCGGCTCCATAGTATTTGCTCTTCTGGTTGTTCACCCGCTCCATCCCCGCACGGGCGGCACTGTTGTAATGGTCGATATTCAGAACCTGCTCGTAGCGCTTGATGGCCAGGTCGAACCGACCGGTGGCATAGTATCCATCCGCCTCAACGAGAAGTTTGGTGACCTCATCACGCTGTGCCGCAAACTGCGGTGTCACGGTTTTGTTGTAGTAGTCCGACTGCTCCAAATTTGCCAGGAACTGCACCGCCGGCTTGTAGCCGGGGTTGAACCGGGGAAGGAGAATCGTTTTGCCGACCTGCTCCGCGTCAGCATATCTGCCGTTTTGCACCAGATAATTGGCATAGGCGATTCCGGCACTGCTGAATTTCGCAATGGCGGCTTTGCGCTGAGCCTCGGTCGCTGGCCCGTCCGGGATCTTGTCGAGAGCATCCAAGTAATTGACGTAGGCCGATTCAAATTCCCCATCCTTAAGATCTTTGTCGCCCTTGGCGATCAGCTTGTCAGCAAGCAACAGGTCCTCCTGCCGCCGCACAATTTCACGGTCTGCAAGCGATGTGACGTTTTGTGCGGAAAGAGGCGCGGCGACAGCCAGAAAGACGAGAAAGACTACGGCTGGCTGGAATGTCGATGGCAACCGCCTGGGGCTCCTTGGATATTTTTCAGATCCGGAGGGTCGGTCAGAGGGTCTGATCTCAGGTAGGATTTGTTTCATTGAAGGGAAAGAGTTTTATTGGGGGAGTGGAATGGTGCTCGGGTCACCAAAGACCGCTTCGTCGGTCACTCCGACTGCGCTGGGCACGGTCACGATCTGATCTTCTTCATCTGCACGAATCAATGGCTGACCGGCAGGATCCAACAGGCTGGCTGTCACAAACATGATCAGGTTTCTTTTCACGTGCTGGTCCGCAGTGGTGCGAAAAAGACGCCCGGCGAGCGGGATGTCCCCGAGGATGGGGACTTTGTCCTCAACTTTCTGGACGTCCTCGCGCATGAGACCACCCATGACAACGGTCTGGCCATCATACACGGAAACTTGGGTGGTGACCTCGCGCGAGGAGAACACCGGCTGGTTGATCACATTCTCGGTAACAAGGATGTTGGCGCTGACAGAAAAACCAAGCAATCCAATGGCATTGAACACCGAGACGTCCGTTCGGATGGGGCTCCCATAGTTGATGAAGCCATCGAACTCAACGACGCGCGGTGCCAGCACGAGATCGATCGTATATCCATCCGGGCCGACAGTAGGCTCGACCTCGAGGGTGATCCCGGTCGGCTTCATCTGGAAGGCCGTTGGAGTCGTGGGAGTAACGGGTGTGTAGACCTGACCGCCCGCTGCGGTCACCTGCGGGAGGTCGTATTCGGAAGGGTAGAGAAATTCGCGGACAATTTCGATGGTGGCGCGCTGACCACTCTTCGTGGTGACTTTCGGAGCGCTGACGAGGTCAACGCCTTTTGACTGATTCAGAGCACGGAGGACAACTTGAAATTGCGGGTTGGTAAAGACGCCAGCGAGCGCCAATACGGCGGGGGCGGTACCGAGGGGGCTTCCGAAGAGCAGCCCATCAACGGCATTGACGGAGATAGCACTGGTCCCCGAGCGATTGCCCGAGGTGACGGTGCCAGAACTGGCTCCACTTGCTCCGACAGCTGTTCCAGAGGAATTTACAATCGGGTATGAGGCATTGTTAATCGCCGTCCCACCTGCGGTGGTGCCACCGCCGCCGTAAACGCCAGTTCCGAAGGGCAGGGCGAATTGACCCACCAACCAGTCAAAGCCGAGTTCTTTCAGGTTGTTCTGCGTGACTTCAAGGAACTTGGATTCGATCTCCACCTGGCTGGGGGGGGTGGTGAGTGAATTTTCCACCAAGGTATCGACAAGATCGAGATTCGACTGCGTATTTTTGACGATGAGACGGGAGGTTGACGCGATGTAGTTGGCGCTGGCTCCCTCGGGGAAGGTGACGCCTTGGGACTCAAGAAATTCACGGGCACCGGAGCGGGCAGCGACGGATTCCTGAGAGCCAGCGGCAACCCCGGGCACCGGAGCCGAAGCATTTCCCGGGAGGGAGGAAATGAAGCTGGGGGGCACCTTATACTCCTTCGTGATCAGGACATCCGTCGGCTCGGATTGCGGGACGACGACGACCGAGTAGGGTTCGACCTTGAGCTTGAGGTTTGAGGCCCGGGCGACGTAGTCGATGGCCGCGCGGAGAGGGACATCGGAGAGGGAAAGCGAAAACGGAAGGATGGCATTCTCCTGCTCGGGGCTGAGTTTCAAGACGATATTGACGCCCTTGCGGGTCGGATCCGGCTCGTCTTTGTCGGCGGCTGCAGCGCGGCGCTTCAGTTCATCAAGAGCCTCGCGGACGGTCGTTTCGCTGAAGTTAATCGAGGGAAGAATGATATCGTCGAGTTTGCGGTTGATCGAGGCTGTGCCCTTGGTGTCGATGGTCGGCTGCTCGATAATCTGGGATGCTCCGACATCGAACCGACGGACGGGCAGCTCCCAAGCTTTGTTTATCTGGTTCATCATGGCTCCGCGGGCCTCGCTGTAGGCGGTATCGGCGTATTTCTGGCGGGCGACATTGACCTGCTCCATGCCACGTCTGGCGGCAATGTTGTATTTGTCAACATTCAGGACCTGCTCGTAGCGCTTAAAGGCAAGATCGTAGCGGCCAGAAGCATAGAACCCCTGCGCCTCCTGAAGCAGCTGCTTGACCTCCTCGACATTCGCGACAAAGCCCGGCGTCATGGTCTGGCTGTAAAACGAGGATTTATCCTTGAGCTGGGCCTCGAGCGCGAGCGCCGGCTTGTAGGTCGGGTTGTAGCGCTCCTCCAAAACGACCGCAACAGTTGTCTTTGCGTCCTCAAAGCGACCCTCGGAAATCCGCTGGCGGGCGAGCTGCACGGAGGCTTCGGAGAATCCATCCATGGCCTGCTGACGAACGGTCGCTGAGCCGGAACCGGCCGCAGGGAGCATATCGACTGCACTCTTAAAGTAGGCGAAGGCGCTCTCGTAGTCCTTCGAAGCCAAGGCGCTCTGGCCTTTTGCAACGATGGTTGTTGCATACTCCGCGGTCTGCTCGGAGCGGCGAATTTGGCCTTCGGCGGTTCCCTGGACCCCGGGCAGTTGGGCTTGGGAGGTGGCCAGCACTGCGGGGAGGGCCAGGAGGGCTAGGATCAGGCAACGGTGTTGCGTAACGTAGGCACGGATGGTTCTGGGAAACTGTGTCAATTTCATGATGGGTTCTGGCAACATGGCAGGAAAGCGGCCAGATGGTCAATCGGCCGTTCCGATCCGGAACTTTTGTCCGGTCTCAAGGTCCTGTATTTGGGCTTCTTTCGCAGAAATGTCAATAAGTTTGTATTTGCGTGAAGCCTCGGGAGCTAAGGTAAATTCGTCGTCCTTCTTCACCCTCAGCTTCGAATTGTCGTAGAGGTAGAGGAATTCGCCGTAAGATGTCGGATCATCGGCTTCCTTGTTGAAGACGAGTGGGATTTTTTGGCCGGTCTCGGTATTTTCAATGGTGAGCACGGAGGCATCGACCTCCAGATCGTTCTTCTCCTCCGTCTTTTGATCATAGCTGAGGACTTTGTAGGGGGTTCCCTCGATCGGGTCGCCGAGTTTGACAAACTGAGTGCGGGCCTTCGCGTCTCTTGCGTTAACGATGAAGGTTTCTCCGTCGCCAGAGTCCCCACTGAATTTGAGGCGGAAGGGAACGGGGTCAAACTTGGTGAGCCGAAGTTTGAGGTAATACGGGGGCACAGACTTGTCGCTTGTCGGGTCAGTCTGGGCGAGGAACTCCTCCAGGTTGCTGAACCGGTCGTTATCGGGATCCTGATCCCGGATGTCCGGAGCCGAGTAATCCAGGTTATACTTCATCAGCCAGGCATTCTTGATGGGCGGATGAAGGTCCTCCCCGCCTTCCACGGGATCAAAAAGCTTGCCGTCCTTGAGAACGTAGGGGCGTGAAACAAAGAGCGCCCCCTCATGAGGCGTCCAGCCTCCGGGAGCAGAGGCACGGGCGGAGGCTTCCTCAATCGATTTCAGATCCGGCGCAACGATCGTGCTGTCCGGCTTCTTCGGGCTGTTGCGCTCGGCAAATTTTTCCGCGAACGACGAGGCCTGAAGGGAAATCCAGACCCCGCAGGCAATGAGGACGAGAGCGGCGAGGCCGAGGAGAACGCGTTCGTAATTTTTCTTAATCCATTCCATGGCGCAAGCTTATTTGGCGGCGGGCGGCTCAGAAAAGTCCAGCATTTCGAGGTGAAGGGTGATCTTGACGAGCTCCCTGCCGAGGATGACCTGAAGCGACTTTTTTTCGGAATCCGCGTTTCCGGCGAGGGCGGCAAAAGGGTTGGTAGGAGCGGCCGTTGAGGGCTCGGAGGAAATCTTTGGCGGGGCTTGGGTGCTGGTATTCTGCAGGGAGAGCGAGCGGACGATCAGGAACTGCTCGGAAGAAAGAAGCGAGTTGAAAGCCACGCGGACCTTGGCCTGCTCGGCGGTAAACGACAAGTCGAACGGGATTCGTTGGAAGCCGGGGTTGGCGGCAGGGCTCTTGGCCTTGTCCCCATTCTTCTGCGTGGCAGCCTGTGCGGGCATCTCAACCGGGAGGGCGGGGCGCACGATGGAATCCACCGAAGCCACTTTAAAATCCACCAGGCGTGAAACGATGGACTGGATGAGTCGAAACTCGCGGTAAAGTGCAGGCGCCGCCTCGGCGCTGGGAACCTGGCTCTGATACTCGTCAAACCCAAAGTAAAAGGACTCAGGGATCTTCACCCCGTTCGTATCGGCGGCTTTGCGCAGGTCGTTCACTGCCGTGCGCAGGCCATCCTGGAACTGCTGGGGAGTGACGTTCTCATCCAGTGGGACCTCCATCTTGGCGAGCTGGGCCTGGAGTGCGTGAATCCGGGAGGAGTAGGTGTCGATGCTCTTCTGAATCGCGCCCAGGTTTTCCTCACTCGGGAAAGGCACTTTGTTCTGGAGGGTGTGGAGCTTCGAGACGGCGTCGGTATAGGCTTCGAAAGACGCCGTGTAGGTTGCGGCAGACTGGGAGAGGAGGAAGCCCAGTGCCCCGGCAGCAAAGAGGGTGACGGCGGCCAGACCGGCCAGAAAGGGATTTTCTTTAAACCAGTTCATGGCAGGAGAATGGGGGCGCGAAGCGGCAGAACGAGCGTGTAGCCATAAGCCCAGTTCTCGCCGGTCGGAGTCGTCCGTTGGGTCACGATCTTCGCGCGATCTTCAGGAAGCGTGAAGAGCGGGGAGGATTTCAAGTTGTCCACAAATTCGTCAATGATGCGGGCCTCTTTTTCATTGGGCGGGTTGTCGAGGTAGAGGCCTTTGATTTCGAGAGCGGTGATGGCCGAAGGGCCCTGCGGGGGCTGGCCCGGGCGAGCGGGAGCTCGGGTTCCCGGCTTGTCCTCGGAGAGCGGCTTGCCGGAAGAAAGGGGCGAAATCTCCGTCACCCAGATATAGCGGGGAGGGAGCTTGGCTCCGAGATCGTCCAGGATGGCCACCCAGGCGGAACGATCGGAAGCGGCAAGAAGAAGCGGGGCCGCCGTGGCATCCAGCTTTTTTTGTTCGGCATTGAGCTTGTCGATTTTCCCGGCAAGGCCTTCGAGACGGGACACATCGCTCTGCACCGAGCCAAGGACCTCGTCCGTCAGCGCAGTGGCCCGGTCAAAATACAACCACCAGCAAGCCAGCGTGAGGATCAGGCAAACCGATGCCGCGATCAAAAAGGGCTGGCGTCGGGTGAGATCCTGCTCCTTGACCACAGACTGCGGACGCAGATTGATTTCCAGGGGGCAGTTTTCGAGGGAGCGCAGCGCGGCTCCGACAAGTTCGCCGACGGTCTGCGCCTTCGCCGCAAGCACGCCCGCCACCTCTGTACTTGTGACGGTGACGTTTTTGAGAGGGTTAAGAAACTCCACGGGGGTCTGAAGTTTCTCGCTGAAGAACTCGACCATGTAAGGGAGGCTGACCGTGCCGCCGCAGAGGACGATGCGCACCGGCTGGCTGCCGGCCTGGCTGGTGCGGTAGAAGCTGATGGAGCGGGCGATCTCGGCGTGAAGCCGGGTCATCGTGTTGCGCACGACCTTGGCGATGCGGGCCTCCGTCGGATCTTCGGGCTCGGCATACGCTCCTCCCAGGCTCACGAAACCTTTCTGGATCTTCAGCCTTTCGGCCACGGTGATGTCCAGATTCAGCTCCTTGGCCACGGCGGCGCTGATCGAGCTGCCCCCGACAGGGATACTGCGGCTGAACATGCGATCGCCCTCGGCGAAGATGAGGTTCGTCGTGCGCGCCCCAATGTCGATCAAAAGCGAGCAGCCGCCCGCCTGCGGATAATTGAAGCGGAAGGCGTTGTAAACGGCCATGGGAGCAACGTCGATGATCGAGGGCTTGAGCCCTCCGGCGCTGACGGAGTCCGCCATCTCGGAGAGCTGGTCGGCTTTGATCGCCACCAAGGCCACATCCCAGTTTCCCTCGCGCTGCCCCCCCATGATCTGGTAGTCCCAAACCACCTCGTCGATCGGGAACGGCACGTTCTGCTGGGCTTCAAAGGCGATGATGCCACTGACGTCCTCTGCGGCAGCACCAGGCAGCTTGACGAATCGGGAGAAGACAGACTGGGCAGGGAGACAGAAGTTGACAGGCTGCTTGGCTGGGACCTTGAGTGCCTCGCGCAGCTCGCGGACCGCCTCCTTGATCTGAGCCGGCCGGGTGGCATCCGCCGACGGGTCGGCGATGAGCTCAGACTCACGGAAAGCATGCAGGCTGAGCCCTCCTCCGGGGAGTTTGTGAAACTCGGCCAGACTCACTGTCTGCATGCCGAGGTCGAGGGCAAAGATACGCGTTGGTTTGGACATTGAGAATCCCGGGAATCAGTTGGCAGACTTGGATTTGACGGGCTCAAAGTAGTCCCATTCCAGGTTGGCGAACGGCGTATCACCTTTGCTGAGAACAAACCCGGGCAGCGGGGAAAATTTGCTGGTATCCGACCACCACCCAACAGGGGCCTGGGCCGGGCCGCCGAGCCGGCCCTTCCAAGTGAACATGGCCAGGATGCCGGCGCTGTCCTTCACTTCGATGCCGACGTCTTCGATGGTCTGGGCGGCATTCACGGGCGGTTTCCCGGCAAACAGCTTTTGGAGGGTGCGGGGGCTCACGTAAGCCACGGCGTGGAGGCCTTTTTCCGCAGGAGTGTTGACGTGGGTGATTGATCCCGTGAGCAGAGTGGGCTTGCGATTCGGTTTCTCATCGTTTGCCACCCCGCTGTCATTTTTGAGAAGGATGTAGTAGTCGAATGTCAGCTCGCTGGCATATTTTGGTGCCGGGGGCTTGGGGGAGCGATCGAAGGTGACCTCCACCTCGAGCCACTGGCCGGGGCGGCCCTGAGTTTTTTTGGAATACCCACTTGCGGAAAGCTTGGGGGAATCAATAAAAGCGGTGTCGACCTTCGTGATCTGGATTTCCGTGTTGACCGGGGGGGGTTGCGCGCTGGCGGACGGCAGAAAAGCCAGTCCAACCACCGCAAGAAGAGTTGTAGAGAGTGGAGAGGGGCGCATACGAAGGAAATTCACTAAGTTATCCACAGCGCGAAGTAAACAAAGAAAACCCACGCAACAGAAAAAAGTTGCATGGAGGAAGTTGCCGATTGACGAAATCCCCTCCGGCGCTCAGAAGCTGACTTTTGTGGAGAGCCTATCAATCCATCGTCCGCGCAATCTCGACTGGAAACGAGCTTCCGCCCTTTTGTATGGAGACTGGGGGACGAGCAAGGCGTACGTGATTGGGCTGGCCTTCGCGGCCAGCGGGTTTTCGTCGTTTCCAATTATTTTGGCGGTGTGTGTGCTGACGGCGCTTGTGGGGCTGAACTATTTGGTGGTTTGCCGGTGCTTTCCTGACGGGGGAGGCGTCTACTCTGCGGCAGGGCAGCACGGCCGCCTCCTGGCGGTGGTGGGGGCTTTGCTCCTGGTGGCGGACCTGACCGTCACGGCGGCCCTGAGCGGATGGGCAGCTCTCAGCTACCTCGGGGTGCCCCAGCAGCACGTGATGGTTTCGACGATGGGAGTCATCCTCCTGATCGCCGGGCTGAACCTTTTCGGCCCGCGCCATAGCGGGAGTTTTGCCGTGGCGCTCGCGCTGCCGACCGTGCTGGTGGTCGTGGGGATCATCCTGCTGAGCGCCCGGTTTTTGACGTTCCAAAACATGGAACCCCTGCACGAAAACCTCGGCCATGTGTGGGTTTCATTCGTCGGGGTCATTCTCGCCCTGAGCGGCGTCGAAGCGATCGCGAACCTGACCGGCACGCTCAAGCCGGACAAGGGCTCGGTGATCGGGCATCCGAAGGTTGGGCGGGTTTCGGCCAAAGCGATCCTGCCCGTTGCCCTGGAGGTGAGTGTTGGAACAGCGCTCTTGGGCTGGGCGCTGCTCTCGCTTCCGAAAGACCTGGCTCCCCAGCTGGTGGCACGCAAGGAAGACGTTTTGCGGTTTGTGGCGGAACAATATGCAGCGATGAATTTCGGCCAGGGATTCGCCAGCGTGTTTGGTTTTGTCGTCGGGGTGGTCTTTGCCCTGCTGCTTCTGAGTGCCGTGAACACCGCTATCGCCGCATTGATCGGGCTCCTGTTCATGATGTCCCGGGAAGGGGACATGCCGAAATCGTTCTCCAAGCTCAACACCCATGGGGTGCCGCTGGTGCCGCTGGCCATCGCGACCGGACTGCCGATGCTGGTCCTCTCGGTGAGCAACAATTTCGAGGCCCTGGCCGGACTCTACGCCATCGGGGTGGTCGGGGCGATCTGTGTGAATCTGGGCTCCTGCGCCGCCAACCTGAATCTCCAGATGAACTGGGGGGAGCGCGGCTTGATGGGGGTGACCTTTCTGATTCTCGCGGCGGTGGAAGTCACTCTGGCCCAAACCAAGCACGAGGCCCTGTTTTTTGTGGTCTGCGTGCTGATTGCCGGCCTGTCCCTTTGGGCCTATTCGCAACGCCTGAGCGGCATCCGGACGCTGACCGTGAGCCGTGAGGTGGCGGCAATTGTCCGGCCGGAAGCGATCGAAAGCATGCGCCACCCGGCCGAGACCTCCTCGAAAATTCTCGTCTCGGTTCGCGGGCTCACCTCCACCCTGGCATTCGCGCTGGACGAGGCGGAACTGCGCAAGGCGACGCTCTACGTGCTCTACGTGCGCGAAATTTCCGTTCTTTACCAAGGTGGGCTGGTCGTGCCGAAAAGCTGGAAGGACGACCCCGAAGCGAATGCGATCCTTGGCACGGCCGTCCAGCTCGGGCAGGCCAGGGGGGTCCCGACGGTGCCGGTCTTCGCCACCGCCCAGGATGCCCCGGCCCTTATTGTGGACACCGCGGCAACGCTCGGCGCGGATTTTTTGGTTCTGGGAGCCTCGCACCGGGGGTCGCTGACAAAGATGCTTCGTGGAAACGTGGCCACCCAGGTCGCGGCCAGCCTGCCGGACAACATCCCGCTGATCATTCACGGTTGATCACATCCGGAAGCGGATATCCCGGACCACTTTCTTGCCGAAGCGTTCCTGCAGCTTGTTGAGGATATCGCGTTTCCACGTGCGATCCAGTTCGTAGCGGACGCTCGGCTGGATGACCTGGACGGTCAGCACGCCCGCGCTGAGCCCGACGGGGAGGGAGTGTGTGGCCAAAAAATCCCCCACCACCTCTTTCCATACTGCCAGGATCTGCTGCTCGCTGAGACGGTCGGAAAGCCCGAGCTTGGGCAGGATTTTCTGGAGAAGTTCCCCGACGGGGGCACACCGATCGGCTTTCGCCTGCGGCTCATCGAGCCCGCGCCAGTCCCGCAGGGCGCGGCGGCGGAGGAAATCTGGCGTCATTGCCGCAGGCGATGGCAAAGGCTACTTGAGGGAGTCGATCGCAGCCTGCACCTCGGCCGCATGTTCGCCGGTTTTGGCACTCCGCGAAATCCACACAACCTTGCCGCCTTTGATCAGGAACGACTCGCGCTTGCTGACGGGCATGCCGAGGATCCGCCCCACCCCGAACGCCTCGGCGACCTTGCCGTCGGTGTCGGCAATGAGCGGAAAGGGAATCTCGTACTTTTGCTGAAATTTTTTCTGAGCTTCAGGCGTGTCGCGGCTCACACCAAGGATGTGGAGGTTTTCTCCACTGAGCGAGGCGAAGGAATCCCGCAGAGAGCAGGCCTGGGCGGTGCAGCCCGGCGTGTCGGCTTTGGGATAGAAATAGACGAGCGTCGTGCCCTTCGCATAGACATCCGAAAATTTGACAGGCTGGCCGGATTGATCATTGGCGGTCACCTGCGGGGCGGGGCTCCCGATTTCCAAGGCGCTGAGTCGGGAGGTGAAGATGGAAAACATGGCAAGAATCAATACGGTTGCGCGGGTGGGCATGAGCAGACCATATTCCCTGTTGGCCACTCCGCAAACGATATTTCTCCCATTGAAAAAGCCCGCTCTCTTCTTCGCCGCTGCATGCCTTGTCACTCTTTGCTTGGCCTCCCCGCAGGCCTTCGACCTTGAATCAACGGTCCAGGCTGTCGGCCGGGGCCGGATGGAAGGATGGGGTGCCGATGCCCTTGTGGCATGGACAGCGGGAGGGTTCGGGTGGACGGCGGCGGGCATCGTCCGCTCGTTTATGGCCTCCTGGCCCTGGATTGTCGTTGTCTTTGCCGGTCTCGCCGGCCTGAGATTTGTCCCCCTCCCCTGGAGGCGCTTCGCCGCCGCCGGGGTCGGAATTGTTCTTCTGGTGGCCTGTGCTCTGGGGATCCATCGGGGATATCAGGCTTGGTCCCAGCGGTGGACAGACCTGCGGCTCGCCGCTCCAAAGGGGCTTCTTGCCGCCTTGGGGGAGCAATCCAAGCATGTCTTTCTGAACCCATCGGCCCGCAGTCCCGTGGCCGCCTTGGACCACGGGCTCTTGGCAGGAGGCCCCTCCCCCGAGGAAGCCGCAGCCCTGATTCGGTCCCCGGCACAATGGAGAGCCGCAGACCGCGAGCACCCCTTCTCTGCCGTTCTGCTGGTTGGAAGACTTTCCGAGGCGGCTCCATTGATTGCGCACCTCAGCGAGTCGCCTGACTGGTATCTTGCGGCCATTGACAACCAGGGGCTGCTTTTCCTTCGCGGAGACAAGCCCGACCAGCTGGGTCTGCCGGACCCGCAGTTTGCATCGGAACGGGAGCGGGCGATCTCCTTGTCCCAGGCCGCATTGAGCCTCGATGCCGTCGGAGCGAAAATCCAGGCGGCCCGATGCATAGACAAAGCCCTGGGAATCGCTGGAGGCGACTACGATGTCCTCTACCGCAGCGCCACCCTCGCCGCAGCTCAAAGCCGGTGGGAGCGCGCCAAAAAACTTGCGGCAAAAGCGCTGGAGAAACGCCCCCATGGATTCGAGGCCTCTTACCTTCTGGCATGGTCACTGCTTGAAACACGCGACTTTGACAAAGCCTTCCAGATCACTTCCTCCCTGGCCAAGGCCCACCCGAGGGATATCCAGGTGCTCATTCTGCAAGCCCGTGCCGCGCGCGCGGCAAAAGATTTCCGAAGCGAAACACGATCCCTCGAATCCCTTCTTCCCCTCGTCAAAGACGATGCGGCCGCTACCGCCCGAATCCATATTTACCTTGGCCAGTCCTGGGCGCAGCGCGGGTTCCCAACCCAGGCCCTGGAAAATTTCCGAAGGGCTCTCGAGTCCCCGCTCTCGGCAGCTGAGGTCCGGGACGTGCGGGAGGAAATTCAGACGATCGAAGACAAACAGCTCAAGCGTTTCCCGCCCAACTAGCCCCGCCCTCACTTTTGCCGCGCCCGCACTCCAGGGGAGCCTGAGATAGGAAACAGCGGAAGAAAAGATTGCCCCCAAGGGATCCCTAATCCGCTCTTCGCGTTCTTTGGCTTGAGGAGCGACGCATTCTGCGCGATGGTCGGTCGATGGCGCGCACGCATCAGGAATTCGATCAACCCCGGAAGAACCGGCACACCTCGATTCTTGCCGTGGTCGCGATCCTGGCACTGCTGGTGGCCGGGGTGGCTTATCCGCTTTTCCAGTCGGGTCTCCTCGACCGCCTCACGAACTGGCGATGGCAGGCCTTCTCCCGCGAGAAGGTGATTGTGACAAAGCCGAACGGCACGTCGGTGGAGCTCCTGCCGGAGTCTCCCAGCAAAGTCCTTCCCAACCCGGAAAAGATCAAGCTCGCTCAGGAGCTGGCCGAACGCCTGGACCGGAATGCCATGCTGCCCGAGCGCTCCCTCCTCCGGGAGGACCGGCTTTCCAATGAGAGCACCATTTCCCAGATGCTTGAGGCCCTCGCGGTCGAGCTCGGCAGCTCCGAGCTGTATTCCCTGATTAAAACCTACCGCGAAAATGACGAGCGGATCAATGTGGCCCGCAAGCAGATCGCCAACAATCAGGAGCTCAGCAAGGTTTCCCCCAAGGACCTCGATGAGATGCGGACCTCGAATCCCTCCGCAGCCGAGGCAGTCGCGAAGTCCCAGGCAGCCGCCCTCTCCTCAAACGCCGGGGCGAACCAGAAGATCGAAGCCGCGACGGCGGAAAATGCCATGCTCGCGGAGCAAATCTCGCAATCCCTCCAGGCACAGGGGTTTCCGATCGATGCCAACAACGTCAAAAACCTCTGCGCCT
The DNA here is from genome assembly GCA_041741775.1 of Terrimicrobiaceae bacterium. GTDB lineage: Bacteria > Verrucomicrobiota > Verrucomicrobiia > Chthoniobacterales > Terrimicrobiaceae > QYQL01. The sequence goes on along the minus strand of JBGSJQ010000150.1, from coordinate 771 downwards.
CGCCGGACCGCAACGACATCATCGGTCTGGCCCAGAGCTTTCGCAGCATCCAGGTGATCACCAAAGAGCTGGAGCTGATGGTGCTGGCTCAACCGGACAAAATCATCGCCCGCAAATACTACGCCACCTACACGGTGCTCCTCATGGCGATGGACAAGATCCAGAAGAACTACATCGAAAAAATCGAAGCGGTCCACATCCCGTATGCGCAGAGCATCATCTCCGAGGCCGAAAAAACCATTCTGGAGGCCAAGGGCGCTCTTCTCATGGAGGAGGCCCTGCAAAACGCACAGGGCACCGCTGCTCTGGGTCAGAATATCAAATCCTGCGAAGACACAATTCAAGGGGCGCGCTGGACGATCATGAAGCTTGAGGCCCAGAGGAAGAAGCTGCTTCTGGCGAACAAGCGGATCGGGTTTTCTATTATTGCCGCGCGAAATACTCACAAGACACTGAGCCTCCAGACCGAGCTGGCAGCCTTCATGAAGAGCGCCGCCGATGAGCTCAAGGAGGTGGAATCGCTGGCCCTCCCGGAAATGCTGGTCCTGAATTTTGACCCGAAGCAGGAGGGGGTCAACCTGATCGATTCGCACGCACGCCCGCTGAAGTAGGGGACGACACGACCGACGGTCCCTACGAAGCATGCGGATTCTCTTTGCCACCCTGGGCTCGCGAGGCGACCTGAATCCGATCCTGGCGCTGGCAGCGGCGTGCCAGGCGCGGGGGCACAAGGTGACCGTGGCGGCGGCGGAAAGTTTTGCCCGTGACGTG
>JBGSJQ010000149.1:0-43718 GCA_041741775.1 Terrimicrobiaceae bacterium | reverse complement strand
TCGCGGCAGTCGCCCTCCCGTTGCTGGCCTCCGCCCAACCCGCTCCAACGCCGGCGGTGGCCAATCCAAATCCTAGCCCAACCCCGGCGCCTGTCGCAATGCCTGCCCCGGCAATCCCTGCCCCGGCGACGAGTCCGACGCCCACCGCCGCTCCGGCCCAACCCACTCCCCCGCAGCCCGTTCCAGCCCCCCCTGCCAGGCCTCCTGCCCAGAGCTCTTCCGACCGCGTGAACATCGCTTTCCCGAAAACTTCGGTCTTTGAGGTGCTCTCTCTCTATGAGTCCCTAACCGGAAAACGCATGATCCGGGACTCGAACCTCGCCGGCCCCGAACTTTCAATCATGGTCACCGAGCCGGTCACGAGAGCCGAAGCGATCAAGTTGATCGAAAGCTCCCTCCTTCTCAACGGCTACAGCATCGTGCCGGTGGATGACAGCACCATCAAGATCCTCGGCCCCAGCCGGGCTCCGCGAACGGAAGGCCTCCCGCTTTACATCAAAAGCAGCTCGCTCCCCACTGGCGGCGACCAGGTCGTCAGCTTCTACCTGCCCCTCTCATTCATCTCCCCCGAGGAGGCCATCACCGTCCTTGACCAGGTCGTCCAACGAAACGCCTTCGGCTCGATCGCAGCCGTCCCGAACACAAACGCCATCATCATCACAGACAAAACCCCCATCATCCGCAAGGCGATCTCGGTCCTCTCGCTGATCGATGTCGAGCCCGCTCAGGTGGTCACCGAATTCGTCCCTCTCCAACGAGCCAGCGCCGATCGAATCGTCGAAATTCTGGATGAAATGTTCGGAAAGGACGACCCAGCCAAGGGCTCCACCCCGGCCAATGTCCAAGCCGCCCCACCCAATCCAGACGGCTCGCAGGCTCCCGCTGCGGCAGGCTCCGGGGCGCGGTATGAGAACCGCCTGATCACCGGCAAGGCAAAATTCCTCGCCGACAAGCGCACCAACCGGATCCTCGTCGTCACCCGCCAGGAAAACTACCGCTACGTGCGCGACGTTATTGCCCAACTCGACGCAGCCGGCACGTTCGAACAACCGTATGTGCGCGTGCTCAATTACGTTCCCGTCAACGACGTCTTCCCCGTGATCTCTGACATGCTGTCGGACCCCGAAACCGAGAAGCAGGGCAGCGGAGCCAACGCCCAGCCCACCCCCTCCAATCCCTTCACGAACAATTCCAACAACAGCAATAGCGCATCAGGAAACCCCGGCTCCGGCTCGGGATCCATCAGCAAACCCGACCGGCTTTCTGACGAATCCGCCCAAGCCGCCCCACAGTCGGTCACTCTCGGCGAAATCAAACTCATCGGCGACAACAGCTCAAACAGCATCATCGTCTTTGGCCCCCCGGAAAGCAAAGCGCGCGCCAAGCAAATCCTCGACCTGCTCGACCAGCGCCCCAAGCAGGTTTACCTCGCCGTCGTCATTGGCCAACTCCGGGTCACAAACGACATGGAATACGGGGTCAACTACCTCATTCGCTACCAGGGCGCCAGCGGCAATGGCCTTGCAGCCGCCGTCCTCAACCCACTCCTCTTCCCCAACGTCACCGGCACCCTCCCTGTAGCCTCGTCCATCGCCAACACCTCAGCCCTTACCGACGGGCTCCAGTCACTCTCCGGCCTCACCGTCTTCGGAACGATTGCCGATTCCGTGGACGTCTATGCACGATTTCTGGAATCCACAAACCGCTTTCGGACCCTCTCCCGGCCGGTCATCTACACGACGAACAACCGCAAGGCCACGATCCTCTCCGGCCAGAAAGTCCCCGTCCCCACCTCGACCCTCACCACTGCTACCGGAGGCGGCGTCAACAACCAGGGAAGCGCCGTTACTTCAAACATCCAATACCAGGACGTTGTTCTCAAGCTGGAGGTTATCCCCCTCATTAACTCGGACCGCGAGGTCAACCTCGTCATCGCCCAGACAAATGACAACATCATCGGAACAGACACGATTTCCGGAAACCAGGTTCCCCGGATCGCCACCCAGGAAATCACCACCAGCGTCCGCGTTCCGAATGGCTCAACAATCGTCCTTGGGGGATTGATCACCGAAAGCAAGGAACGCGACCAGTCCGGCGTCCCCTATCTTTCCAAAATTCCGGTTCTCGGTTCACTCCTCGGCGGACGCACGAACAACAAGGTCGATAAAAACGAGCTCATCGTCATGATCCAGCCGGTCGTCGTGGATACGAACGAGGACATGATGAAGGCCAGCGCCTACGAGGGCGACAGGACGCCGCTCGGGCAGGATGCCCAGCAAATGACCGCGCCCATCGCCGAACAGGCGCACGAGCCGGCCCCGTGGAAGCCCAAACCGAAGGCCCCCCCGCGCCCCAAAAACTAGCGCATGGTCAATCTCATCGAGGACCTCACAGGCATCGCCAAGGAGACCGGCTGCAATGAGCCGGAAAAATGCCGGGAAATCCTCCGTCTCGCGGCATTTTCGCAGCGCTCACTTGTCGCCGCCCTCCTCGATTCCCAGCTCGTCCGCGAGCCCGATTTTCTCAAGGCCCTTGCCGAGTCGCTGGACCTGCCCTGGCGCGAAGAAGGCGACATCCAAACCATCGAGAACGTCCGCGAAAAATTTCCCGCCCGCCTCGCGCTGGGCCAAACTGTTCTTCCGGAGTCCGCCGTCGAGGGCGGCGAGATGCGCCTTCTGACATTCGATCCGTTTGACCACGCGGGCTGGCTCGCCGTTGTCCAGCACTGGCCTGGCCCGGTCCGCCTGGTCATCACCACCCGCCGCCGCCTCATCGAAACACTCAAGACCACCTATGGCGTCGGAGCCGACACGTTCGAAGAACTCATCGAGGGCCGCGAAAACGAGGTGAGCGGAACCCAGGAGGAGGTGAATGTCGTGGACGAGGAGGACAGCGAGGCCTCGGTCATGAAGTTCGTCAACCAGATCCTCCGCGAAGCGCTCAACCAGGGGGCGACGGATATCCATTTCGAACCCCTCGGCCACGAGCTCCGCATCCGATACCGCATCGACGGCGTGCTCCACGAAACCCCCGTGCCGCCCCGCATCAAGGTGCTTCAGGATTCGGTCATCTCCCGCCTCAAAATCATGGCCGGCCTCGACATCGCGGAGCGCCGCCTCCCGCAGGACGGCCGCATCGCCCTTGAGCACTCGGGCCAGCCGATCGACGTCCGCGTGGCCACAATCCCCTGCGTGCATGGCGAAAATGTCAGCCTCCGTCTCCTCGGCCAGGAACGCTTCGACTTTGCCCGCCTCGGCCTCGACGCGGTCGCCGAGAAACGCATTCGCAACCTCATCTCGATCCCGAACGGCATCATCCTCGTCACCGGACCCACCGGCTGCGGGAAAAGCACCTCGCTCTACACCTTCCTGAGCAGCCTCAACGTCAAAGAACGCCGGATCGTCACGATCGAGGACCCCGTGGAACACAAGCTCGACGGCGTCATCCAGATCGCGGTTAAACCCGAGATCGACCTCACCTTCGCCAACGCCCTCCGCAGCATCCTCCGCGGCGACCCGAATGTCATCATGGTCGGCGAAATGCGTGACCACGAAACCGCCGAGATCGCCATCCGCGCCGCCCTCACCGGACACCTTGTCTTCAGCACGCTTCACACGAATGACGCTGTGGGCGGGATCACGCGCCTGCTCGACATGAACATCGAGCCGTTCCTCGTCGGCTCGTCGGTCCGGGCGTTCATCGCCCAGCGCCTCGTCCGCCGCCTCTGCAAGCACTGCTCCCAGCCCAGCCACCGCAAACCCGGGGAGCTCGCCGAGATCGGATTTCCGCTCGAATGGGCGGACCGAATCCGCCGCCCGGTCGGTTGCGAAAAATGCCGGAACAGCGGCTATGCGGGCCGGACCGCTCTGTTTGAAATTGTCCTCATGACCTCCCGCCTCCAAGAGATGATCCAGCGCCGCGGTAGCGGGCCCGAGCTCCGGGAGCTCGCCATGCGCGAGGGCATGATACCCCTCCGGAAGGACGGCTGGCTCAAAGTCTCCGAGGGCGTCACTTCGCTCGAAGAAGTCCTTCGCGTCACCACGAGCGAGCTCGAGGCCCTCGACGAGTAGCAGACCCAGATGCCCAACGGAGCGGCATCCCGTCGCCCAGCTGCCCAAAGGCTGACACACTTTTCGGAACCCGCACTCAGTCGGCGGTGTCGCGGAGGCCGGCGGCGTAGGCTTCGAAGACAAGCTTGATCTGGTCGCGCACGGCCCGGAAGGCGGCGAGGATCTCGTCCTCGGAGCCGGTGGCATGGGCGGGGTCCTCAAACCCCCAGTGGTGGCGCTTGAGCTGTCCGGGGAAGGCCGGGCAGGCTTGCTCGGCGTTGCCGCACACGGTCACGACGATTTCGACGTTGCGGTCCAGGAAGTCATTCATGTGCTTCGAGGTGTGCCCTGAGATGTCGATACCGATTTCCTGGAGGACCTGGATGGCTTTGGGGTGGACGTATCCGGCGGGGTTGGAGCCGGCGCTGTGGACGTCGAGGAGGTCGCCGGCCGCCGCACGGAGGATGCCTTCCGCCATGTGGCTGCGGCAGGAGTTTCCGGTGCAGAGGATGAGGATCGTTGGTTTTTTCATTGGGCAGGTGGTTCGCAGTTTGGCAGGCATTCTGCCGGCGAAAGGCGTTCGTTGGTCTGGAAACATTTCCGCTGGAGGAAGAGAGCCACGTGGACAAGCCCGATGAGGACTGGGACCTCGATGAGGGGGCCGACGACGGCGGCAAAGGCCGCTCCCGAGCCGATGCCGAAAACGGCAATCGCCACAGCGATGGCGAGTTCGAAATTGTTCCCTGCCGCCGTGAACGCCAGCGTCGTGGACCGGCTGTAGTCCGCCCCGAGGGCTTTGCCCATGAAGAAGCTGATAAAAAACATCAGCACGAAGTAGATGGTGAGGGGGATGGCAATCTGCAGGACATCGAGAGGCAGGTGGAGGATTTTTCCGCCCTGGAAGGTGAACATGGCGACGATCGTGAAGAGCAGCGCGATGAGGGTGAGCGGGGCGATGCGGGGGAGGAACGTCTTCTCATACCACTCCTCGCCTTTCCTCGGGACCAGGATGACCCGGCTCAGGATCCCGGCGGCAAAGGGAATCCCGAGGTAGATCATCACGCTTTGGAAGATCTCGCCGATGTGGATGGGGACCACGGTGCCTGCGAGACCGAAGAACGGCGGCAGCACGGTGATGAAGATCCAAGCGTAGAAGCTGTAGAAAACGATTTGGGCCATGCTGTTGAGAGCGACCAGGCCCGCCGCATATTCGTTGTTTCCGCGCGCCAGCTCGTTCCAGACCAGCACCATCGCGATGCAGCGCGCGATGCCGACAAGGATCAGCCCCACCATGTATTCCGGCTGCCCATGGAGGAAAATCAGCGCCAGAGCAAACATCAGGACCGGCCCAACGATCCAGTTCTGCACCAGGGAAAGGGTGAGGATCTTCGTGTTGGCGAAGACTTTCGGGATCCGGCTGTAGCGGACCTTTGCCAGAGGCGGATACATCATCAGGATCAGGCCGGCGGCGATCGGAAGGTTCGTCGTGCCGACGGTCATCGGCGCGAAGAACGCCTCCGGGTCCGTAATCAAAAAATTTCCCAGAAGGATCCCGATCCCCATGGCGGCGAAGATCCAGACCGTCAGGTAGCGGTCGAGGAAGGACATGCGTTTGGCGACGGATTCGGATTTCATAAACGTGGTTTGCGATCAGGCTTTCGTTGGCGTGCCGTTTTCTGCCGGTCCGCATCCGGCCGACATCAAGCGGAGCTTCTTGAGGGCGGCGTGGAATTTTTCATCTGTGAGGGAGCAGTCCTTGAGCAGCGCCAGATGTTTTTTGAGGTCCGGGCCCGGGGTTTTCGGCAGAGAGTAAATCATCCAGGTCCCCCTGCGTCGGGATTCAACCATCCCGCGCTTGCGCAGATACGCCAGATGTTGCGAAACACGGGCCTGGGAAATGCCCAGAGCTTCCTGCAAGTGGCAAACGCACAACGGGCCTTCGAGAAGGAACTGAACGATCCGCAGACGCGTCTCGTCACACAGGCATTCGTAAATCCAAGCAGAAGACATTCATGCGTTATATTCGTAATAACGAATATTCAGCAACAAGAATATTTTCTATGGGCCGGGCTTCGGGAGAAGGGGGGTGCTATCCGGTGCCTCCGGAGAGGCGGCGGTCAGCTTGAGGTGGTGACCGTGGCGGTTGCGGAGGCGGTTGGCGAGGCGGTTGCGGAGGCGGTTGGGGAGGGAGAGGCTTCGGGCTGGACTCCACGGTTTTCCAGCTCGGTGGTGAGGAGTTCGAGTGCGGAGGCGGCTTCGAGGCGATCGTTGTTGACCTTGTTGGTGAGCCCGTCCTGAAGGGAGGCGCTCACTTTGCTGGCACCGGCAAATCCATAGGAGAAGACGGTGTTCGAGGCATCGTCGAGCGAGGTGGATTCGGCGGCGGAGGCGAGCAGGTAGCCGCGGAGTTTTCGGGCAATACTGAGCTTGTTGCCGCTGCCGATATCGACATTTTTCGAGGTTTTTCCGAGGATTTGAAACGCGATGTTGTCGGCGTCGGCCCCGGAGGATGAGGAGGAGGTGATGACGGCGTATTCGCCGCCGGCACCTTCGGAGATCATTTCCATGTAAGTGCCCGCGAGGACGCCGGTAGTGTAGTAGGGGAGTTTTGTTGTGGGATCGGTGAGGATGACGACAGAGGTGACGGCATTCGAGGCGGCGTCCACGACAAGGTATCCGCCCTCGAGGAAGTCGTAGTTGACCGAGGGCCCGGCGGTGTTGAACGAGAGGTCGTAGATGAGGATTTCCGCGCGGGCGGGAAGGGCAGGGAAAGCCAGCAGGAGGGCTGCGAGGAGGGCGCGTTTCATAACACTGAAAGCTTAAGCCTGAAAGTCGCCACCGTCCAGCGTTGTTTCGGCCTGCGGAAGGAAGAGCTCATCGTCGAGGTAGAGAGATGTGCGGGGCTCTCCTGCAAGGTAGCCCTGGATGAGCTCAACGCCCATGGACACGAGCAGATCATAGACAGCGGTGGTTTCGACGTATTCCGCCACGACGGGGATACCGAGAGACGAGGCGAGCACCTGGACGGCCTTGACGACCGCCTGGCTGAAGGCGTCCTCATCGAGGTGGCGCACGAACGATCCCTCGACTTTGACGATGTCGATGGGCAGGGAGCGGAGGTAGTTGATGGAGGAGGTGCCGGAGCCGAAATCGTCCAGAGCGAACCGGAAGCCGCGCTGGCGCAGGCGGGCCATGACGTCCTTCGTGACGAGGAGATTGGCGATAACCTCGTTTTCGGTGAGCTCGAAGATGATCCGGTCCGGGCTGATCGCGTGGCGGGCGAGGGTGGATTCGATGAAATCCGCAAAGTCGGGGGCGGCGAACGAGCTGCCGGTGACATTGATCGAGAGGCAGGTTCCGTGGGAATTCTCGAGGGATTTCACGGCCTGGGAAATGACGTAGCGGTCGAGGCGGGAGCCGAGTCCCGAGCGTCGGACCGACTCAAGAAAAGCCACCGGGTGCACAGGGCCACCCTCCGACCGGTCCGAGAGACGGAGGAGGACCTCATGGAAATACACCGTCCGGTTGTGCAGGGAGACGATTGGCTGAAAGTAGATCTCGAGGGTTTCGGACTCCATCGCAGATTTGATCCGGCTGGACCAGTCGCTGTCGGCCACAAGCGTCCGGAGGGCACTTTCGCCCTCGCGGTGGATTTCAACGCGGTTTCGCCCGCCCGCCTTCGCGGCGTAGCAGACCGCATCGGCGGCACTGATGACATCCGGGGCCTCCTTTGAGCCATCAATCGGGGCGATGCCAATCGAGGCCCCGACGCGAAACGAGCGCCCACCCTCGGAAAACACGATCTCCTCGATGCTGGCGCGCAATTTTTCGGCGATCTGAAGGGCATCCTCCGGCAGGCAGTCGGGGAGGATGATGACGAACTCATCGCCTCCGAAGCGGACAAGGACGTCATTCTCGCGGACCGAGCGACGGAGGATTTCGGAGATCGTGAGGAGGAGGCGGTCGCCGGCATCGTGGCCGAGGGTGTCGTTGACGACTTTGAAGTTGTCGAGGTCGATGTAGAGAAGGGCCCCGGGGCGGCCATTGCGGGCGGTGGCGACCGCCTCACCGACGGCCTGCTGGAGGCGGCGGCGGTTGAAGAGGCGGGTCAGGGGGTCGTGTTCCGCGAGGAATTCCAGATCACTCTCGAGGCGGCGGCGCTCGTTGATATCCACGACGGCTGCCTCCGCCACCGCAAGCCGAATGTCGAGAAGTCCCGGGTGGTAGGGCTTGGCAATGTAGTCATCCGCACCAGCATCCAGAATTTCTTTGAGATCCTCCGGGCGGTTGTTTCCGGTGCCGGCGAGAATATAGTAATACTTCCCGGCGTGCTGGCTGCGGAGGAGGCGGCTGAAGTCCAGTCCGCTCATGCCGGGGAGCTGGATGTCGAGCACGATGAGGGGGAAGAATTCCCCGGCGAGGAGGTCGCGGGCGCTCTCGGCCGAATCGCAGCCGGAGACCTCATGGCCGCGCGAGCGGATCATGCGCTTGAGCAGGAGGCGGGTGGGGCGGTCGTCCTCGATGACGAGGACCTTGAGGACGGGGCCGGGGGAATCCGGCGGCGGGGCCAGTTCAAGAATTTCAGAGGGGGAAGCGGGGCTCATCGCGAGAGCGAATGTCAGCTTTGGTCCGGAAAATAGCAAGACGGGAGGGGGCAAGAATGCGGATTGAAAATCCCGGCCGTCCCGGTAAGTTCGCCCCATGGGAATTGAACGGAGCCTGCTGGCTACACAGGGGTATATTGAGCTGGGGATGCCTGCGGAGGCCCTTGCCGAGCTCCAGCAGCTGCCTGTGGCCGACCGGGAGCGGGAGGAGGTGCTCCAGCTGCGCCTGTTCATCCTGATGCATGGGCGGAAGTGGGCGGAAGCGGTCGGGGCGTGCGAGCGGCTCCGCGAGCTCTTTCCGGAGGGATCGACCGGATTCATTCACGGGGCCTTTTGCCTGCACGAGCTTGGTCGCACTTCGGAGGCGAAACACCTGCTGCTGAGCGGCCCGGCCTCCCTGTCCCGCGAGGCGACGTATTTCTACAACCTGGGCTGCTACGACGCGGTGCTGGGGAACATTGACGAGGCGACGGCTGCGCTGAGGACCAGCTTCGAGATGGACAAAAAATTCCGTGAGATTGCGAAATACGATCCCGATCTCAAATCCGTGAGCGACCTGCTGTGAGAGGGCCGGCTTGTTGTGCCTGTCCGCCGTTCTGATGAGCCGTTATTTTTCCCAAATCCCCGGGGACCTTGCCGGGCGCGTCAGGACGGCCTTTGCGGAAAATTTTGCGTTTGGCCGGGAGGTGGGTGCGGCGGTTTCGGTGTGGCGGGATGGACGCGAGGAGGTGTCGGAATGCGGGGGCTTCCGGGATGCGGCGAAGACGGTGCCATGGGATCACGACACGATCGCGCTGATCTGGTCCGCGACGAAAGGGATCGCTTCGGCCTGTGCGCTGCATGCTCTTGAGAAGGCGGGGATTGGACTGGAGACTCCCGTGGCGGTGCTTTGGCCGGAGTTTGCACGGAACAGGAAGGGGAAGATCACGCTGGCGGAGGTGTTGTCCCACCGGGCCGGGCTCGGGGCCCTCGATCGCACCGACCTCTCCGTGCTTGATCACGAGGCCGTCGTGCGCGCGGTGGAAGACCAGGAGCCATTTGCAGAGGCGGCTGGTGGTCCGGGATACGGGCCGAGGACGTTTGGATTTATCGTCGATGAAATCGTCCGCCGACTGGATGAAGGCACTCCGCTCGGGCGCTACTGGCGCAGGGAATTTGGCGAGCCCCTCGGGCTGGATTTATGGATCGGGCTCCCGGAGGACCGCCATCCCCGCACGGCTACGATGCTCCCCGCCAGAGCCTCCTCTGCGCCCGGAAACCCGGCATTTATCGAGGCCATGGCGCGGCCGGACTCGTTGACCCGGAAAGCATTTTCCTCACCCGGCGGCCTTTTGGCGGTGTCGGCAATGAATACGCCCTCCGCGCGGTCGGCGGCGATCCCGTCGATGGGTGGGATCGGCTCCGCCTCCGCACTTGCAAAGTTTTACGCGATGCTGGCAGTCGGGGGGACGTGGGAGGGGCGGGCTTACCTTGGCCCCCTGGCGCGGCAATGGATGAGCACGCCCCTCTCCCAGGGATTTGACCAGATCCTCCGCGTGGAGACGTCGTTCTCCGCCGGGTTTATGATGGACCCCCTGGCGGAGGATGGCTCAAAGCTGCGCAGCCTCCTCGGACCCTCCCCCCGTGCTTTCGGGCACCCGGGTGCCGGCGGCAGCCTTGGCTTCGCGGACCCGGATTCCGGCATCGGCTTCGCCTATGTGATGAACCAGATGGAGCAGGGGGTCCTTCCCGGCGAACGCTCAAAGGCCCTCGTGGAATCTGTCTATGCCGTTGGTGCTTCCGGATGACACCGGAGGCGGTCCTTTTCTCGTGGTCGTTTGATCCGGTCCCGACCGTCGGGCTGGCGGTGACGGCGCTGATCTACTGGCTGGGCTGGCGGCGGCTTCACCGCCAGGTGCGCACACGGTTTCCGGTCGAGAGGCTGTTTTCGTTTCTTGCGGGGATCGGGGCGGTATTTGTGGCGCTGGTATCGCCATTGGATGCGTTTGCGAGCTGGCTCCTGATTGTCCATATGGTCCAGCATCTGTTGCTGACGATGGTGGCCCCGCCGCTGATCCTTCTGGGGTATCCGATGCTTCCCATGCTGCTGGGGCTTCCCCGCTGGCTGGTGCGCGACGGGGTGGGACCATTTTTGTCCTACCCTCCCCTGCACCGGCTCGGGAGGTTTCTGGTTCATCCGTTTTTTGCGGGGCCGTTGTTCATGGTGTCGAACCTTGTCTGGCATGCGCCGGGGCTCTATGAGCTGGCGCTGAGGTCCCCCGGCTGGCACCGGTTCGAGCACGTGTGCTTCCTTGGGACGGCGATCCTCTTCTGGTGGCCGGTGATCCAGCCCTGGCCATCGCGTCCGGCTCTTCCCCGCTGGGTGATGATCCCCTACCTGCTCGCGGCCGATCTGCAGAACACCGCACTGGCTGCATTTCTCTCGTTTTTCGACGGGGTCCTCTACCCGACCTATGAGGCCGCTCCGCGGATCTCTGATCTATCCGCCTTGGAAGATCAAGCGGGGGCGGGAGCGGTCATGTGGGTGCCGGGCTCGATGGCGTTTTTAATCCCGGTGGCAGTGATTGCCATCACGTATCTGTCGCCCAAGCGAAGGCGGCGGCCGCCCGAGCCTTCGGCCGGTCCGCGGGATGTCGTGCCCCCCCGGCGGGCGTTTGATCTGCTCCGGGTGCCGGTGATCGGTGCGGTGATGCGGTGGAAGTATTTCCGTCGCAGCCTTCAGGCCGTGATGTTTGCGCTCGCGGCGGTGGTCGTGCTCGACGGCCTGTTCGGGCCGCAGGTGAGTGCGATGAACCTTGCCGGGGTGCTGCCCTGGACGCATTGGCGAGGGCTGACCGTCCTTGCGCTTCTTGTGGCGGGAAACTTTTTTTGTATGGCGTGCCCGTTCACGCTGGCCCGCGATCTGGGGCGGAAGATTTTTCGCGGGAACCGGCGGTGGCCGCGGGCTCTGCGCTCCAAGTGGCTGGCCGTCGGTCTGCTGGCGGGATTTTTCTGGGCCTACGAGTTTTTTGACCTTTGGGAGAGCCCGTGGTGGACCGCTTGGGTAATCACTATCTACTTTGCGGCAGCGGTTGTGATCGACGGGATCTTTCAGAAGGCCGGCTTCTGCAAATACGTCTGTCCGATCGGCCAGTTCCATTTTGTCTCCTCGCTGGTGTCCCCGCTCGAAGTGCGCGTGAGGGAGCCGGAGGCCTGCGCCAGCTGCCGGACGCACGACTGCATCCGGGGGAACGAATCCCAGCGCGGCTGCGAGCTGGACCTTTTTCAGCCGCGGAAATCGGGGAATATGGATTGCACGTTCTGTCTGGACTGCGTGCAGGCCTGTCCAAAAGACAATGTCGGGTTGCTCGCCGTGCCGCCCGGGCGCGACGTGATTGCGGATCCCCGGCGGTCCTCGGTCGGGCACTTTGCGGGACGGCCCGACATCGCGGCGATGGTGCTGGTCTTTGTCTTTGCCGCCTTCGCCAACGCGGCCGGGATGGTGGCACCGGTGCGGGAGGGGGAGGAAGCCCTTCGCCAGGCGATCGGGCCGGCGGCCGCCGGATGGGTTTGGTCGGGGGTTTTTGTATTGGCTGTGGCTGTGTTGCCACTTCTTCTGGCTTTGGTCTGCGGCTGGCTTTCCAGCGAAGGGAAAAACGTTTTGGTGATGGCGGCAGGATTTGCGCCCGGGCTGGCCCCATTGGGATTCGGCATGTGGATCGCGCATTTCTCGTTCCATTTTTTCACCGGCCTGCTGACCCCCTGGCCGGTGGTCCAGCGGATCGCGAGGGAGATCGGATTCGGAGCGGCAGCGCCCGATTGGAATATGCCCGGGATTGCTTTTGCAGGCCTGACCGGGCTGCAGATCCTGTTTTTGAATGCGGGGATGCTCTACACGCTTTGGGTTCTTTGGCGGAAAGCCAGTGCGTTTCCCGCGAGACGATTTCCGGTCTTCCTGCCGTGGGCGGCCCTGGCAACGCTTCTTTACCTTGCGGGAATCTGGCTGATTTTTCTTCCGATGGATATGCGGGGAACCCTGATGATGCCATGAGGTTGAGAGCGGCTGTTTTTCTGATGCTGGCTGTCGCGCCGGGCTTGTTTGCCGACGGGGGACTTCCGGTCGGGCAGGTCGAGGAGGATGGACTTCGCGTAACGCTCTTTGCCGCACCCGTTCCTGTGCGGGCGGGCCCGCTGGATGCGAGCGTCCTTATCCAAGAGATGCCGTCCAACAGGCCCGTAACCGATGCGGAGGTGCGGATGTCGGTTCGGCAGGTGGGAATTTCAACAGGGCGGCCCGTCCGCATGCCGTCGTGGTGTTCCTCCGTGGCATCGGGCACGGCCGTTCCGGCGACGGCGGCGCACTCTGCCAACAAGCTGCTGGTCGGAGCCTATCTTGCCCTGAGCGAGCCCGGGCGCTGGGAGGTAACGGTGGAGGTCGGGTATCGTGGCGGCGTGACCCGCGCAGTGTTTCCGCTCAATGTCGCCCCGCCCCCGGCACCGCTTGTGACGTGGTGGCCGCTCCTGGCGATGGTCCCACTGGGGGTCGCCCTCTATGCGTGGCGGGCCAGGATCCTCCGGCGGAGCACGTGATTTTTTGATGTTCGTTCTTGTCCGGCGCGAGTCGGGCGGGAAGACTCCTGAGCCTATGGTTGAAGTGGCAATTGTTGGTGCGAACGGCTATTCCGGCGAGGAGCTTTGCTCGATCCTGGCGGGGCACCCCTCCGTGCGGGTGGTGGCCGTGACATCGCGCCAGCATGCGGGCAAGCGGGTGGGGGACGTTTTGCCCCGGCTGAACGGACGCGGCGCACTGAGCGCGCTTGCTTTTTGCGAGCCAACAATGGAGGCGCTTCTGGGGAGCGGGGCGGACTATTTTTTTCTGGCACTGCCGCACGGGCTGGCCTCGGAGTTTGCGGCCCCGCTTTGTGAGGCGGGCAAGCGGGTCGTGGACTTGAGCGCCGACTTCCGGCTGCGCGACGCGGAGGTTTACAAAGAATTTTACGGAGAGGCGCACGGGGCCGGTCACCTGCTGGAGAAAGCCGTCTATGGGCTTCCCGAGCTTCATCGTGAGGAGATCCGGGGCGCGGCCCTCGTTGCTTCCGCCGGATGCTATCCCACGAGCATCCTCCTGCCGATGGTCCCCCTTCTGAAGGCGGGGCTGATATCGGCCGGGGACATCTCGGTGTCCAGCGCGAGCGGGGTGAGCGGAGCCGGGCGAAAGACCGACGCATCACTGCTCTACGGGGAATGCAACGAAAGCCTCCGCGCTTACGGGCTGCCAAAGCACCGGCACCTCTCGGAAATCGAGCAGGAGCTTTCGAAAGCAGCCGGCGGGCCGGTCGTCATCACGTTTGTCCCCCACCTCGCCCCGATGACCCGCGGGATCCACACCACGATTTTCGCGAGGCTCGAGGACGGCGTCGGACCGGATGCCATCCTGCCCGCGCTGGAGTCCGCCTATGCCGACGAGCCCTTCGTGAGGGTTTCAAAAAATTTGCCGGATACGAAAAATGTGACCGGGACGAACTTCTGTGATATTTCGGTGCGATTTGACGAGCGGGCGAGGCGGGTCATCCTGCTTTCGGCTGAAGACAACCTGATCAAGGGCGCAGCCGGGCAGGCGGTTCAGAATTTCAACCTGATGGCAGGGCTGGAGGAAACAGCGGGGCTTTTCTTATGAACAAAATGCGAAAGATCAAAGGCGGGGTCTGTGCGGCGGAGGGTTTTGCGGCCGGTGCCACTGGATGCGGGATCAAGACCGGGAAAGTGACCCGGGACGATTTGGCCATCGTTGTTTCCGGGACCGCGACGGTCGCCGCGGCGACGTTCACGACCAACCAGGTGAAGGCGGCACCGGTGCGGATTTCGGCCGAGCACCTGCGTTCGGGTCGGGTGCGCGCCGTCGTTCTCAACAGCGGAAATGCCAACGCCTGCACCGGACCCGCCGGCATGGCCGATGCCCGCTCGATGGCCGCCGCCACCGGAAAATCCCTCGGGCTCAAGTCCACCCAAGTCCTCGTTTGCTCCACCGGCCGGATCGGTGTGCCGATGCCGATGGATCGGATCCGCGAAGGCATTTCCAAGGTGAAGTTGACGCGTTCGGGCGGGACGCCGGCTGCGAAGGCGATCATGACGAGCGACACGTTTGCCAAGGAGATTGCGCTGGAGGTGACGACCCATGACGGGACATTCCGGATCGGCGGCATGGCCAAGGGCGCGGGAATGATCGATCCCAACATGGCGACGATGCTCTGTTTGGTGACGACCGATGCCATCGCGGCGGCTCCGGCGCTGCGCTCGGTGCTCCGCGAGTCGGTCGAAGATTCGTTCAACCGGATCACTGTCGATGGCGACATGAGCACGAACGACACCGTCATCCTCCTCGCTAACGGGGCCAGCGGGATCTCGCCTTCGCCAAAGATTTTCCGGGATGCGCTGGATTTTGTGAACCGTGAGCTGGCGCGGATGATTGTCAAGGACGGCGAGGGGGTCTCGCGGTTTGTCGAAGTCGAGGTTCGCCGGGCGGCGAGTCGGGCGGATGCGCGCAAGGCCGCCGAGGCGATCGCCAACTCGACGCTTGTGAAATGTGCCTGGGCCGGCGGCGACCCGAACTGGGGCCGGATCCTCGATGCCGTGGGATACTGCGGGGCACGCATGAATGAGGCCAAGACCGACATTTTTTACGATGCGCTACCGGTGGCGGTGGATGGGATGGTTGCGAAAACCCCGGTCAAAAAGCTGCGCCAGATCGCGGCGAAGAAGGCGTTCCGCGTCACGGTGGACCTCAAAATCGGCAAGGCCACGCACGTCGTTTGGACAACGGATTTGACGGAAGAGTATGTCC
The DNA here is from genome assembly GCA_041741775.1 of Terrimicrobiaceae bacterium. GTDB lineage: Bacteria > Verrucomicrobiota > Verrucomicrobiia > Chthoniobacterales > Terrimicrobiaceae > QYQL01. Next base: position 28,245 of record JBGSJQ010000149.1, on the reverse strand, counting down.
GGCTCAATCTGGGAGAATAATGATCCTTACGCCTGAAGCCCGCACCGAAAGCCTCATCGAAGCCCTGCCTTTCATTCAGGAGTTTCGTGGGCACACCTTCGTCATCAAATATGGCGGAGCCGCCATGGAGGACGAGGACATCGTCTAGAAGTTCCTCCGCGATGTCGTCTTTCTGGAGGCTGTCGGCATCAATCCGGTTCTGGTCCACGGGGGAGGCAAGGCGATCACCGCCCGCATGCGGGATGCCGGCCTCAAGGCGCAGTTTGTGAACGGCCTTCGGGTGACCGACGCGACGGCCATCGGGATCGTCGAGGCGACGCTCGACGGGGAGATCAACCCGGAGATCGTCCAAACAATCCAGGAGTATGGCGGCCGCGCCCAGGGACTCTCCGGAAAATCCGTCTTCCTGGCCAAGCGGATGCCGCCACAAAAATTGGAGGATGGCAGCGCGATGGATATCGGGTTTGTCGGCGAGGCCGAGGGGCTCAAAACGGCGGCAATCCGGGAGATCATCGCGCACGAGGTCGTTCCGGTGATCAGCCCGATCGGGGCGACGAAGGATGGAACCGTCCTGAACATCAACGCCGACGTCGCCGCGGCCGCCCTGGCTGCTGAGCTCCAGGCCACCAAGCTCATCTTCGTCAGCGACGTGCCGGGCATCATGCGCAACCCGGATGAAAAAACCTCCCTGATTCCGTCCCTGACCTCCGAGCAAACCGAGTCGCTCATCAAGCAAAAGGTGATTGCCGGCGGCATGATTCCCAAGGTTCAATCTGCAGCCGCCGCTCTGAAAAAAGGGGTCAAAAAAACCCACCTGATCGGCGGACACATCCAGCACGGACTCCTGCTGGAGATTTTCACCAATGCGGGAATCGGCTCGGAGATCGTCCCCTGAGGGCACTCCGGCATTGATTTTTTCTGCGAGGGGGAGAGATTCGGCGGGATGCAGGATCCACGATGCGACAAGTTGGCGGAGGTGTTGACCCGCCACTCTACGAAACTGACCAAGGGCGAACACGTTCTGATCGAGGTTTTTGATGCACCCGACGAGATCGCGGTGTCGCTGATCCGGGCGGCGAGGGCGGCGGGGGCGGTGCCATTTGTCACGACCCACCACTCCCGTGTGGCCCGCGAGTTGGCCCTTGGTGCGACCGAGGCCCAAATGGAGGTCACGAGCGGCGTTGAGCTGGCCCGCATGAAAAAGATGGCCGCCTACATTGCGGTGCGCGGCAGCCACAACATCACGGAGATGTCGGACGTGCCCGACGACAAGATGCGCCTGATCACCGGCAAGATGCGGCCGGTCATGGACTGGCGGATCAACAAGACGAAGTGGGTTGTGCTGCGCTGGCCGACTCCCGCCATGGCCCAGCAGGCCCAGATGAGTACCCCCGCTTTCGAGGACTTCTTTTTCAAGGTTTGCACGCTCGACTACTCCCGGATGGCCCCCGGCATGGCGGCACTCAAATCGCTCATGGACCGCACAGACAAGGTGCGCCTTTGCGGACCGGGCACCGACCTGCAATTTTCGATCAAGGGAATCGGCTCGGTCGTGTGCGGAGGCGACCGCAATATCCCCGACGGCGAGGTCTTCTCCTGCCCTGTCAAAAAAAGCGTCGAGGGGCATGTTTCGTTCAACGTCCCGAGCATCTACCAGGGCGTCGCGTTCGACAGTGTTCGCTTGGAATTCTCCAAAGGGAAGATCATCAACGCCACTGCGAACAACACGGCTGCGCTGAACAAGATCCTCGACAGCGACCCCGGGGCGCGATTCATCGGCGAGTTCAGCCTCGGTTTCAATCCGCACATCCTCCACCCGATGCGCGATATCCTTTTTGACGAGAAGATTGCGGGATCGTTCCACTTCACCCCCGGACAGGCCTACAAGGTTGCCGGAAACGGGAACACCAGCCGGATCCACTGGGACATGGTCTGCATCCAGCGCCCCGACTACGGCGGCGGCGAGGTCTGGTTCGATGGCAAGCTGATCCGCAAGGATGGCCTCTTTACGGTTCCAGCCCTCAAAAAGCTGAACCCGGGCCACCTGTTGGGCAAGCATGCATAATATGCTGACCCGCTCGATCATGAATCCGCTGGAGAAGCGGATGGGTTACAAATTCCGCAACGGTCTCCTCCTGGCCGAGGCGCTCACGCACCCCAGCATTTCCCTCGAGCGCAAAGACTACCCTTTTGACAACCAGCGCCTCGAATTCCTTGGTGATGCCGTCATTCAGGTCGTCGTCACCGAACACCTGTTCCGGATTTTTCCCGATTTCAGCGAGGGTCGCATGACCAAGCTGCGCACGCGGATTGTTTCGCGCATGGCGCTTCGCGAGCGGGCGCTGGAGCTCGACCTGGGTAGCTTTTTGATGATGGGGCGCGGCGAGGAAGCCAGCGGAGGACGCGAGCGGGCCTCGACGCTTGCTGACGCGTTTGAATCCGTCGTCGGAGCCATCTATCTCGACGGCGGGTTTGAGGCCTCGCGGATCTTTTTGCTGAGCCAGATGGAGGAGACGTTCGCCGACCTCGAGAGCCAGCCGGAAGAGATCAACCCCAAAGGATTTCTTCAAGAGCTTCTCCAGTCGATTGCCCCGAATGCCCCCGAGTATGAGCTCCTCTCCATGACCGGCCCCGAGCACTCAAAAAAATTTGTGTGCCGGGTGGTGTGGAATGGGAAGGACCTCGGCCAGGGGGAGGGGCTGAGCAAAAAAGAAGCCCAGGTCGCCGCCGCCGTGCGTGCCCTGGAAAAAAAACTCTGGGACAAAGAAACCAAAAAAAAGCCGACCGCATGATCTACCACCTGACTCTTTTCACCACCGGCCTGGCTGCGGGCCTCCTCCTGATCCTCGGCCATGCGTTTGCGTTGGCCAAGCCATCGGACTCCATGGCCTGGGCCAAAACCTTTCCGCGATCGCGGGCGGCGGCCACTGTTCTGCTGGCCATTGCCGCCGTCTGGAGTTTCCTTCTCGTCCGCTCCATCGACCTTGGGGAGTTTTCCCCTCTCCGGAATATGATGCTCCTTGGGATTGTGGCCGGATCGATTCTGTCGTGGATTTATGTGCCGGAGTTCCTCGCCGTCCGGTCGCTGGGCATGCTCCTGCTCCTGGCGGCCGAGCCGCTGCTGGAGTCGGCTGTGCTCCGCGATGAACCAACACGACTGCTCCTTGTCCTGCTCGCCTACGCGTGGGTGATCGCCGGCCTGTTCCTCGTCGGGATGCCCTATCTGCTGCGCGATGCGATCACCTGGCTGACAGGAATCCCGATCCGCTGGAAAGCAGCCGCCCTTGGCGGTGTGGCCTACGGAGTCGCGCTCGTCGCAAGCGCGGTTTTTTTCTGGAGGACGTAGGCGATCCGGCGGCGTTCAGACCAACCCAGCAGGGCCGCCAGAACGATGGCGGCAAAGAGGGTCTGAGCTTCCGGAACGGCCATGGGAACAAGCTCCCCATTGGCCAGTAACTGCGCACCCGAGTAACCCTGAAATGATATCTGGGAAAGCTGGATGGACGTGAGGCCGGTCGGCAGGGACCCGAAGAAAATTTTGCCTGCGCTTCCGCTGCTCCCTCCGATTCCCGTCCATCCGTAGATAGTCAGCTGAGCCCCCGGCGTCCATGAGGCGAGGTTGCTGGCCCCGAAGCGGAGGTTGTGAATGGCGGCCCCGAGAGTGATGGAGGAGTCCGCCGTCAGGGTCAGAGCGCCCAGCGTTTCGGAAAATCCGGAGCCGGTAGAGAACGCGCCTCCAGCGAGCGTCATGGCGGTTGTGTCACCAATCTGGTTGGTATTTTCCAGAAGGAGGGTTCCGCCCGCGTTCAAGGTGATCGCGCCGGCTCCGACCGCATTCTGGCCTGAGGTCTTGGCCAGAGCGAGCGTGCCGCCATTGACGGTCGTGCCGCCGGAGAACGAGTTCGAACCCGCCCCGCCGGAGAGGCGGAGGGTTCCGGCATCGGATTTGGTCAGCCGGCCGGTCCCGGAAACCAATCCCGCATAGGTGAGGGTCGTTCCGGCGTCTGGGGAAAACGTTCCTCCGCCGGCATTCAGAGTGATGCGACGGTTGGCATTGAGGGTAAAGCTGGCCGTGGTATCGAGCGTCCCATTGTTGAATTGAAGATGGCCGGAGGTTGCAGAGGCCGGCGCCGTCCCCAGGTTGTTGTCGGCACCGATGCGCAGCGTTCCCCCGTTGATCTGCGTGCGACCGGAGTAGGTGTTTGCGCCAGAGAGTTCGAGCGTGCCAGTTCCCGCTTTGGTGAGCAGTCCCGCACCGGAGATGATACCCGCAAATGCTCCGGCAGGAGACGCGCCCGACCCAACCGTCAGTGTACTGCTGGCGGACAAGACAACAGAGGCAGCGGATGAAGTGGAATTCAGGGCTCCGATGGTCTCGCTCCGGGAAGCGTTCAAGGTCAACCGGCCATCGGACAAAATCGTTACGGTGCTGGAATCGGCGATCTGTCCCGTGTTCGTGATGGCCACGCGGGCGGATGCCGCGCTGCCGGTGCCATCCCCGATTTGAAGATTTCCCGCCAGGGAGGTCACGTTCGTGGCTTTTGAGAGATTGAGAAGGCCGTTCTTGACCGTGGTCGTGCCCGTGTAGGAGTTGGCCGCACCACCCATGGTCACCGTGCCGGTGCCGTCCACCGTCAGGCCCCCTGCCCCCGAAATCGCGCCGTCCAGACGCACAACGGATGCGGAAGCCACGCGGATGGCATTTCCATTGTTCGCAATCGTGCTGTTGATATCCAAATTTCCCCCGGTCGCCCGCGTGATCGCTAGGTTGTCATTCAGTGAGATGGCAGAGTTGAGCACGTGCCCAGCGCTGCCGCCACCGGAGCCAGCGACATTCATTGAAGCCTCTCCGCTGCTGACATCAAAGGTAAGGGTGCTCCCCGAAACAGTGTAGCGGTTGTTATCGTTGATTTCGAGGCTGCCAACAGTCACCGGTGATGAGATCGTCACCAGCCGGTTAGCCGTGATCACCGAGCCCAAGGTCGCGGTAGCATCCACGGCATTGGGCACGGTTCCCGGAGACCAATTGCCTGCCGTCCCCCATGTGCCATTGGAATTGAGATTCCATGTCTGCGCAACCAAATCTCCGCCTGTCAAAAGAAACAGGAGCACGATGCTGACTCCGCCCAACCACAGGCGGTTGCAAATGCCTTGCTGGTTGTGAGTCAACATTTGACTCTGTCTACTCCAGCAGCGGGGTTTTGTCAAGCATCCCCGCAGACAACTGGTTGTTCTGTTTCGTGTTCTTGCGAACAGCCGGGGGATTCCGATTGCCAGCCTTGGTGGCAGTTGTGATAGTCTGCGCAGGGTGGCACGTAACCAGATGCGAAGATTAGCCTGGTCCCTTCCTTTCCGGGGGGTCTTGGTGCTGTGCCTCTGCGGGTTGCCTTCGCTGCGGGCGCAATATGTCGGGAACGCCTCCTCCTCCACGAGTGCCTGGGGGGGTAATCCGACGGGACTCAACAGCCAGGGGGCAGCTTCCTCCGGCCAGCCATTCGGCTTGGGTTCGGCGGTTTACGGCCAGAAAGGCTCCCTGGCCGGCTGGCAGGCCTTTCGTAACTACCGGGAGGGGGCGATGGACCGTGGAACCGGCCGGTCGGATCTGGCGCACCTCGGACCTGTCATCCTGACGCTCGGCGCCTACACCACCGTCAATTACGATACCAATGTCAACAGTTCGCCCGATGCTCCCCTGGCAGATATTTTTGTGACCTGTGGCGTCAATCTTGGCCTGTACTGGAAGGCCACGCGGCGCAACGAGCTTCAACTCAACCTTGGCTTCAACTACACCCAATACCTCCGCTACACACAATACAACGACAGCGGAGTCGATCTTGCTCCCTACACCGGGCTGGACTATCGGATTTACTTCCTGGATTTCGTTTTGACCCTTTACGACTACCCGTCCATCACCAACGGCGGCAATAACAACAGCCCGGCACTGACGAATTCGGTTAATTTCCGCCAGCTCACGAACCAGGGGGGCCTCTCCCTCCTCTGGCACCCCAACCAGTTGCTTTTTCTCACGGGCTTCGAGCGCACGGACGTCCTTTCCCTGAGCAATGATCAGTTCAACTCGCAAAACTACACCTCCTACTCGTGGTATGGAACGGTCTCCTACGATGTGACCCCGACAACCAGCACGGGAATCCGCCTTCAAGCGACCGCCACCCAATATACCCAGCAGATCCTCAATAACTCGGTGACCACCCAGGCCGGACTTTTTTACCAGAGCCGCCTCACCGACTACACTGGGATTTATCTTGAAGCCGGCGTCCAGACAGGCGACTTCACGAACACCGGTCAACAGACCGACCAGATCGTTTACCAGCAGGACAATGGCTTCAACACGAACGTTGAAGGCACCCTTGGCGGCAGCAATTACGTCCAGCCTTACTTTATCTTTAGCATCAACAACCGTCTCACCCGCTACCTCACCCAAACTATGATCCTTTCCCGCCAGGCCTCCGGATCGACTGTCTCCGACTACCAGGAGACAAATTCCGCAGGCTACCAGTTGCAATATCGGCTGAATCGGGTTACAAGCGTCGGGGTCATGGCGACCTACCAGTATGGGACAATTTCCAGAACGACGGATCCGGTGCCGTTCACGAACTTCACCGGCCAGCTGAATTTTTCGTTTAAAGTGATGAAAGATACTGACTTGGGGTTCAGCTGGTCGTATTTTCAAAACAACCAGTCCACATTTGGAGCGGATTACAGCAGACAGCTATTCACGCTCTCCTTGGGCCATACGTTCTAACATGAGATTTCACCCCGGAATTCCACAGACCTTATTGCGGCGCGGATTTTTGCGGCTGGGTGGTTTTCTGGCCCTGATGGCGATGACGGGATCCGCTCGGGCCCAGATTCCGAATGATGATTTGAACCTGGATCCTGGCGTGCCGGAGTATCCGGCAAGGCAGCAGAAGCCTTCGCTCGGAATGGCGGCGACCGGCCAGTTGGATGACAAGCGGACCTTGGCCGTGGGCGACCGGCTCAGCTTCCGGGTTTTGGAGGAAGGAGACGAACCGGTTTTCGTGACGGTCGCCTCCTCCGGGGAGATTGATTTTCCTTATGTGGGGCGCATCGAGGCGTCCGGCCGCACCTGCAAGGCGGTGGCCGACGACGTTCGGAAGGCGCTGGAGAGATCCTTTTACCGCAAGGCGACGGTCGGGCTGGCGCTGGACACGGCGAGCACGCTCCCGATGGGAACGTATTTCGTGACCGGCCAGGTCATGAAGCAGGGGGCTCAGGAAATTCCGCGGGACCGCAAGGTGACGGTGGCTGCGGCCATTCTCGAGGCCGGCGGTTTCGCCGATTTTGCCGACAAGCGCCGGGTCCGGCTGATCCGGCCGGCTGCCGACGGCCAGAACAAGAGTTTCAAAGTAGATGTCAAGGCGGTCCTTGAGCGGGGAGACACGAGCAAGGACATGATCGTTGAACCGGGCGATTATATCGTCGTCCCCGAACGTCTCTTCAACTTTTAGGCGCCGCCATGAGCTACTCGTCCACGCCTCTCAGCGATCCCTCCGCACCCCTTCCAGTCGGCAATGCGATTGGGGAGCGGGCAGACGCTATCCGCTCAAAAATTTCCCGTTACCGGAGGGTGATCACGGCCTACTGGTGGGTCCCGGCGATTACGATCAGCATCGGTCTGGCCGCGCAGGCCTGGCTCTCCCTCACCAGTCCGATCAGCTACCAGTCCTACGGCCGCATCCTCGTCAGCGGAAGGATCACGCTGCCCGAAAGCGGGATGTTCAGCGAGGAGGCTGTGAACTTTTTTGGAACGCAGACGGAGCTCATGCAAAGTGCGGAGGTGCGTCGCCGGTCGGCGGCCCGGGTCCAGTCGATGCGCCCCGACCTCTCCCCCGTGCCGGTGGACATCCAGGTCATGCAGATCCCGCGCACGTCGATTTTTGTCCTCACGGCGACCGGGCAGAATCCGGATTACGTCAAGGCCTACCTGAACGCGCTGATGGAGGAATACATTGCGCTCCGGCGGGGGATCTTCAACGAGAAGTCCCAGAACACGCTGAGCGCGATCACCGACGAACTCGCCCGCGTGGAGACCGGGCTCCGCAAGGATGAGGATGAGCTGGCGGCCTGGACGAAGGAAAACAACCTCTCGTTTCTCAAGGAGGAAGGGGTGAGCACCAGCGGCTACCTCGCGCAGCTCAACAGGGACCTCGCCGTCCTCGAGTCCGAATACAACCTGACCAGCCGCCTGACCGAGGAGCAGAATATCGACCGCGTGGCCGGTGTCGCGGCAGCGTCCGCTCCGCAAGGGTCCGACGGCCAGGGGACCCCCGTCGAGGATCTCCTTGTCTCGGGCGGAGGAGGAACTCCGGCCGAGAGCTACCTTGCCGTCAAGCGGCGCAACTTTTTGCTCCAGGCCCACCGCGAACAACTCCTTGAAACCCGCAAACCGTCGCATCCAAAAATCCAAGAGGTCGAGGAGGAAATCCGCCAAAACAAAAAATTACTGGAGGTTTACCGCACCCAGTCGCTCGAGCAGCTCGAATCCAAGCGCCAGTCGCTGGCGGCCCAGATCGACAACACCAAAAACCAGATCGAGATCTGGGAGAAGCGCTCGCTCGACCTCAGCAGCCGGATGGGCGAGTTCGATCGCCTCAAGTCAAACATCGACCGAAAAAAAGGCCTCTACGACCGCCTCCTCGCCAGCGTCCAAAACGTAGATGTCAACGCGAACATCCAGCAGGACATCCTCTCTATTATGGAATACGCCACGCCGCCCGGCGTGAGCATCCAGCCGCTCGCCCGCGATCTTGCCCTCGGCGCCCTCATGGGGGCCGTTGCCGGGATTGGCATCCTCCTTGTCATCGGGGCTCTCGATGACCGGATTGTTTCCATTGCCGAGCTCCAATCCATCGTTGAGGAGGAAGTGGTCGCGATCATTCCCAAAGTCCCCGAAGGCCAGCAGCTTCTGCGCGTCAACGAGGATGACAACCAGGGGCTCTTTGAGTCCTTCCGCAAGCTGCGCTCCTGGCTGCTCTTCACCGAGTGGGAAAACGGCCCGCCGAAAAGTATCCTCATCGCCAGCGCCATGCCAGGCGAAGGGAAATCCACTGTCTCAGCAAATATCGCCACCTGCCTGGCGTCTTCCGGCACGCGAACATTGCTCGTGGATGCCGACCTGCGGCGAGGCTCGCTCCACCGGCATTTCGGCATCGAGCAGGATCCCGGGCTGGGCGACATCCTCAACGGCAACGTGACGGTGGAAAAAGCCATCCAGCCGACGGAGATCAAGAATTTGTGGTTTATTCCGCGCGGCTATTACGGGACCGGAGGGTCGGAGGCCTTCGTCCACACGTCGCTGGACCATTTTCTGGCGGATGTCGAAAAGCGATTTGACTGCATCATCTTTGACTCCTCTCCGGTGCTGGCGGTGGACGAGACGAGCATCCTGGCAGGCAAGGTGGATACCGCCCTTGTGACGATCCGGAGCGGCATCACCAGCCTGCGCCTTGCGCGCCGGACGATCGGACATCTCATCTCCCGCCGCGCCTCGGTCGGAGGTATCGTTTACAATGCGGTCGAGCCTTCGAATCACGAGTATCCCTACTACAACTACTACTATAGCCACAACACGGGTAGCGGAAAAAACCCGGCGTGAACGCGCCCTCCCCCAGAAATGGCTGAAGCCCCGTCCGCACCTCATCCCGCCAAAGAGAGCTCCAGACGAGAGCCCTCCCGAAAGGCGTGGGCCGATATCTTCTCCGGCCCTTTTCTCTGGAGCCTCGTCCTGCCTGCGGTGGACGTGGTCCTGTTGCTGGCCGCCCTCGCTGCGTCGAGTGCGCTGCGGTTGGGGTATATTCCCGGCGGGGAGTCGGGGAGGGGTGGGTGGATTTCCTATATCCTCTATGGGGTCTGCCTGATCGGGGGAGCCGCCATCAGCGGAGCCTACCGGAAGCCGGTCCAGCTCCGCCGGTTGAGTGCTGCTTCCGAGTTCATTCTTGGCACTGCGCTCGCAACAGCAGCAGCCCTGTTCCTGATTTACGTGGTTTTCCTCGGGGCGGATCGCGTTGTTCAGGAAAGCCGCGCTGTGCTGTTGCTGAGCACCGCGCTCTTCATTCCGGTGGCCCTTGCCGCCCGCGAGGCTGGATACCGGATCCAAGCCCGCATGGCCCGATCCCGTCCCTATCTGGTCATCGGCCACCCGCAGTCCCTCAAAGAGTTCTCCACGGCCTACGACAAAACCGGACTCAAAAACCCGATGGTCCAGCTGACCCAAGACGAGCTTCCATTCATTGATGGAGGCGGCGGTACCGGAACAGCCGCATTCTGGGAGGACGTGACCCGAAGATATGAAGCCGTCATCCTGACCGAGCCTCCCGAGGAAATGTTCCCGGGGCTCATTGAGAAACTGGTTCGCATGCACTTCGCACAGCTTCCCGTGCTCACCCTCAATGCGTTCTACTCATCAATGTGGAGGCAGGTCCCCACACTTCATCTCAACCCCGCCTGGGTTTTTGAGCAGGACTTCAGCCTCGCGGAGCGCTCGCATTATCGCCTCATCAAACGCGCCTTCGACACCCTTGTTTCGCTCCTCCTCCTTGCCTCCCTCATGCCGCTTTTCCTGCTGTCTGCGCTCGCCATCTTTTTGGAGTCGGGGCGGCCGGTTTTTTTCCGCCAGCTCAGGGTCGGTCGCAACCGGAAGGTTTTCCCGATCCTGAAATTCCGCACCATGGTCGTGGGAGCGGATTCCGGCCCGGCTTACACTTCCGGCAATGACCCTCGCGTTACCCGGGTCGGAAAAATCCTTCGTGCCTTCCGAATCGATGAGCTCCCGCAACTCGTCAACGTGCTGGCGGGGGACATGAGCCTGATCGGCCCGCGTCCGGAGTGGGTGCGCCTCGTTCCGGTTTACGAGAGCGAAATCCCGTTTTACCACCTCAGACATCTCGTCAAACCCGGCATCACCGGCTGGGCCCAACTGAATTTCCCCTACGGAGCAAGCCTGTCAGATGCGATGGAAAAGCTCCGCTTCGATCTCTACTACATCCGGTTCTACTCGCCGGTGCTGGACCTTGAAATTGTCCTGAAAACCATCCTCCACGTGCTTTCCGTGCATGGCAGGTAGGCCATTCCTGACAAAAGCAAAGCCGGATGTCCCCCTGCCCTCCCACTCAAGTCTCAAATGAAGGACGGAGCGGTTAGTAGCTGTGCTTGGTGAGGGTGGTCTTGCCGCGGAAGACCCAGTAAATGCTGGCGGTGTAGGCGAGGACGAGCGGGACGCCGATGATGGCGATGATCAGCATGATGCCGAGCGTTTTTTGAGTCGAAGCCGCATTCCAGATATCGAGGCTGTTTTCCGGATTGGGGCTCGAGAGCACCATGTTCGGAAAATACGTGAGGCCGAACGTCGCCATCATCAGGGCCATCGAGGTGCAAGAGGAGAGGAAGGCATTGAAGTCGCGGCCCTTGCTGATCTCGCGCGGGATGTTGAGCACGATCAGGACATTGATCGCAACGACCAGGAAGACGTAAGGCCTCGCTCGGACGGTCTCGAGCACCCAGGGGACCTCAATGAGGGTGTAGATGTTGAAAAGGAAATAGGAAGCGAGGAAAAACCCGATGAGGCGGGGGACCCAGCCGGCGACGATTTGGTGGACTTCGCCATCCGTCTTCATCGAGAGGTAGATCGCTCCGTGCATGGCGAAGAGGAGGACGGTGGTCACGCCCATCAGGAGGGCGTAGGGGTTGAGGAGCCCGAGGAATGTGCCGGCGAATTCGTGGTCGGCATCCAGCGGGATGCCCCGAACGATGTTTCCCATGGCAACGCCGATAAGGAGGGCAGAGACGAAGCTGCCCGCACTGAAGGCCACATCCCAGAGCTGGCGCCACCAGCCCCACTCCTCCTTGCTGCGGAACTCGATAGCCACGGCGCGGAAGATGAGTGAGCAGAGCAGCAGCATGAACGCGAGATAAAACCCGGAGAACACGGTGGCGTAGGCCTCGGGGAAGGCCGCAAAGAGCGCCCCGCCACCGGTGACGAGCCAGACCTCATTGCCGTCCCAGACAGGGCCGATCGAGTTCAGGAACATGCGGCGGTGCTCGTCTTTTTTGACGAAGAGGTGAAGGGCTCCGACGCCAAGGTCGAAGCCGTCGAGCATGGCGTAGCCCGTGAAGAGGACGCCGACGAGGATATACCAGATGATGTTGAGATCGAGGAAGTTCATGCGCGCGGCGTGGTCCGGATGAGGGCTTTCCAGCTGTCGGGCATCTCCTCGCTCTCTTCCTCATCATCCGGCCCGTGCTGGATTTTGCGGGTCAGGAGGAAAATAAACATGACGAAGAGGAGGGCGTAGACGAGGCCGAAAAGAACGAGGGAGGCGACGATCTGGTTCGCGGAAACCACCTTTGAGACCCCCTCGGAGGTCCGCAGGAGATCGTAGACGATCCAGGGCTGGCGCCCCATCTCCGCCGTGAACCATCCGGCCTGGTTGGCGATCTGGGGTCCGAGAACGGAGAGCACAAGGGCCAGCAGGAGCCAGCGGGTGAGCGGGCGGTCGAGGTCAAACAGCCAGCCGCGCCACCAGAAAAAGCAGGAGATCAAAACCAGGACGAGCATCGCCACACCGATAATGATCATGACGTGGTAGAACTGGAAAACGGCCGCGACATTCGGCCAGTAGGATTTTCGGAGCTGGGGAAAATCCTGCGGCGGGGTTTGCGGGTGTCTGGCCTGAAGGAATTGGTCCGTGGGGAGCTGCCGCAGACCGGGGACGGGCTTGGTGAACGAATTGAAGGCCAGCAAGCTGAGGAGCCCGGGAATTTTTGGTCCGATGACGGTTTCGTTGGCGGTGTCCACGTAGCCGAATAGCGTCATGGGCGTCGAGGGCACGGTCTCAAAGACCCCTTCCATCGCCGCAAGCTTGATCGGCTGGTTTTTTACAACCCCCTTCGCGGTGATATCCGCGCTGACCATCTGGAGGAGAGTGGCGACGGTGGCGAAGGCAAGGCCGACTTTCATGGAGGCCTTGGCAAACTCGAGGTGCCGCTTGCGGAGGAGGTAGAAGGCACTGATGCTCACCACGAGAAACGCGCCGGCCATCCAGGCTCCGAGCACAACGTGGGTCAGGCGGTCGATGGAGGACGGATTGAAGACCATGGCCCAGAAGTCGTCCACGACGGCCCGCGCGCTGGTCAGGTCCGCTTGCGTTACGATGTGGCCGGGGGGCAGCACGACCGTCTTGCCATCGACGACGGTCTCCAAGTGGAAACCCGCCGGGGTCTGCATCCAGGAGTTGGCAACCACAATCCAGACCGCGCTGAAATGGGCACCGAAGGCGACCATGCACGTTGCGAAGAAGTGCATTTTGGGACCCACCTTGTTCCAACCAAAGAGAAGGAGGGCCAGGAACCCGGATTCCAGGAAAAACGCAAAGATCCCCTCCGCAGCAAGGGCGCTTCCAAAGATGTCGCCAACAAAGCGGGAATAGGTGGACCAGTTCGTTCCGAACTCGAACTCCATCACGATCCCCGTGGCGACGCCGATGGCGAATGTCAGGGCAAAAACCCGCGTCCAGAACCTCGCCATATTGTGGAAGAGGGGATTGCCGGTTTTGAGCCAGAGACCTTCCATCATGACCAGCACAAGTCCCAATCCGATGCTCAAGGGAGGGTAGAGATAGTGGAACGCCGCCGTGAAAGCGAACTGGATGCGGGCGAGGATTTCGGCGGTCATCTGGGATTAGAAATACTAATTCATTGCAGGCATGTCAACACCGGCGGCGGAATTTTCGCCCGGAATTTTTCACCCCTTGCCAAACGGACCCGCCGGCCGCATAGGTGCTGGTCCACATGAGCCACTTTTCGCGCGCCATTCGCCTGGCTGCCGCCGCCGCGCGGGCCAACCTGCTTCCCGGGCTGCTTCTCCAGTGCCTCATGCTGGTCTTTTTCTCCGCCTACGTGGCGCATGATGGCACGCGGATTTTTCTGGTGCAGGTTGCGCATGTGAAGCAGGAGGCGGGCTATGCCTTCACGTTTTTCTCGTATGTGCTCGCTGCCGCGCTGCTCCCGGAGATTTTACGGATCGCGTTTTTTCAGGGCGGCCGGCCGACCCGTCGCAACCTGTGGCTGTTTCTGACCGCCGCGCCGGCCTGGGGGATGCTCGGGGTGCTCGTGGATTTTTTCTACCGGAGCCAGGAAGCGTGGTTTGGTGCCGGGACGGATTTTCAAACGATCCTCACCAAACTTCTGGTGGACCAGTTCCTCTACAGCCCATTTTTGGCGAACCCCCTGGCGCTTGCATGGTTCCTCTGGCGTGATGAGGGATTCCGTTCCTCCGCTTGGAGGAAAATTTTCTGTCGGGATTTCATCGTGGAGCGTTTATTTCCGGTGCAGGTTTCGGGGTGGATGATTTGGATTCCGGGAGTGGCCCTCGTGTATGCCATGCCCCCCCTGCTCCAGGTTCCCGTGGCGGTCTTTATCCAGGCTTTCTGGGTGCTCGTTTTTACGACGCTGGGGCAGCGGAGGTGAGGGGTGGCAATTATTCAAATGTTACAAAATTGTCACATTATTCTTCTTGAGAGCTTGCAAATACTCCGATGAGTATGTCGCCTCCTTAACTTAGTCTATGTCAACAAAACATCTGCATATATCCGGGCGAGTTTCCGGCCTCGCGAAGGCCTTGCTCGCCGCCACCCTCATCTCCACCCCGGCCTTCGCCGGAACGGTCACCATGGAACCCGCCCCCGAGGCCGGCAGCACACCGCTCGCCGACTGGTGGAACGGCAAATACATGACCGGCAACTGGTTCGGCCTCCGGGATTCCCTGGCCGACATTGGATTGACATTCAATGGCAAATACTACGGCGCTTTCTTCGGCGTGGTGGACAGCCAGCGCGGGGCGCGCGGCTTCTGGGACCAAGGCATCGAGTTCGGTGCCGAGCAGAATTTCGGAAAGCTGCTCAATGTGGATGCCCTCAAGGGGGTCAAAGGATTTGCGGCTTTCCGCTACCGCGACTCGCAGGCGGCCGCGAATCCGAATGAGTTCGTGGAGGGCAACGGCATGTTCAGCCCGACGAACTGGTATTCGGGAACACAGTTCCGCGTCCTGAACTTCGGTTTGGAAATTGGATCCGCCGACCTTCTTCCGGTAAAGGACATGATCGTCCTGCGCGGAGGCTGGCTGCAGCCCCAGAAGGAGTTCATCGACCAACCGCTCTCGAAGCTGTTCCTCAACAATGCGGTGAACAGCTCGAAGGGTGTTGGCGGCAACATCCCCTTCTCCTCCAGCTTCTCCACATGGGGCGGCACGCTGCAGGTCAAACCCATGGAATGGTATTACGCCAAGGGCGGCCTGTTTATGTCCTTTCCCCAGGGAACAGCCAGCGGCAACCACGGCCTGGCCTACCAGGGCTACGGGCCTGATCCGTCCCGCAACGGTCTCATGGCCATGGTCGAGACCGGCGTGACGCCCGAGCTGGGCGCCAGCAAGCTGCCCGGCAAATATGCCATCGGTGGATATTACTACGGGACCTCCAAGAAATCCTTCTTCGGAACTCCCGGCTACGGGCAATACGGCATGTATTTTCAGGCCGACCAAATGCTCTTCCGTGAGCCCTCACCTGAGGAACCCGCCCCGCTGGCCAAAGGTCCGTCCGATGGTAAATCTGTTGCGACCGGAAAAGATTTCAAGGCCCCCGTTTCGACAGAGGCCCCGAAACTATCCAAACAGGGTCTGAACATGTTCAGCCTCGTGAGCCTCGCCCCGAAGTATAACAACCTGTTCCCGTTCTACTTCCAGACCGGCTTGGTTTACACCGGCCTGATCCCCCACCGCGATGAGGACCAGACGATGTTCTCCATCGCCTACGGCAGCTACAGCTACTACAACATTGAGAACCTTCAGAACAATAATCGGACGAACCAGCCCAACTACACGATCTTCCTCGAAGGCGGCTACCGCTTCGCGATCAATAAGTGGGCCTTCGTGCAGCCCTTTATTCAGTATGAAATCCGGCCGGCCGGAACGGGAATTGTGCAGAACGCCACAATCCTCGGCTTCTATACTGGCCTGAAATTCTAAAAATCCAACCGAGAGCAAAACCATAGCAAGCCGCCGCCGGGTCAACCGGCGGCGGCTTTTTTGTTGTCTGAAGGAAGAACGTGAGCGGATCCCAGGATTCGTTGCCGGATGCAAAAAGCCTCCAAGACAACGAAAGGGCAACCCATCAGCCCACCGGGACCCACGAACCATCGGCGAGGCGGTGGAGGATGGCGTCGCCCTCGAGGGCATGGAGGTGGAGCCAGTGGTTTTCAACGAGCTCCCGCACGTTGGCGTGCTTGGCGAGCACGGCATCGATCCGTGACCGCGGAGCCTCGATGAAGGCGTTGAGCCTCAGCGGAATGTGCTCAAGCTCTTTCCCGTTGTGGACCGACTGCCAGGGCAGACCGGTCCGCAGGTCTCCGCCATTTCCCTCCAGCACGCCAAGTTTTGCGACGACGTTATGGAGAACCTTGTTGCCGCTGCCAAACAGGGCGTTGTTGGCGGAGGAGCCGAAGTATTGAAGGTTGATCCAGTTGGCCACGACCATCGGGGCGCAGAGGATGAGTTCGAGGGTCCGGTTCTCAGGATCCTGTGTGTGGTCGTAGTTGTGAAGGAAAGCCTTTCCGCCAAGGTTCAGCGCTTTCGTCCGGCTCCGGGGTGCCGCGATAAAAGCCCGGTTTCCTGCCAGCCCCCATTCTGGCCGGACCTCCGACCAATCATTGGACCGCTGCTCGATGGCGACCCGCAACCGTTCTGTCGGCAGCCCGGCGAGCCCCAGGGAAGAGGCCCGCTCTTCTCTTGAAACCCGGCCGGCATCCACCAGAGCCAACTGGAGGGACTCCAAATCCGCCTTGTGCGAGGGCGGAATGGTGGCCTGATCGAAGATCTCAACATCGTCAGTTGTCGTGTTGTGCAGCCCCGCGACGAAGAGTGTGTCAGTCGGGATCTGCACGCCCCTCTCTGCCAAACCTTCCCGGATGCCGGGCTCGTTGAGAACGGAAGCTGCAATCCGCGCATTGGCGTCTCCCGCATGTCCCCCGCAGGCGCCGCAATCCAGGGAGGACCCGAACGGGTTGTTCTCCGTCCGGCTTCCGTGTCCACAGATCAGCACAAGGCGGGCGAAATTCCGGGTGAGCCCCATGTTCCTCAGCGCGCCTTCGGCCATCGCGATCCGGTCCCCGGCTGGAATGCCGTGGTCAGCGCCGCAGCCGCAGGAATGGGAATCAACATGGTAGCCCGCCGCGGGAGGGGATTTTTTTGACGGCCGGGCGAGGCTGTCCCGCACAAGGTCTCTGATATACGCCAGCCCCAGAGTCTCGACAAAGGGGAAGCAGGTGATCGATGCGGTCTGGAAGGATTTCCAGATCCCCGAGGCGACAGCCGATTTCCGCAGCTCGTCCTCGTGGGCCCGCTCCCTCACGGCATTGGTTTCCGGGCCCGCCTCCCGGACTTTATGGGAGGGGAGCAAGAGCACAGGACACCTCGCCGCGCCGTGATCCTTGGTCAAGGGAACCACCTCGATGGGGAATCCGAAGAATCCGGCAAAACCGATGGTCTCGGACCGTGGAGCAGCACTCTCCAGCGCCCGCCGGAAAACCTCCGACCGCACATCGATGCAGAACACGGCCTGGAAGGATGGCCTACCGGTGGCTACGGCCCCGTTGCAGGTCGCTCCCTTCAGCGCAAGGAGGAGCTTCCGCCGGTGGGCAGCTTCCAAGGCATCCTGCCACACGGCCAGCGCCGGGGTGGATTTTTCCTTGGGCGCGGCCGCCGGTGCTGACAGCTCCGAAAGTGGCCCGAAGGCCTCGTAGAGGGCGAAGTCATAGGCCAGCCGGATGGCGAGGAGCTCGGAAAGGCTTCCATCGCTCTCCCCCCGCATCTCATTTTCCCGCACCCGATATTGCACATACCCCGCCCAGCCCCGGATGGTCATCAACTGCCGGTGAAAAAACTCCTCCCAATCACTCTCTTTGATGCCGGTCTTTTCAAGAATCACCTCGATGGCGAGAAGGGCATCATCGGGAAGCGACCGGACCGTGGCCCGGAAACCAGGCAGGCCTGAGACCTCCGGTGTCGCGTCCATCTCCGCGCCCCGCTTCCAGGCCCGGAAAAGCGGGAGCGACCGCCATGGCATCCGCCAGAGCGCCTGGCCCTCATCGTAGTAAGAGGCACACCATTTCGAGACTTCTTCGGTGATCAGTTGGTCCCAATGCGATCCTGCCGCCCGGTCGAGTGCATCGGCGATCGTCAGCCGCGCCGGTTCTTCCTCCGGTATGCCAAGGGCTGACTCAAGCGCTTCCGGCGTCCACTCCCCTCCGGTCCCAAGCGCCGCGTTCGCGAGATCATCCTGCTGGATTCCGCCCGAGGCAAAAGCAGCCGCATAGTCGTCGGGGGAGAGGGTCATTCTCCCGTGGGCGACTTTCCGGACCAGCCGGGTGGCTTCGGGAAAATCAAGGTGGCTCAGACCCACAAACGGGTTGACGGCGACGAAGTGCTTCAGCGGCCACAGGGGTGGCATTTTTTTGCAGGCCGCTTCGACGCTGGCGAGGAGTGCGTTATTCACGTGTAGAGTTTCGGTGGTCATGGATTTCATGGAATCGGTTGGGTTGAAGGGATCAGACGTTGGCGATGGGCCAGAGCCGGGTGAGGAGCCTGTTGACAAATGCGTTGACGTAGAACCTGTTAAAAATCAGGACATAGAGTTTCCTTCCCCACGCCGTGCTCTGAATTTCTCCTAAATGGACCTGCACGAGGAAGACGCTACCGAAAGCAAGGATGATCAGCCCCATCAGCACGTAGCCCGCCACTCCCGGAGATGGCAGAGAGCCCGGCACCACGCCGCCCAAGAGCCAGCCCATCGCGTGGTGCAGTAAAAAATAGGTTGCGCAGATTGCGAGGGCGAGGCCCATGCTCCGGAGGACTTGGCCCCGGCCGCTTCCGAGGGATCTGATGAGGAGAGTGGAGACGGCCATGACCAGCACCGCACCGAGGACGAGCACTCCCGGTTCCTTGTCGAGCGACAGGCCAAACAGCGTCCCCATCCCCAGAATGATTGCGCCGCCAATGAGGAGCAACACAAGGACTCCCCCCCGCTGCGGCGGCAGCGATTCGTCTGAGAGAGGGGGCGCAGCTTTCTGCGTGACGACACTTCCCGAGGAGAGAAACGCATGGGCCTTGTAAAGCGAGTGCGCGATCAGGTGCAGGGCCGCCAGCCCAAAGGCACCCAACCCGCACTGCAGGATCATATATCCCATTTGCGCGACTGTCGAAAACGCCAGGGACTTCTTGACGCTTGTCTGCGTGAGCATCACCAACGAGCCGAAGATCGCCGTCACTGCTCCAGCGATGGCCAGAAGGTTCATCACGCCAGGAGCCAGCACCACCAGCGGACTCAGCCGGATCAGCAGAAACCCGCCGGCTGAAATGATCCCCGCATGCATCAGGGCCGAAACCGGCGTCGGCGTCTCCAATGTATCCGGCAGCCAGGTGTGGAAAGGGAACTGGGCGGACTTCAATATCGCACCCGCCGCCACGAGCCCTACCGCTCCCGTCACCGTCCACGGAACCTCGGCCCCGAGCATTCCTCCGGCTTGCCCCAGCATCTTCGGCAACTCCAGCGTCCCAAACTCCCGGAACAGCAGAACCGCCGCTCCCAGCAGACAGGCGTCCGCTATCCGGCTGAAGACGAATTTCTTCCGGGCCGAAAGCACCGCGGCCGACCGCTCCGGATAAAAAGCCAGCAGGTGGTGGAGGCAGAGGCTCGTGGAGATCCAGGCTGCCAGGAGCAGGATCAGGTTGCCCGCTATGACCAGCAGGAAGACCGAGGCCAGCGAGGCCCCCAGCCATTGGAAAAATACACCCTGCCGGGGATCTCCCGCCAGGTAACTCCGGGAATACCGCACGATCACCCATCCCACAAAGGCAATCAGCAGCGACATCGCGGAGGAAAAGGCGTCTAGATACACCATCACCAGGCCGCCGGTCGGCAGGCTGATGGGCTGCCCTCCCGCGGAAAGAAGCACTGCGGCTCCCCCCGCGGCCGACGCAAATGCCAGCCCGGCCAACCACTCCTCCAGGCGGCCCAGCCGCCCGGCATGCCGGTTCGCCAACCCCGACGGAAGAAGAAGTAAAAGGAACCACGCTGCCGGAGCAGCGACCAGAAGTGAAAAAAGCAGAATTGCCATACCCCGGTTTTACCACGGACTCTCAGGATTTTTAAAATCGATCTTTTATAAATAATCATTCTGTTTTATAGAACGATTATGAACCCGTTGAACTACCACCATCTGCGCTATTTCCGGGAGGTGGCGCTCGAGGGGAACCTGACCCGCGCCGCCGCCCGGCTGCATGTTTCGCAATCCGCGCTCAGCACCCAGATCCGGCAGCTCGAGGGGAGCCTGGGAGAAGCCCTCTTCTCCCGCGAGCAGAAGTCCCTCGTTCTCACCGAAGCGGGGCGGATTGCCCTCGACTATGCGGAGACGATTTTCCGGGCCGGCGGCGAGCTTGTGGATACCCTGCGCCACGGTCCGGCCGGACGCCGGCAGACCTTGCGGGTCGGGGCCATGGCCACGCTTTCCAGAAATTTCCAGTTGGAATTTCTTGAGCCGGTTCAGGCGCGGGAGGACGTGGATCTGGTTTTGCGATCCGGCGGGTTGCGCGAGCTCATGGAGCAGCTCGAGGCGCACGCGCTGGACATCGTCCTCACGAACCTGCCATTGAAGCGGGATGCCGGAAGCGCATGGCATTGCCACCTCCTGGAAGAACAGCCCGTGAGCCTGGTCGGCCGCCGCCCCCTTTCCCGAAAAAAATTCCGCTTTCCCGATGATCTTGCCACCGTGCCGGTTCAGCTCCCCGGGCTCGACAGCCATCTTCGCGTGGAGTTCGACCGCCTCCTCGACCGGGCCGGCATCCGTCCCATCATCGCTGCCGAGGTGGATGATATGGCCATGCTCCGCTTGCTCGCGAGGGAAAGCGACGCCTTGACGCTTGTTCCCCCCGTCGTGGTTCGGGACGAGCTGCGCGACAAACTTCTCGCCGAGCGGTGTCAGATCCCGGAGATTCAGGAGCGATTTTACGCAGTCACCCCGATCCGACGGAAACCCCAGCTCCTGGTTGTTGAACTGCTCGGGAACTTCCGCCGGAGACCACCTGGTAAATCGTCCGGCGATTGACGCCGCGCGGATCCACCGGTAAATTCCTCCTGCCATGACCACTTACATCTACGAAACGGTTTCGGACAAAAAAGGGGGAAAAGCCCGCCGCTACGAGATTCGGCAGAGCATGAAGGATGACGCGCTGACGACCCATCCGGAAACCGGCGAGGCGATTCGCCGCGTTGTGATGGGTGGCTACGGCATCCTGAAATCCGGCCAGCCGGCTCCCCGCGCTGCTGCCCCCGCAGGCGGGCACAGCTGCGGCTCGGGCTGCTGCTGTCATTAAGGAGATATGAAATTCGGCAACACCCAGTAAATCACAAGGGCAAGGGAGCTTTCTTGGCAGCCCCGCTCGGGTAGAAACCCCTGGGCACCTTGCCGCCGGTGAATTTCTTCCCGAAGCGGACACGGGCGCCCCTGGTCCCGTGGCCATTGTCGTCCCAGCACCAGGTAGTTCCCCGGGGAAGATCAGCGAGCCATTGCTTCCATCGGCGGGGCGAGGATTTTCCGGCGCACTTGAGGTTCGGGTTGCCACGGGTCATGCCCGGTGGTAGAAGAGGACCTGTGAATTACGCAATAAACGTTTCCACTTTTTGCCTACATGGAAAACTAAAATTGTAGTAAGTCATTGATAATGCCGAAGTAGCACAGTGGTAGTGCAATCGATTCGTAATCGATAGGTCAGGGGTTCGAGTCCCCTCTTCGGCTGTCTCTGAGAGTCATGGACTTGTGGTGTGAGGAGAAAGCCTCAGCTGGCTCAAAAAGCCAAGCACGACCAAAACTGTGAGTTCGCGGGATGGTCTAAAGGCAGCCAAATCCTCCGCTGCCCCCATCCCGGCTCTCCGCCAAAGATCGCCATTTCCGTGGCTTGAAATTGGCATTCTTGCTTGTTGACTGCGTACCCAGACAATAGCTTTCCCGCCGATGTCAAGCATGCCTCTCCCTTGGTCGGAACTCGGTTTGGATGGAGAACTGCACACCGGCGAAGTCCTCCGCCGCCTCTACAGCACCGACGCTTCGGAATTTCAGGAAATGCCAGCCGCCGTGGCCCTGCCGGCCACCGAGGCTGATGTCCGCAGGCTGATTCTATTCTCCAATAAACACGGCGTGGGCCTGATTCCGCGAACCGCCGGCACCTCACTCGCCGGGCAGGTGGTCGGGAGCGGGATCGTTGTCGATATCGGCCGCCACCTGAGTCGGATTGTCGCGATTGATGCCGCCCGGGGACGGGTGCGGGTGCAGCCGGGAGTCATCCGCAACGAGCTCAATATGGCGCTGGCTCCGCACGGGCTTCTTTTCGGCCCTGAAACCTCGACGGCGAACCGCGCGATGATGGGCGGAATGGTCGGGAACAATTCCTGTGGATCCAACTCGATTGTTTACGGAAGCACCCGCCAGCACCTCGTCTCGACCCGGGGCTTCTTGAGCGACGGGTCGGAGGTGACTTTTGGCCCACTGACCCCGGAGGAATTTGCAGCCAAATGTGAGGGCCCGGAGTCGCTGGAACGCTCGATTTACCGCGCGATCCGTGACATGCTGGCCGCCCCTGCGAACCGCGAAGCCATCTCCGCAGGCTACCCGAAAAAATCCGTAACCCGGCGGAATACCGGATATGCGCTCGACCTGCTGATGGACGCCGCCGCATTGGATCCGGCCTCCGACAAGCCGTTCAATTTCTGCCAACTCATCGCCGGCTCGGAGGGGACGCTCTTCGTTGGCGTCGAGTTCGAGTTCCATTGCGACCCCCTGCCCCACCCGGCGGCGGTGATGTGCGCCCACTTCACCTCGATCCAAGAGGCCCTCCGGGCAAACCTGATTGCCATCCGGCACGAGCCCAGCGCCAGCGAACTCATCGACAAGCACATCCTCGACTGCACAAAACAAAATATCGAGCAGCGCAAGAACCGGTTCTTCGTCGAGGGCGACCCCGGCGCGATCCTGGTCATTGAGATCCGTCGCGAATCCCCACAGGAAACGGCTGCCTCCCTGGCACGTCTGGAGGCGGATCTGCGCGGTGCCGGCTTCGGTTACGCCTATCCGGTCCTCACGGGAAGCGACGTCAACAAGGTCTGGGAGCTGCGCCGCGCTGGACAGGGGGTGATGACAAACGTGGTCGGCGACACGCGCCCGGCGGAGGTCGTCGAGGACACCGCCGTGGATGTGCAGGACCTGCCGGATTACATCGCGGAGTTTGACGGCCTCATGCGCGACAAATACGGCATCGGCTGCGTCTATTACGCACACGCAGGCTCGGGCGAACTCCACACGCGCCCGCTCATCAACCTCAAGACCGCTGAGGGGCACAAAATGTTCCGCAGCATCGCTGAGGACATCGCCGCCCTCGTCAAAAAATACCGCGGCTCGCTGAGCGGCGAACACGGCGATGGGCGCCTCCGCGGCGAGTTCATCCGCTTCATGACCGGTGACGCCTGCTACGCGCTGATGCGGCAGGTGAAGGAGACCTTTGATCCCCGCCATCTCTTCAACCCCGGCAAAATCATCGACTCGCCGCCGATGGATGAATTCCACCGCTACGGCCCGGGCCATCCCACGCCCGACTACGAGACGGTTTTCGACTTCAGCGACGTGATGGGCGTCCTCCGCGCTGCGGAAAAGTGCAACGGCTCCGGCGATTGCCGCAAGACCCACCTGACTGGCGGAACGATGTGCCCAAGCTATATGGCCACGCGCGAGGAAAAAGACACGACGCGTGCGCGGGCGAACATCCTCCGCCACATGCTCACCCACCCACCGGATCCCGCCCGCCCGTTTGCGAGCGATGAGATCAAGGAGGTCATGGACCTCTGCCTCTCCTGCAAGGGCTGCAAATCGGAATGCCCGTCGAATGTCGATATCGCCAAGCTCAAGGCCGAGTTCCTCCAGCACTACTACGACGCGAAGGGAGCGCCGGTTCGCTCCCAGATGATCTCGCGCTTTGCCACCAGCGCGCGCATGGCCTCGTTCGCACCGTGGGCCTGGAACCTGGTCTTCGGCACCCCGTCGCTCCGCCGCCTCGCCAACCGCGCGGTCGGATTCCATCCGGACCGCACGATCCCCCTCCTCGATAAGACCACGCTCGCCGGATGGTTCAAGAGGCGGCCGCACCGCACACCACGCCCCGCTCGCAAGGTTTTCCTCTTCTGCGACGAATTCACCAATTTCAACGACGTCCCCGTCGGCATCGCCACCGTTGAGCTCCTCGAAGGCCTCGGCTACGAGGTCGCCATCCCGAACCACGTTGAGAGCGGCCGCGCCTCGCTCTCCAAAGGCTTCCTGCGCCGCGCCCGCGAGTTCGCCCGCTCGAACGTCGCCCGCCTGCACCCGATCGTTTCCGCCGAAACCCCTCTCCTCGGCATCGAACCTTCCGCCATCCTCACCTTCCGAGATGAATACCCGGACCTCCTCCGGGGTGAAGAAAAACGCCGCGCCAAGGAGCTGGCCGGCCACTGCCTGATGGTCGATGAGTTTCTCGCCCGCGAACTTGACGCCGGCCGCATCAGCCCGGATTCCTTCAGCAAAAATCCTGCGGTCGTCCACCTCCACGGCCACTGCCAGCAAAAGGCAGTCGCCTCGCTCAACCCCACGGTCCGCGTACTGGAGCAACTCGCCGGCCACGATGTCCACCTCATCCCCTCAGGCTGCTGCGGCATGGCTGGCTCGTTTGGCTACGAGTCCGAGCACTACGAGGTCTCCCAAAAAGTCGGCGAACTCGTGCTTTTCCCCCGCGTCCGCAAGGCCGCAGTGGAAGAAATCGTCTCTGCCCCCGGCACAAGCTGCCGGCACCAGATCCACGACGGCACCGGACGCCACGCCCACCACCCCATCGAGCTCCTCCGCAGCGCCCTGCGCTGACAAGAGCGGTGAGTCTTTCTGGACATCCCCGCACTGCCCGGTGCGGGAGTTTCGTTTTTTGATTTCTTGTCCCTCCCGGCGTGTGTTATATCATTGCTCCCAATGAGCTCCACCAACAGGGTCGTCAAACCCAAGCTTCCCGCCCGTGTCGTTCTCTCGGCCGTCGCCATCGGTCTGCTTGTCGTTGGCTTCATCATCTTCGCCGTCTATCAGAGCGGCCAGGGTATCACCGAGGCCCGAATGAGCGGAACCATTGTCTCCAAGAGTTTCCAGCCGCCCGAGCAACCGGAGCGGGAAATTACCCTCAATCGCAGCGGAACACTCTCCGCCACCAACGCGACAGGCAATTTCATCATCACCGTCGAAGTTCCCCAGCCGGACGGCACAAAAAAACTCTACACCGTCTGGCTCAACGACAAGGCCCGCTACGACGAAGCCGAGGTCGGCGGCACGTTCGACGTCGGTCCTTACTACCTCCCCGAAAAATCGGCCCCGTAAGCCAAGGGGCTCGCCGTCGGGGGAAAACTTTTTCTCCCGTTTCTTTGAACGTTTCCCGTTATCGGCCTGTCTCAATTTCACGACAATATTGTCATTACAAAGTAAAACACCATCTATGAGCGTCAACACATCCGAACTCACCCGCCAAGTCCAGGAAAGCCGTCAGTGGGTGGATCCCCTCCTCAATGAAGTCAGCAAAGTCGTCGTGGGCCAGAAAAACCTCGTCCACCGTCTTCTGGTCGGCCTGTTGTCGAATGGCCATGTTCTCCTGGAGGGTGTTCCGGGCCTTGCGAAGACGCTCACCGTTCGCACGCTGGCCAGCTCGATCCATACCGGATTCCAGCGCCTCCAGTTCACTCCGGACCTCCTGCCCGCCGACCTCATCGGCACGCTGATCTACAACCCCCGCGACAGCGAGTTCACCACGAAGCTGGGCCCAATTTTTTCGAACCTGATCCTCGCCGACGAAATCAACCGCGCTCCTGCGAAAGTGCAGAGCGCCCTGTTGGAGGCCATGCAGGAGCGCCAGGTCACGATTAGCGACCAGACATTCATGCTCCCCGATCCCTTCCTCGTGCTGGCCACGCAAAACCCGATTGAGCAGGAAGGAACGTATCAGCTCCCCGAAGCCCAACTCGACCGCTTCATGCTCAAGGTGCACGTGGGCTATCCGACCCGCGAGGAGGAGCGATCAATCCTCGACGCCATGTCCACTTCCGCCCCCCGCCTCGACGTCGAACCCGTGGTGACTGCGGACGAGATCATCCGCGCCCGTAGCATCGTCAACGAGATCTACGTGGACGAGCGGGTCAAGGATTACATCGTCAGCATCGTCTGGGCCACACGCGACCCCGCCGCAAGCAAGCTCAAGCTGGATGGAATGATCCGCTACGGGGCCTCCCCCCGCGCCACGATCTTCCTTACGCTCGCCGCCAAGGCCAACGACTTCATCGCCGGCCGCGGATACGTGACTCCGCAGGATGTCAAATCCATGGGCCTCGACGTCCTGCGCCACCGCATCGGCGTCAGCTACGAGGCGGAGGCGGAGTCCGTCACCACCGAGATGATCATCGAGCAGATTTTCGCCGGCCTGCCCGTGCCGTAAATCCCGCCTCCAACAAAGCCGCACCGGCGGCACTTGCACCGGCCGCTCCATGCGGCCCGGAAAACCGAACCATTCCACCTTCATGAACGATCCGAAGGACATCCTGAAAAAAATCCGCCGCCTCGAGCTGAGGACACGCCGCCTGGTGAACTCCACGTTCGCCGGCCAATACCACAGTGTGTTCAAAGGCCGCGGCATGAATTTCGAGGAGGTCCGCGAATATGCCCCGGGCGATGAAATCCGCTCGATCGACTGGAACGTCACCGCCCGCATGAACACCCCCTACGTGAAGAAGTTTACGGAGGAGCGCGAACTCACCGTCCTGCTCGTCGTGGACGTGAGCGCCTCGGGCACGTTCGGCAGCGTCGAAATGAGCAAGCGCGAGCTGGCGGCCGAGGTGGCCTCGATCCTCGCCTTCAGTGCGATTAACAATAACGACAAAGTCGGCCTCCTCCTCTTCAGCGATGATGTCGAGCTCTACATCCCTGCCAAAAAGGGTCGTCTCCACACGCTCCGGCTCATCCGCGAAATGCTTTACTTCACCCCGAAGGGACGCGGCACCAACCTCGCGGGAGCCCTCGACTACCTGAACCGCGTCACCAGCCGCCGCGCAGTCGTCTTCCTCATCTCCGATTTCCTCGCACCCGATTTCACGAAATCCCTCACCGTTGCCAGCCGCCGCCACGACGTGGTCGCCATGCCGGTGAAGGATCCCGGCGAATCCAACCTGCCGGATGTCGGGATCGTCACGCTCGAGGATGCCGAAACCGGCGAGCAGATCGACATCAACACCAGCAGCCGGGCCATCCGCCAAGGGCTCAAAGACCTCGACGAAACCCGCCGCAAATCGCTCGAAAAGCTGCTCCGCTCCCGCCGCGTGGATATCGTCCCGCTGGCCACCAACGAAGACTACCTCCTGCCGCTTCGCGCCTTCTTCGAACAGCGCGAACGCCGCCTCGCCGCATGATGCCCTCCGCTCCTGCTCCAACGCCCGCCCCCCTTCATGACATCGTCGGACCGATGTGGGTGTTCCCCTGGCCGGTCTGGATGGTCGTGGTGGCAGCGATCTGCCTGCTGCTCATCCTCTCCGGACTCGTCTGGCTCATCCGCCGCCTCTTCTTCAAAAAAGTTCCGCCCACCGCCCGCCAACGGGCGCTGACGGCTCTCGAATCCCTGCGCGCCACGATCGCCGGGGCCGACCCCTACGCGTTCGGCGTCACGGTCTCGGACGCCATCCGCAACTACATTCACGACCAGCACGGCCTCCAGGCCACCACCCAAACCTCGCTCGAATTCCTTGAGGAAATCCGCGCAAACCAGGTGTTCTCGGATAACGAAAAAGCGGGGCTCTCGGTCTTCCTCGAGCAGACTGACCTGCTGAAATTTGCCCGTGCCGAGGCGGGTGAGTCCGAGATGATCGGGCTCCTCGAAACCGCCGGACGCCTCGTCCGTGGCGAGGTCCAGCCGGGAGACAAGAAGGGAGCCTCCGCATGACTCTCTTCGGCGTCACGATCGCAAATCCCTGGGTCCTCCTCCTTCTCCTGACCATCCCGGCCCTCGCTTTCCTGCGCGGGAAATTCGGGGGCACGGCCGGCGTCACCTTTTCCAGCACCGGGTCC
>JBGSJQ010000148.1:0-12825 GCA_041741775.1 Terrimicrobiaceae bacterium | reverse complement strand
TGCGCATCCAATACGGCGGCAGTGTGAAGCCCGCCAACGCCGCCGTCCTCCTCGGGCAGCCCGACATTGACGGTGCGCTCGTGGGCGGAGCCAGCCTCGAGCCGCGCAGCTTCTCGGAAATCGTCAAGGCGGCGGTCCCGGAGTAGGGTCCGCCAGGGGGAATAGCCGGTCGCTCAGGCGAAGCGGAAAAATTTAGCGGCGGTCGCCTCGGTGGCCGCCGCAATTTTTTCGAGTGGGACGGCGCGGACTTCGGCAATTTTTTCAGCGACGAGACGCGTGTGGGCTGGCTCGCAGCGTTTGCCGCGGTAGGGAACGGGCGCGAGATATGGGCAGTCGGTCTCGACCATGAACGCATCTTCCGGCACCATGGCGGCGACCTCGCGGACGAGCTGCGCATTTTTAAACGTCACGATCCCGGTAAACGACACGAGGTGGCCGAGTCCCAGAACCTCGAGCGCCTGGTCGGGCGTGTTGCCGAAGCAGTGGAAAACGCCTCGCACGCGGTCGGTGTAGCCGGAGAGGATCTCGATGGTGTCGTCCCAGGCATCGCGCTGGTGGATGACGACGTTGAGTCCCAACTCGCAGGCCAGATCAAGCTGGGCCGAAAAGGCCTCGGCCTGTGCCGCCCGGTAGGAGCCGTCGATGATCGTGGATTCGGTATCCTCCGCCATCTCAGCCTGGAGGGCGGAGATCGCAGGCGAGGAGGCGAGTTTTTCGGAAGGGAGGTTGTGGTAGTCGAGTCCGGTCTCGCCGATGGCGGCCACCTTCGGATGCGAGGCGAGGCCGCGGAGGACGCTCAACCAGTCGCCAGGCTCATTCTCGACATTCGTGGGGTGCAGGCCGACCACCGCATGGATGTTGTCGTATTTTTCGGCGAGCTCGACCGCCCGCCGGCTGCTCTCGATACCGGTGCCGATCGTGATGATCCTGTGCACGCCGGCCCCTCGGGCGCGGGTCAGCACGCCCTCCAGGTCGTCAGCAAAATCCGGGTAGTCGAGGTGGGCGTGGGTGTCTGTGAGCATAGGGGGTGGGGTTAATTCAGAAGGCGATACCACGTGCTCCTGCGGTGGGGCTCATAGCCGGCTTCGCGGATCAGGCGCTCGATGTCCGAGGCGCCCAGACGGAACGTCGTCCCGGCACTCGACACCACGTTTTCCTCCATCATCACGCTGCCGAAATCGTTCGCACCGAACTGGAGGGCAATTTGCCCGATTTTCGGCCCTTGGGTGACCCACGAGCTCTGGACATTTTCAAAATTATCGAGATAGATCCGGGCGATCGCCTGCATGCGAAGGTATTCGGCGCTGGTGACGGTCTCCGCGCGGAGCTTGGTGTTCTCTGGTTGGAACGTCCAGCAGATGAAGGCCGTGAACCCACCCGTCTCGTCCTGAAGATCCCGCAGGCGGCCGAGGTGCTCGATCCGGTCGTCGAGGGATTCGACGTGCCCGAACATCATGGTGGCGCTCGAGCGGAGGCCGAGCTCGTGGGCCTGGCGCATCACGTCAAGCCAGGCGTCGCTCTTGCATTTGAGCGGGGCAATCCGGTCGCGGACGCGGTCCACAAGGATCTCTCCCCCTCCGCCGGGAATTGAACCCAGCCCGGCAGCGATGAATTTTTCAATGACCTCGCGGACAGGCATTCCAAAGACCTCTGCGAAATGGTTGAACTCCGGCGGACTGAACCCGTGGATATTGATCTGCGGGTATTTCTCACGGATGTGCGAGAGCATCCCGAGGTAAAAATCGATGCCGAGCTTCGGATGGTGACCGCCCTGCAGCAGGACCTGAACGCCGCCCTCGGCAGCGAGCTCATCCAGCTTCTCGTCGATCTCTTCGAGGGACAGGACGTAGTGGTCGTCATCCTTCTCCGTGCGGTAAAACGCGCAGAACTTGCAATAGACGTTGCAGACGTTCGTGTAGTTGATGTTGCGGTCCACGATGTAGGTGACGACATTGTTGCCGCGCCCATCGTAGGCGTCCGCCTTCGCCGCCCGCCGGCGGGCATCGGCCAGCGAGCCAAGCATCTCCAGCGGCAACTTGTGCAGCGCGCGGGCGTCGTCCGCAGAAATCCTCCCCCCGTCGAGAACCTTGTCCACCAACTCATCTTCTTCACAAAGAACGGCCATAATCATCGACCCTAGCCGGACGCTGGCAGGAATTCAACCGCGCCTTTGCGGCCGGGCGCGAAATTCGGAGGTCATTGCACACAGCCGCAACCCCCAAAAAAAGAAGCCAACCACGGAGAACAGGAGTTCACGGAGTGTAAGCAGAAGAGGGACTGTGGGCAGCGAAACCACATAAGGAAGGTTTCGTCCAAGAGCTGACTCCACATCAATCCAGTAAAATTCTTTGTCATCCTCCCTCTGTGCTCTCTGGCCTCCGTGGTGAAATCCAATTTTTCTTCGAGGGTTAAAAATTCTTCGGGGGTAGGACACTCTTTGACCGGGCTGCCGGCTTACCGTTCGCGCCATGATCTCCATCAAAACGCCCTCAGGTTTGGCTTCCCCAGCTTCGGGAGAACGCTATTCTGTGCGGACAAAATCTATGGAGAGCTCTTCCCTCACCGGCCAGGATGACCCCAGCCCAACCGATGAGGCGGGGCGAGACGCCGACCTCCGTCTACAGGACTGCTGGGCGAAGACCGATGAGAGCGGCCACCCCTGTCTGTCTGTCCGCGATCACTGCCTGAACGTGGGAGCCGTGGCGGATTGCGCCGTGCATCTCCTGCCTGCGCCTGTCAGGCATCTTTTTCCCGAAGGCGGGGTTGCACTGTTTTCCGCACATGATATTGGAAAAATCACCCCGGGATTTTTGATGAAATGCCCGGCTTGGCGGGAACGGTGGCAACGGGCTCTTGGGCTGGACTCTCCAGATATTTACGAGGGAAATCACGTCAAAACAGGCCAACGGTTTTTGGCCTCGTTCACAGAGTTTGGCGGGAGACCGCCCAACTGGCTGATTGCTGTTGGCGGACACCATGGGAAATATGCATCGAATTCTGCGCGGGGGCAGAAAGTCTTTGAAGGGGAGGAGGAGTGGGTAATGAAGCTCAAGGAGGAACTGCTTGCAGAAATCTGCTGCCTGTTTGGATCGCTCCCAACTCAGGTGATCGAAAAATCCACCCGCCTCCATTGGTTTACCGGGTTCATGGTTTTCTGCGACTGGATCGGCTCGAATACGGGATGGTTTCCGGCCGAAGGAATGGGCCGCCCGACATCGGTGGAAACTGCGCGAAGGCGTGCAGCATCCGCGTTGGCCGACATCGGTTGGCAGCGACAGGAATTGGTGGCGGATGTGGCATTCGGCAGAATGTTTTCTGCTTCGTCCGAACGCCCTATGGAGATGAGGCCGCTTCAATCGGCACTGGTCGAAGCAGCTGGTTCAAGCGGTCTTTTCATCGTGGAAGCACCGATGGGCGAGGGGAAGACAGAGGCCGCTTTGGCCGCTGCCTGTCGCCGGTGGAAGGAGGGCGGTGAGTCCGGGCTCTACTTTGCCTTGCCCACCCAGTTGACGAGCAATCGCATCCATGAGCGGGTGGAGGTCTTTCTCACGAATGTTCTGTCATCTCCCTCCGTTCTTTCGCTCGCGCATGGCAATGCCTGGCTATCCGGGAGCCGAATCACTTCGGTGCTGCCGACCAGCGCTGGCGATGATGAGGGGGCGGCGGCGGCCAATCTCTGGTTTTCTGATTCCCGAAAGGCGCTTCTGGCACCATTTGGAGTTGGCACAATGGACCAGTCGCTGATGGCGGTGATGCCGGTCAAGCACGCGGCCCTGCGGCTTTTCGCTCTCGGCGGAAAAGTCGTCGTGATGGATGAGGTTCACTCCTACGATCCCTACACGTCGGCACTTGTGGATCGTGCGGTCGAATGGTTTCTCCAAGTCGGCTGCACGGTGATCGTCCTTTCTGCAACCCTCACCAAGGCTCGACGCGCACAGCTCGTTGCCGCAGCAGGGGCGGTGGAGAATTCACCTTCCGATGCCTATCCGCTGATCACAAAAATTCCCTGCGGAGCTTCCGAGGCACAGACGATTCCGATTCCCGAAACATCCCGGCAAAAACAAACCATTCACATCGAAAACTTACCGAAGGATGGATCGAAGTGGATTCGTGAGGTTGCCGCCGCAGCGGAATCTGGCGCGTGCGTTCTTGTCGTCAGAAATACGATTGCCGCAGCGCAAGAATGCTTCGGTCTGCTCAAATCCACCTGCCGGGAGACCGGGATCATTTTTGGCCTGCTCCACAGCAGGTTCCCCCAGTTTCGGCGGGATGCGAACGAGGGGAGATGGATGCGCCTGCTTGGAAAGGGAGACGCTGAGCGCCCAAGATCGGGCTGCATATTGGTGGGGACGCAGGTTGTCGAGCAGTCGGTGGACATTGATGCCGACCTGCTCGTGACCGATCTGGCTCCGACAGATCTCCTCTTCCAGCGCATCGGACGCCTTCACCGCCATGCACGGCTCCGCCCGCAGGGGTTTGAGAAAGCACGCTGCATCATCCTCCAGCCGTCGGTGGATTGGGGTGCGGATGTCGCAACGATCAAGAAGTCCCTCGGCGCATCGGCTTATGTCTATCCCCCATTTTCCCTGTTCCAAGCGCAGCGGGTCTGGGATGCCCTCTCACAGGTCACCATTCCGGAGGAAATTCGACCGCTTTTGGAGGAATCCTCGCGGATCCCCGAGCCCATACCTTCCGGAGCCGAAGCTCTGCGGATGGAACTCGACAAGTTGGTGGAGCAAATGCGCGGAACCGCCTGGATGAACACCGTCTTTGGAACCGGCGCGGTGGAAGATGTCGAGGGAATGCAGACCCGCTGGAAGCCAAAGCCTTCCGGCTTTGTCATTCTTCTCCAGTCCCCTCCCTGCATGTCGGCGGAGGGAATCTCGCTCGCTTTTCTGGATGGCACCTCGCATGCGTTCGTTCCCGGCCGGTTCGATTTCGATCTGGCCCGCAAGCTCCACCAGAATGCCTGCCGCGTGCCGAGATACCTGATTGCTGATGTACTCCGGGCACCGGTCACCCCGCTCTGGCTCGCCCAACATTTTCCACAATCCATCCTCGCCGTCTGTCCACCTGATTCGGCAGAATGCCTGCCGTGCCATGCCCCCGCGACTCCTTCTTACCGCCTCAGCTATCACGAGGAACGGGGGCTCTCTCACGAGCGAAACTCCGCTGTCCCCATGGTTCCCGACGATGAAGAATCGTGGTTCTGAATTCTATGAATACCTTTCATCTCGTTGAAAATCCCTGGATCCCCGTCCGCTATCTCGACGGGCGAAATGCCCTCGTCAGCCTCGAAACCGCATTCCGCGAAAGTGCCGTTATCGCCGATCTTGACTGCCCGCCGCACGAACGGATCTCCCTCATCCGCCTGCTCGTTTGCATCACACAAGCCGAACTTGGTGCACCGGCGACGCCGGACGACTGGGAAGGCTTCGGCAATGATCTCGAAACCCGCGCCCCCGGCTACCTTCGCCGTGAGGACATTTTCCCCCACTTCAATCTGTTCGGTGACGGGCCGAGGTTTTTGCAAGGATCAGTCGACGAAAGTGCCGAGCCCTACTTGGCAAGCCAAATGGTCTTTCACTTTGCAACAGGTAACACACCAACTCATCTGGATCACGAAGGAGGAACTTCAAGAGTGTTCTCGGAAGCATTCTTGGCTCGCACGATCTTGAGCTATCAGAACTTTTTTGTCGGAGGATCAATGGCCTCAAAAATTAAGGGCAATGGGCCGAGTTTGAAAATCCTTCACGCCCTCCTTCGGGGAAGCAATCTCAAGGAAACTGTGGTTCTAAATTGCATTGATACTGGAACGCTTGAGAGTGCCGGAATCACATTGGGGTGCCCAGTGTGGGGCGATAGTTCGCAAGGCCCAAACTGCGTGAGCCTTCTTGGTCGGCTCGTTCCTTTGCAGTGCAGACTGAAGCTACACCCTGACATGATTCATACTTGGCTCGAAGACGGGTTGTCCTATCCGGACTACCCTGCCGCAAGGGAACCCTCGGCGACGATCATCTCCAAAAAAGGCGAAAGGTTTCTTCTCCGAGCAGACCCTGCCCGGGGGATTTGGAAAGATCTCTATCTGGTGGCACAGATCCGAGCAACCGATTCACAACCACAGTGTGCGCCATTGACCATTCAAAGCCATGCTCAGGTTATTGAAGATGATTTTATCGAGGTTCACCTCGCGGAGCTCTACAAGGCAAAGGACGCCAAGATCATCGATGCCTTGGAGTCGTTTTTCTCGCTTCCACGCTCGATGTTCACAGAAGCTGGTCGTGCCCGCTACGAGGCCGGAGTCCAATTTGCCGAGGCGCGATCCAACCAACTCTACGGCGCGGTCAAGCAGTATGGTGCCGCACTGAAAAACGAATCGCCGCCGACCGATGAGGCCAAAAAGCATTTCTGGCACGCCCTCGACCAGCAATCCGGCACACTGCTTGAAATCGTCCGCACCCCTAGAGTGATGGGCGGCCTGTCGTTCGGCGAAGGCTCAGACCCGTGGACGGTGGCTGTCCGGCAGGCCGCTCGCAATGCCTACAACTCCGTCTGCTCGCGGCAGACACCGCGCCAGCTTCAGGCGTATGCCGCCGGGCTGAAAGTTTTGAATCCGAAACCCAAGAAGAAAAAATGAAAACAGAAAGTCCCACCAACGAGCCGTTCATCGAGCAGCTCACCCGAGTGTGCCTGGATCGCGGGCACCGCGCCGAGCTTCGGCGGTATTGGAGCGATGCCACCCGGCACTACGCGTTTCCCGTCCTTGGGAGACTTGGCGCGCTGGGTGAGCACAAGCTGCCTGACGCCATCACCGCCGCGCTTTATGCCGAAAACCCAACTCACCAAGCCGGCGGCAATTCCCTTGGCCGCGCGGCCCTGCGCCTCGGTGCCGGTGATGCGTTTGAATCCATGGAGCGCCATTTCTGCAGGCTCCTGTCCGCAAATGGCAACGAGCTTGAGGAACTGGGGGATGGGCTTCACCGGCTTTTCATCCGCTTTGACCGCGAGGGAATTGCTCTCGATTACAACCGCCTCCTCTGGGATCTTCGGCGCTGGGCAAAAGATGCCGACAACATCAAAACCCGTTGGGCCTGCGATTTCTGGCAGGCACCCGCCGAAGCGGCATCCGCATAATGAGCCCTCATTTTCTCACCAAGATCGAGATCGACCACGAGACCGCCTACAAAGCAGGGCTTCGCGACAGCTACGCCTGGCACCAGAAGACGTGGCAGGCATTTCCCGGGCGCGACGGGGAGGTGCGCGATTTTCTTACCCGCCTCGACGACACGGAGCAAGGCTTTCGGCTCCTGATCCTGTCCGGTTGCGAACCTGTGCGTCCGGACTGGTGCCCGGAAAATTCCTGGCAGAGCAAGCCGGTGCCCGAATCATTCTTCCAGCACCGTGCCTACCGGTTTTCGCTGCTGGCGAATCCGACAAAAAAAGTCCGCTCCAACAAGGCGGGGCAGCTTCTAAAGAACAGCCGCCGGGTGCCACTGAGTCACCGCGAGGAGCTGCTCGCCTGGCTTGCAAGAAAGGCGAAGGGCGCGGGATTCACATTCAACCCGACCTCCACCCGCACCGTTCCTCGTCCCCGCCAGTCGTTCGTAAAAAAAGGCAGGGCCGGACTCCACAGCACGACGGAATATGTCGGCCTTCTCCATGTTACCGATCCATCGCTCTTTAAAAAGGCAGCTATTGATGGCATCGGCCCGGCGAAGGCATTCGGCTTCGGAATGCTGTGCCTGTCACCGGCGGCCGATTGAGGGGATCAACCGCTCGTATTCATCATGAGGACCAATCCAGAACCAGACCAATCCCTTCGCATGCTCAAAGGCGAGGGCACGGTATCCGGGACCCACCCAGACCGACCAGCCAGCGCCCTTTTTTTCAAACCTCAAGGAATGGTGGCCGGGATTTTCCTTCAGAAGGCGGAAGGCAAGATCCGCCCGCTTCCTGGTCTCCGGTCTGAGCGCGTTGTAGCATTTCCAGAAGCCGGGCGAGGCGAAATGCTTCACAGCGGAGTGCAGCGGCCCGCTTCAAAATCGCGTTTGGCCTCCTCGAAAAGATGGTCCAGCCGCCCGGCTGCTGCGTCCTCTGCAATCCGGTGGTCCCAGTCGTCATCAAATTCCCGAAGCCACTCCAGCAGGGCGGCCCGCTCGTTCACCCCAAGCTTCGTGGCGCACACCTCCTGAATTTCTTGCACCGTGCTCATGCCGAAAAGCTATCCGAACCAACTTCAAAATCAAACCAACAATCCACAACACCAACAAAACCAATGAAACTCATCGAACTCCACATCCTGCAATCGTTCCCCGTCTCGTGCTTGAACCGCGATGACGTGGGCTCCCCGAAAACCGCCGTCTTCGGCGGAGTCCAGCGTGCCCGCCTGTCCAGTCAGTGTCTCAAGCGCGCGGCGCGTGTCGCAGCGACCGAAATGGCACCAGGCTTTCAAGGCATCCGAAGCCGGTTTTTGAAAGAGCCGTTCACGCAAGCGCTGCTCGCAGCGGGCGTCGAGGCCGGAAAGGCAGCAACACTGGCGCAAGCAATCTGCGAGACATTCAGTAAGCAGGACTCGAAAAACGAAGCCCAGGTCACCACGGCGGTTTATCTGTCACCATCCGAGATTACTCAAGTCGCAGAGTCCGTGGCAAACGGAGAAGATCCCAAGAAGGCGGCAAAGAAAGTGGACCGCCTCGACGCTGCGGACATTGCATTTTTTGGCCGTATGGTCGCCAATGACGCAACGCTCAATGTCGAAGGTGCCGCCATGTTTTCGCATGCCCTCTCCACCCACAAGGCGACTAACGAGATCGATTTTTATTCTGCGGTGGACGACCGGAAAGCTGACGCAGAGGATGCTGGCGCAGGAATGATTGGGACTCTGGAGTTCACCTCCGCAACATACTATCGCTATGCGGCGGTGAATGTTGACCTTCTCTTCTCCGAAAGCCACCTTGGCAAACTGTCGGAGGAGGAAAAGAAGGCGGTGCTTCGCACATTTATCCAAGCGACCCTTACCGCCGTACCCGGCGCACGCAAAAACTCAATGAACGCGGCGACCCTGCCATTCGAGGTGCTTGGCATTTTCAAATCCAAAGGCCAGCCGATCCAGCTCATCAACGCCTTTGAGAGTCCGGTACAGGCGAATGGCAAAGGCCTTGCAGCGACCTCGCTGGAGGCCCTCAAGAGCGAGTTGGCCAAGCTCAAGAGCACATGGGCCATCGAGCAGGAAGAGTTCTGGCTCACCGAAACCGGCATTGAGGCGTTTCTCGACAATCTGACAAGCCATGTCGAATAGCGCCCTCGCTTTCTACCTCGACGGTCCGTTGCAGTCCTGGGGTGCCTCGTCGAAGTTCCAGCACCGGGAGACGGAATCGTTTCCGACTAAAAGCGGAATTATCGGCCTCATTGCGGCAGCCATGGGAATTGATAAACACGCCGCTGATGAGGCCGAGCGACTCCGCCCGCTGGCCGCTCTCAACCTCTCGGTGCTCCGGTTGGACAATTCTTCCGGTGCCACCATTGTCCGCCTGTCCGATTTTCACACCATCGGTGGGGGTTGGATTGATGATTGGAAAGCAGATAAAAACAACCTGTTTGCTAAGATGAACACTCCAAGGAAGGCTGGCGATGGAAGCCCATTTGGAACCGTCATCACCCACCGCACCTACCTGATGGACGCGAAGTTCCTCGTGGTATTGGAAGGCGACGGAGAGGTCCTAAAGGGCTGCGCGTCAGCCCTTGAAGATCCGCAGTGGGGCGTCTGGTTCGGTCGGAAATGCTGCCTCCCGGCGGCTCCTCTCACCCCCGTGCTTGCTTCCTCGGCATCGGAAGCTCTCAGCCTCCTTGCGAAAAAGCTCGGCATCGGGGACTTCACCCTCGCGCGATACGCCGGGCAAAAGGAGCAGACTGCCGATGGCGCATGGTATCAAGCCGACCAGCCGGTTTCCTTCGGGCGACGCGAATTCCGATCCCGCCCGGTCGCGCGGATTCTTGCGGCACCGTCTTCCTCGGGATAAATCATGAGTCAGCCCACATGACCACCATCTTCCAGACAGCCACCCGGGCCGCGCAGGCGGACGGGCGGGAATTTATCTTGATCGGCGGGCATGCCGTGAACGCGCACGGCTATGCGCGGACGACTCTGGATTTCGATTTTCTGATTCCGGCGGTCGATTTGGGAGCGTGGAAGGATCTTCTCGCAGGGCTCGGATACCAGCCAATCCGCGAGACGAAGGCCTTCGCCCAGTTCGAACCGGTTGGCGGTGGCGGGTTCCGGGTCGATCTGATGTTGGTGAACGATGCCACATTTGCCAAGCTGATGGCGGGCAGCGAAATCCGTTCTTATGGAGGCTGCGAGATCCGCGTGGCCGGCGTCCTTCATCTGATCGCGCTCAAGCTTCACGCCACCCGCACATGGGATCGGGCCGTGCAGGGGAAGGATTATTATGATATCTTCAACCTGATCCGTATCAACCACATCAATCCCGGCTCGCCGGAGTTCCAAACAATCCTCGACCGCTATGCCACACCCAGCATCAAAGAACGACTCCTCAGCGATCTTAGAAGATCTTTTTGATCTCAATCTCCCGGAGATCGGGCCGGGGGAGGGGCCGATTGGCCACCCCGAACCGACATTCGACGAGCAGATAGCGCATGCCAAAATGCTGCTCGCCTTGAGAACTGGACGCCCCGCCGACCACCCTCCCCAGCAAACCGAGCGGTTCGAAATGTGAGCGGGTTCCTCACGATCCTTGAATTTCGCTGGACCCTGCCATACAATCCATGAATGAGACTGAGGCTGGATCTGCTGGAGCACCTGACGACCGAGGACGCGGTGAGGGAAGCGCAGGCGACGGTTCACCGTTTCAAGCCCGAGCCGCTTTTCTCACAAACTGGAACTGGCAGTCTGTCGTCTGCATCAACCAAGGTGCGTGCTCAAGAGGTCAGGCGCAGCACGGCTTTGGCTCGGAAGCTGGAGCAGCGTGCGAAGAAAGCTGGCGGTTAGGCCATACCCGCGAACAGACGCTGGCTGAGGCATTGGATTTGCTCCGATCCTATCACCGGCGCGCCCCTTTCCTTTTCTTCAACGGCAACACATTTGCAGCCATTGCCCGACAAATTGCCGAGGCAGTGTTTCATGAATTGCCGGTTCTGCGCCGCCGGGAAGTCATCTCCGCCGTCGCCCACTACGTTGCTGGTGTCCTCGACCAGGAATCCATGGTTTCCATTGTTGACTCTCTCTGCGAGTCAGCCTCATTTCAACCCGGCGACCGGGTTCAGACGCTGCGCGGCTCGACCCTGGGGGTTGTTGTGCGCGTTCTGGACGACGGGCGGATTGAGTGGCGGCCTGCGGGATCCACATCCGGGCTCATCGGACTTCCGGAATCTTTGCGGAGGCTCTGATGCCCGTATTTGAACGTCCGCCGCTCGATACACTTGCGCCGGCAAAGGACCGGTGGACACCCGTTTACCTCGAACACGGACGCGTCGAAGTGGACGATGCCTCGATCAAGTGGCTGGCGGCGGATGGCACAATCTGCCCGATCCCGGTGGCCACGGTCTCGGCGATCATCCTCGGGCCTGGCACGACCGTCACCCATGCGGCCATCAAGGCCGCCGCGCAGTGCAACTGCCCACTTCTCTGGCTCGGCGCAGACGGACTCCGGTTTTACGCCTTCGGTATCACGCCAAACCACGATAACTCGATGGCCCGCATCCATGCGTCCGCCTGGGCGGCTCCGCAGAAGCGCAACGAGATCGCCCGCCGGATGTTCCGCCACCGATTCCCCGATGTGCCGACGGGCGGAGTCTCGATCAAACAGCTCCGGGGCATGGAGGGGCGGCGTGTCAAACACATCTACGAGGACCTCGGCGTCCGCTTCGGCGTCACCTGGAAAGGCCGCGACTACAACCCCTCGAATTGGAACCTCGCGGACAACATCAACCGCGCCCTCTCCGCCGCGACCGCTTCCCACTACGCCTTGACTGCCGCCGTCTGCTGCTCGATGGGCTTCATCCCCCAACTTGGCTTCGTTCATGTCGCCGGCACTCTGCCATTCATCTACGACGCAGCTGACCTCTACAAACACGAAACTTCCTGGCCCGCCGCTTTCGAGGCCATCTCGATTGACCCCAAAGACGACGGCACGCTTGTGCGCAAAATCTTCAAGCGAAATGTCGAGCAAACCCGCCTGCTCAAGCGCATGCCGGATGACCTGATTGCCCTCTTCGAAGGCTTCGACGATGAATCGGAAAGTCCACTCCATCCGCTCCAACCCAACTCCGAAGCATGACGGTCCTCGTTGCCAACGATGTGCCGCCTGCCATACGCGGGCACCTCAAGCGCTGGTTTATAGAGCCCCGGCCAAATGTTTTTGTCGGCACCCTCAATGTCCGCACCCACCGCAAGGTCATCGACTTCATCACACGAAACGCCCCTCCCGACTTCGGGTTTCTCTCTGTCTCCTCCCACCCGAGTTGCCAAGGCTACATCGTTGAGCGCTTCGGCCCGGAAGGAAAATCCGGCAGCCGTGATGCCGACCTCTCCGGCCTCCACCTCATCGCTGAGGACTGGGTTGATTCCTCCGTTCAACCTTTCTGATCCACCCCTCAGAAAAGCCGCTTTTCATCGCTTTCCGCTGTTGTAAACTGTTGGGATATCCAGAGATTTCCCCACCCGCGTGGGGATGGCCCGACCCCGCCGATCAGCCAGATCCGACAGACCAGGATTTCCCCACCCGCGTGGGGATGGCCCGGGGAGAGCTTCCGCGCTTTCCTTTTGAAGAGAGAGTTCCCCACCCGCGTGGGGATGGCCCGTTATTA
>JBGSJQ010000147.1:0-18496 GCA_041741775.1 Terrimicrobiaceae bacterium | reverse complement strand
TGGGCCTCCGAATGAGAATTCCACTTTTGCTCCGTCTCAGTTCACTTTTGCTCCGGCCCCGACAGGATTGAGCGTCGGCTCTTACCTCTACGCCTGCTCAGATGTGGATGTTCTGGTTAGGCTTCACGAATTTGGTCTTCTCACTGAATTCAAGCGGGCTGCGGTCGCGGTCGCGATTCGCGAATTGGCGGTCGAAACACCAGACGCAGGGTTCCTTCGCGAAGGGGTCCGCGAACTGCTTACGCCAGATGAATTCGCCTCAATTCTTGAAGATATTCGAACCAAACTCTTGCCTGATCTGAATAGCACAATTTGGAACTGGCGGAGTAATTACGATGGGAACAGGGACGAAGACCCCGAAAACCACTTTGACGAATTGGTGAGCGCCTTGAAGGGGTTTGGCGAAGAGCTAGCGGAGCATCCAGTTGCGGAAGCCCAAATCCGAGCAGCAATAGCGGACATAAAAGAAGTCATTGAAGAACTTCGTTCAGAGCAGCCACAAGAACCCGACTCCGACGACTTCCGCGGACAGTCATCAGTTGATTCAGGCGATGACGACTCGCGCTCTGTCTTCGATGATGTCGACCAGTGAACGTTAGCTTTCAGATACAATCGCAATGAGTACCCCCACCGCCCTCGTCCAGAAACTCCTCAACTATCCACCGTCGCATGACAGTAATGGCGGGACAGGCTGTGCGCCTGCGGGACGAGATGATGACAGTATGAAAAAGCAGAAAGTCTGAAGGATGAAGTTCCCAGAGAACGACTATTCACCCGTTTTTACTCTCCATGAACCTGACAATCCGACGAAAGGCGCTGCTTAATTTCTACGACCAGAGGCAAACATGGCCGGAGGACGTTGGATCTCCCATTTCTGGGATCACGGCCTTGATCGGCGAGGATCTTGTTCTTGGTCTGCTTCAGCATTATCTGAGGAAGACAGAAGAAGGCTGCTCCAATGTGATTTTGAAATGCAGAGGCAAGGGCTCATGGCTCGATGCATGGGTGATCACCAAGACTGCCAGTTACCAAACGGAGGTGAAGAACTGGTGCGCCTCCGCCATGGGGGGCGTTTCGGTTGGCAGCAGCGATGAGTCTCTCCTGCGGGCCGCAAAATTTAATCTGGCCCGGTATCTGGGCCACAAGGACACGGCAAAACATATCTGGAAAGTTCTTAAACCCATGACCCGACCAATTGAGAATGCCCATCTTCCGCTTCGGCCTCTACTGGCATTTTGGTCTCCGGTTGCTCTTCCCAAGGTGAAGAGCGCATCGCAACTGAAGCCATTTTTCAAGAGCTCAGCGGAGCCGTATCAGGATTTTATCAAAATGGCAGTCGTCGGTGAGCACGCCTTTTCGCATGTCTGGATTTTCTCCGCTTCGCTCTACTTGCGCCAACTCAAACAAGCCCGGATCAAGCTTCAGATGCCCAGGGCGGTACAGCGCCTGAAAATGCTCGAAGAGTTGGTCGATTGGCCGGATTGAGCCGTCAAGTGGTGCCCATGGATTGGAAGGGCACTCTCCGTGATGGCGAATAAGAAATGCGAAGAAGATTCACTCCAGATGGATCGAAAGCGCTTTTTGTATACTCCTTTTCGAGGAAAGACCCCTCCGCAGGAGAAGGATGCCTCCACAACCAAGCGTAAACCGCTCCTCCGAGTGCATTTGCCTGGAGTCTGCGAACCGCTATTTACTCCGGTGTGGCGCCGTGGCAGACTGTCTGACACAGCAACCACCCACAGAAATGGAGAACCCAACGTGAAAATGCTTGAAAGAACCTTTGAAGTGATAGGTCCGGAAGGACTGGGGGCGAAACCGCGTCCGGAACTGATTGGGCCGGTTTTCAACCACCTCCATGCAACGCTGCAGGATGCCGTCCGGATGGGGTTTCTCCATTCCAGCAAGGCACGCGGACGGATTCCCGCATGCCTGAAAGCGGCGGCTGACGTTCGATATCTCGGCCATTCGTCGAACACCGATTCGGTGACATTGCTCCATTTTGAGCTTCCTTCATTCGGTAGTGTTGCGGGGGAAATCTTTCAGCAAAAGCTGCTTTGGGCGGATGGTCCCCAAGCTGATGAGACGGCGTTTGAGCTGCTCGGGTCGGCACTTGGCGACGTCCGGAATCGACGGAAGGAAAGCAACCGGTTTGACCAGGGGCTCCTGAGAAGGATCAGCAGTTACCGTCATATGCTCAAG
The DNA here is from genome assembly GCA_041741775.1 of Terrimicrobiaceae bacterium. GTDB lineage: Bacteria > Verrucomicrobiota > Verrucomicrobiia > Chthoniobacterales > Terrimicrobiaceae > QYQL01. The sequence goes on along the minus strand of JBGSJQ010000147.1, from coordinate 16,297 downwards.
ATGGGAATCGAGAGCATCCGCCTGCCCGACACGCGGGTGGAGGAATCGGGATGGATTGATTCTGCTGCCGTGATCGCAGCATCGGAATTAAGTGCGGCAACACCGGCGAGCCGCCGAGTGCGCGTGGCGGGAAGACTCGACTTGATGGGTGCAAGCCAAGCCGTCCTCAAGTTGGACATCAAGCCCGGGGTTGCGCTCACGGCGCTCTGGGAAGGAACTCTGCCGGTGGAAGCTCTCAAAGAATATTTCAACAGGGATGTCGTCATTGAAGGCGAGGGAGTTTTCCGGCCTTCCGGCTCACTTTTACGGATTGATGCCGACGCCATAACCTTCGCTGGCAAACAGGACGAGTTTTTCCGGCAGGCCCCGGAAGCCATGGCATCACGTGACTTTTCCTCTCTCATTCGCCTTCGACCCAGTGAGAAGTCTCCCTTCCGACGGATTCTCGGGAGTATCCCTGCCGAAGAGTCGGATGAAGAATTTGCAGCAGCGGTGGAGGCTTTGAGCTGAGGGCATGAGCGAGGCGTATTTGCTCGATACGAATATCGTATTGCACGCAACGCGGGAGAATAGCCCGGTTTCGACGGCGATTGAAGGTCAGTTCCAACTCCGCGATTCGCCCTTCCGTCCGACAATTTGTGAAGTGACCGTTGCTGAGCTGTGGGCCTTTGCCCAGTCGTGGGGAGAAAAGCGAAAAGAACTCCTGAAGAGAACCATTGACGATCTCCTGATTGTGCCAATTGGCGATGTGCGCGTTCATCATCGCTGGGCAGAATTGTATTCATTCGCCCGCTCGAAGGGCATGGCAATTCAGCACGATCACAATGATGTCTGGATTGCGGCGACGGCCCACGTCACGGGTCTCAAACTACTTTCCATGGATGGGAATGCCTTCCTGCCATTGAGAGGAACGGAATGGGTGGATGTTGTGGTGCTTGATCCCAAAACAGGAATTGCTGTCCCATGAGCAATCCCACCGCCCTTGTCCAAAAGCTCTGGAATTATTGCTCGATCCTCCGGGACGATGGTTTGTCGTATGGCGATTACGTGGAGCAACTGACCTTTTTATTGTTCCTCAAGATGGCGGATGAGCAGTCACGTCCACCGTTCAACAAACCGTCGCCTATCCCCAAGGGATTCAGTTGGCCTGCTCTTCTGAAGCTCGATGGAGACGACTTGGAGACGCATTACCGCCATACGCTGGAGGAACTCGGCAAGCGGTCGGGGATGCTCGGCGTCATTTTCCGCAAGGCGCAGAACAAAATCCAAGACCCGGCCAAGCTGCGCCGGCTCATCGTGGACCTGATCGACAAGGAGCAGTGGTCTTCGCTCTCCGCCGACGTGAAGGGCGATGCCTACGAGGGCCTGCTACAAAAGAACGCCGAGGATGTGAAAGGCGGCGCGGGACAATACTTCACGCCGCGCCCACTCATCGCCGCGATGGTGGATGTCATCGCACCGCAACCGGGGCAGGCGATTTGCGATCCGGCGTGCGGCACGGGCGGATTCCTGCTCGCGGCGCATGATTACCTGGCCAAGCATCACGCGCTCGACCGGGCACAGAAGAAGAAGCTCAAAAGCGGCACGTTCTTTGGCATCGAATTGGTGGACAGCGTCACGCGGCTCTGTGCGATGAATCTGCTGCTGCACGGCATCGGGAGCGAGTCGGAAGAAGATTTGCCGGTCGTTACCAAGGATGCGCTGGCCGGCAAACACGGCGAATACGAAATTGTCCTTGCCAATCCGCCGTTCGGCAAGAAGAGCAGCGTGACCATCGTCAACGAGGCGGGCGAGTCGTCGAAGGAGAGCCTCATCATCAACCGTGACGATTTCTGGGCCAGCACGAGCAACAAGCAGCTCAATTTCCTCCAGCATATTTTCACGATCCTCAAGCAGCACGGGCGAGCGGCAGTGGTTTTGCCGGACAATGTCCTCTTTGAAGGCGGCGCGGGCGAAACCATCCGCCGCGAACTGCTCAAGCAGGCCGACGTGCACACCCTCCTACGCCTGCCTACCGGCATCTTCTACGCGCAAGGCGTGAAGGCGAATGTCCTGTTCTTCGACCGCAAGCCCGCCCAGGAAAAGCCGTGGACGCAGAATCTCTGGATCTACGACCTGCGCACGAACCTCCATTTCACGCTCAAGGAAAACACGCTCAAGCGGATCGACCTCGACGACTTCGTCTCGTGCTACAACCCAAAGAACCGTCACGACCGCAAGGAGAGCGAGCGGTTCAAATCCTTCACCTACGACGAACTGACCAAACGCGACAAGGCGAACCTCGACATCTTTTGGCTCAAAGACGAAGCGCTGGAGGAATCCGCAAATCTGCCCGCCCCAGAAATCATCGCCGCCGACATCGCAGCTGATCTGGAGGCAGCATTGGAGCAATTTGCCACCATCGCGGAGGATTTATCTCCCACAAAATAACCGTATGCCCATTCCAAACCTTGACGACATCCGCCGCCCTTCACTGCAGCTCTTGGCCGAGCGTGGCACCTTGACAAAGATCAGCGAAGTCTTTGACTTGCTGGCTCCAAAATTTGATCTGACAGCCGAAGACATGGCAGAAATGCTGCCCAGTAATACGCAACGCAAATGGCACAACCGTGTCAATTGGGCCTGCTATGATCTCTTCAAAGCCGGACTGCTCGACCGCCCGATAAAGGGGCACTACCAAATCAACGCCTCGGGACAAAAGGCGTTGTCGGATGGGCCTCCGCAGATCACGCGAAAATATCTCGCCGAAATCTCAGAAAGCTTCCTGAAATTTGTGACTCCCAACCAGGATAAGGGATTGGTAACACTTCCGCAGCCGGGTTTGTTCGCCGAAAGCCGCACACCGGATGAGCAGATCGAATCCGCATTTTCACAACTCAACGAGTCTCTTGCCTCTGAACTTTTGGCGCAAATGTCCAAGATGGATCCATTCCGGTTCGAGCAACTCGTCGTTGATCTCCTTTTTGCAATGGGCTACGGCGGATCACGGGAGGAGGCGGCAAAAGTCACAAAGAAAAGTGGCGACGGAGGAATTGATGGGATCATCAATGAAGACAGACTTGGACTTGACGTGATCTACATTCAGGCCAAGCGCTGGCAGAACAGCGTTGGCACAAACGAGATTCGGAACTTCATCGGTGCCCTATCGGAAAATCACGCGAACAAGGGTGTCTTCATCACCACGAGCGACTTCATTCCTTCAGCCCGTGAGTCCGCGCGAAAGGTTTCGCAGAAAGTCATCTTGATCAACGGAACCCGTCTCGCCGAACTGATGATCGAACACAATATCGGCGTGACCACCACTCGGACTATCTCCCTCAAACGCATCGACTCGGATTACTTCGAGGAGAATTGATCCCATGGATATCACTCTCAAAGCGGCTCTCTTTCTCGTAGGCTATGTCCTTGTGCCATTCGTTCTCGGAGCCCTGCTTCTTCTCTGGGGCATCAAGCGCCGCGGAGAGCGCCCTCCCCTTGAATTCGTGCTTCGGCGAGGACCTGGCGAATCCCTGCGCAGAAAAATCGCGAAGATGGATGAAGAGATGCCGGTGCAGATGTTGCTGGTTTCGTGCCTCCCATTTTTTTTGGTGTGGATGGTTCTGCTCGCAGTGGGCAAGTTTGGAACGTTCGTTTCCTTCGCTTCTGCAATTGTGGCGCTCCTTGTTCTTATCCTCGGCATGGCCGGCATCTGCTACTGGACTTTGCGGCACTTCAAATTGCGGCGCAATTACCTCCTGGGATATCTCGGCGAGCGGGCCGTCGCTGAGGAATTGGAGCCGCTAACGCGCGAGGGCTACCATGTTTTTCATGACTTGCCGGTCGAGAAGGTCGAGGGCAGTTTCAACCTTGATCATGTCGTTGTTGGGCCAACCGGGCTGTTTGCAGTTGAGACGAAGACCCGCCGCAAGGGCCGTGCCCGCGAGGGGTTCGACGATCACAAGGTTTTCTACGATGGACGCCAACTCATTTGGCCGTGGGCGGAAGACACCTACGGCTTGAAGCAGGCACAGAACGAAGCCGAGTGGCTCACGAAGTGGGTGAAGCAAATGACAGGAATCCCAGTCGCTGCAAAACCCATCCTTGCCCTGCCGGGTTGGTGGGTGGAAACGCGTGCGCTCGGCCCCGTGTCCGTTCAGAACGCAAAAAACCTCCCGAGCAACATCCGGGGGAAAAAAGTCCGAGTCCTCGATGACGCCCAGATCGACCTGATCGCCCGCCAGCTCGATGTGCGCTGCCGCGATGTAAAGGATTGAGGAGAGCGACCAGTCTGCACATCAATACTCCACAAACCATGGAAAAAGCAACTCCCCCCCTCGCCCCTCCTATGCACCATATCCTTGTGGATTTCGAAAATGTGCATCACGTGGACCTGAGCTTGATTGGGGCCAGGGCGGTGAGCTTTACGCTGATGGTTGGCGCCAAACAAACGAAGCTGGATGCCGGTCTGGTGGAGAAGTTGATGGCGCACTCTTCATCCGTCCAACTGGTAAAACTGAAGGCCGCGGGTAAGAACGCGCTGGATTTCGCCCTGGCCTATTATCTGGGCCGCGCCGCGCTGGCGGATCCGACGGCCCATTTTCACATCATCGCCAAGGATACTGGCTATGACCCGCTGATCCAGCACTTGCGCGAGCGGCACATCGATGTCTGCCGCCATGAAAGCTGCCCCGACCTGCCGTTTTTCTCACCGGGAAAAGCCATCACAACGAGTAAGCCGGTGGCAGAAAAGCCTGCAGCCAAGGCGGCGGTGAAGAAGGCCACGAAAGCTCAAACAATGCCGGCGGCGAAGAAGGAGGATACAATGGAAAAACAGATGGAGCTCGTCGTGCGGAATTTCACCCAGCATCCAAAGGCTCGACCAGCAAAAAGGAAGACTTTGCTGGCAAAAGTGGCCGACTTGATCAAAAGGCCGGTCGCGAGTCAGGAAGTCCTGTCTGTGATCGAGGGCATGCAGAAAGCAGGGTACCTGAAATTCAACGAGAAGGATGTGCCAAGCTACCCGCAATCTGAGCTCAGACCGGGTTAAGCAGACCAGGCCCTGCCTGCCCCTTCCAAATCTAGGGAACGAGAATACCTGACCGGCCATCCCGAGCTACGGGATTCTCGTTCGCTGAGGCAAACGCTCCACGAGAGTGGCCTGCGGCTGTTCGCTCAGTCGGTAACTCGTGCTTCTTCCGCCTCCCGCTTCCTGGGTGAAAATACCACGGTCCAGCAGGATTTTGATGTCCCGCAAGGCCGTATCGTTTGAGCACTTGGCCAGCTTGGCATATTTGGACGAGGACAGCTTGCCTTCAAATCCGTCCAACAGGCGATTGATCACCGCGCGTTGTCGCTCGTTCACCGGCTCCAGATTGATCTGCTCCCAGAGCCGCGCCTTCCGCAATATGCCCGCGAGGTTGCTCTCCGCTCCGTCCACGGCCCGGCGAAGACAGACCAAAAACCACTCCAGCCACAATGTAATATCCGTGCCGCCTTTCTGGCTCTGCTCAAGGATGTCGTAATACTGCTTCCTCTCCGTCTCGATCTGTGCCGACATGCTGTAGAAGCGTTCGGAGGTCCCATCCGCCCGTGCAAGCGCCATGTCTGCAATCGCTCGGCCGATGCGACCGTTGCCATCCTCAAAGGGATGGATGGTCACAAACCTGAATTGAGCGATCCCGGCTCTCAGAACGGGATCGACTTCGCAGTCCCCTCCAAACCATTCGAGGAAAGTTGCCATTTCCTGTTCCAGTAGTTCCGCCGACGGTGCCTCAAAATGAACCTGTTCCCGGCCCATCGCGCCAGACACCACCTGCATCGGTCCTGCCTCAATGGGCCGCCATGCGCCGACGGTCATCCGCTGCATGCCGCTGCGTCCGGTGGGGAAAAGGGATGCGTGCCAGCCAAACAAGCGTTCGGCGGTCAGCGGTTCGGCATATTTCTGTGTGGCATCGAGCATCATCTCCACCACGCCATCGACATCCCGACTCGAAGGCGCGGCACCGCCCACATCCAAGCCAAGACGCCGCGCAATCGAGGAACGCACCTGCTCGGCATCGAGCTGCTTACCCTCAATCGCGCTCGACTTGAGCACATCGGCGGTGAGGGTCGTCAGATTGGCCTCGGCACGAAGCAGGAAACCGAGCCCTTCCATTTTCCCCAGCAAACGTCCCTGTCTGTGACGGACGTCGGCCAGCAACGGAGAGAGTTTGGCCTCGTTCCATTTGAGGTTTGGCCAATCTGGATTTTCATGAATGTAGCTCATAATCGTCGCGTCTGATGCGGTGAATATGGCAACTATTCGCCGCAATGGCAATAATCACCGCACACATTGCGGCGATTAACCAGCCTTTTCACCGCATCTTCCAGAAGGTGCCGCTTCCGACAAAAAACCAGAAAGCCGCACCGCAGGAAAACGCGAACTTGCTAGTGTAGTCCGCCCAACAGCCTGCGCGTTTGCATTTTCCTCGGTGCCATGCTCTTCGCCTTCGGCCTGAACCTTGTGGCCATGCTGGGTTTGCATTGAGGCGAACTTCTGGCCAGACTGAAGGCACCATGAAATCCCTCCTGTTTGCAGTTGCGCTGATGGCGATCCCTCCTTTTCTTTGTGCCGCCGACGCAGACACGCAAATCATCACGCTCAAAGACAAGAGCGTCATCCGAGGACAGGTCACCGAGCTCACCGGCGGAAGTTACCACGTGACATCGCCGCTCCTTGGCGAGATGCAGATCCCCACCGCCAGCGTGCTTTCCATCCAGCCGGCACCCCCGGTTTCTGCCGACATCGCTTCGCTGAAATCCACGCTGTCCTCCAAAGTTCAAAATCTTGTGTCCACGAAAGAGGGAATGAATGCGGTGGCCGCCTTCTCCGGGAACAAAGACCTCAAGGCGGTGATGAATGATCCCCAGGTTATGCAGGCTATTCAAAACGGAGATTACCAGACCCTGATGAAATCCCCGGCCATGAAAACCCTCCTCGACAATCCCCAAACACACGCGCTCATCCAAAGCGTTCTCGGTACTTCTCCTCAGGCCACCTCAAAGGCCTCCTCCCAGGCGGATGTCGACTGATGAAAACAGTTTACGGACGACACGGAGGTCGTCCCTCCAAGGGTTGGCGCGTCCCCTGCCTGGAGGGACCTGCTCCGTCGGGTCCGACGATTCCCTCTCAAAAAACGGACGACACGGAGGTCGTCCCTCCATCGCTGGATTCTTTGACAGACAGAGCCGGCACTCGGATTCGAACCGAGGACCGACGGTTTACAAAACCGTTGCTCTACCACTGAGCTATGCCGGCCGGTCTATCTGCTACCTTCCAGTCGCTGCCTTCCGGGAAGGGAGGGGCAAAAGAAAACTAGAAACGGAATCGCGAATCAAGCAATTCATCCCGAAAACATCGTAAAGGTCGGCTCAAGGAAGTGCTGATACACCCAACTTGTGAACACGGCGGCCCCAATAAGAACGGCAAACGTTGCCCATGCCGGACCAGGGAAAGAGGATTTTGACCGGCGGCAGTCATCTCATTTGTTTATGCTTAAGCCGTGTGCTCAAAATGAGAGATGATTCGGTCCCGGCCGGTTTCTTTGGCGCGATAAAGCCCCAAATCGGCGAGTTTGATGACCTCGTCGCAGGTGACTTTCTTAGCGGGGTCAAAGTAAGCCAGCCCCATGCTGACGGTGATCTCAATGGCTTGATCGCCGATGGGAATCGGGGTCGAGCGGATGGTCTCGCGCACCCGCTGGGCAATCGTGATTGCCTCCGACGCTTGCGGATCGCTGATCAGCATCAAAAACTCTTCGCCGCCCATTCGACAGGCAAAGTCGTCGGATCGGATGCTCCGCAAAATTCGCTTTGCGACTTCCCGCAAGACGTCATCCCCAGCAGCATGGCCGTAGGTATCGTTGATTTTTTTGAAATGGTCGATGTCGATCATCCCAATGCAAAATCTTTCACCGTTGACCCCCGCGAGCGCGTGTTGGCGGGAGAGGAATTCGTCGCCTCCGGCGCGGTTCCAAAGTCGGGTGAGCGGGTCGACCAAAACCGCCTTCTTGGCCTCAGCCAATTCAGCATTCATCCGAATCTGCGCCGCCGCGATCTGGTTCGACTTGATTTCGATCTCGACCATCGCCGCTAGGTCCATGAGGTCTTCCTTCTGCGCTGGCGTAAGCTGGCGGGGTTTCCGGTCAATGACACAGAGGGTTCCGATGGTAAGTCCGTCGGGAGCTTTGAGCGGATAACCCGCGTAAAAACGAATGCCTGGATCTCCGGTGACGAGGGGATTGTCGCAAAAGCGTTCATCCTGAGTGGCGTCTTCCACCTGAAACATGTCGCCGCCCAGCACGGCGTGCGCACAGAACGAGACTTCCCGTGGCGTCTCGCTTATGTTTAGTCCCTGCGTGGATTTGAACCACTGGCGACGACCATCAATAAACGTAATCGCGGAAATCGGCATGTCCAGCATTCGAGACGCCAAGCGCGTGACTCGCTCGAAGCGTTCTTCGATGGCAGTTTCCAAAAGATTGAGCGACTTTAATGAGCGGTGGCGAGCCTCCTCATCAGGTGGTAATTGCGCAGGGATCATAGAGCCCAACACTGCTCAATTCATGCTGAAATGCAATGCGAGAAGATTGGTGCTTGCATAGCGCCGGCGGCTGGGCAACAGGAACCAAAGAATCGCCTCGCGGGAAGGGGCGCAATTTAAGAATTCGCCCACTTCCTCCGATCCAAAAACGCAGCCCTGCGTCAATAGATCCAGCCAGAGGGTCTGGCTGTCTCAAAGGGTTCGAATTACTTCACCTCGACAGGATTCAGCTTCCAGATGTCGCGGGCGTATTCCGAGATCGTGCGGTCGCTGGAAAACTTGCCGACGCGGGCGGTGTTGAGGATGGCCATTTTCGCCCAGCGTGATTTGTCGAGGAAGGCGGCCGAGACTTTTTTCTGGGCCTCGCTATAGGATTCGAAATCCGCGAGGCAGAGGAACGGATCGTGGTGGATCAGGTTGTCCCGGAGCGGGCTGAGGATGCCGGGAGCCTCGTCCGGGGTGAAGTAATTCGACCCCACCCAGTCCACGATGGCGCGCAGTTCCTCATTGGCTTCGTAGTAGCTGGACGGATTGTAACCCGCCGAGAAGATTTCGTGGACCTGCTCGACCGTGTTTCCAAAGATGAAGATGTTTTCATCGCCGACCTCCTCGCCGATTTCAACGTTGGCGCCGTCGAGGGTGCCGACCGTGAGGGCACCATTGAGCGAGAGCTTCATGTTGCCTGTGCCAGAGGCCTCCTTGCCCGCTGTGGAGATCTGCTCCGAGAGATCGGCAGCCGGCACGATCCGCTGGGCAAGGGAAACCCGGTAGTTCGGCAGGAAGACGACTTTGAGCTTTCCGTCGATGCGGGGGTCGGTGTTGATTTTTGAGCCCACGGCGTTGATCGCCTTGATGATCAGCTTGGCCATGTCGTAGCCGGGAGCGGCCTTGGCGGCGAAGATGAACACGCGCGGTGTCACCGGCGCATCGGGATTCTGGAGAATCCGGCGGTAGAGCGCGAGGATGTGAAGCAGATTGAGATGCTGCCTCTTGTATTCGTGCAGGCGCTTGATCTGGACGTCGAAGAGGGCTGAGGGATCAACCTCCACGCCACAGTCATTCAGGATCAGCTTGGCGAGGTCCTCCTTGTTGGCATGCTTGACCGCCATGAAGTCGGACTGGAATTGCGGATCGTCGGCATACGCCTCCAACCCACGCAGCTTGTCCAGATCACGCTCCCATCCGTGCCCGATCTTCGAAGTGATGAGGTCGCTGAGCCGGGGGTTGCAGGCGAGCAACCAGCGGCGGGGAGTGATCCCATTCGTCTTGTTGTTGAACTTCCCGGGATAGAGCGCGTCAAACTCCGGGAAAAGGTTGCTCTTGAGGAGCTGAGTGTGAAGGGCGGCGACGCCGTTCACCGAATGGCTTCCGATAACCGAGAGGTGAGCCATGCGCACCATCTGCACGCCGCCCTCCTCGATCAGCGAAAGGTGCCGCTTCATCTCCACATCGCCCGGCCACTTGGCCTCGACGGTCTCGAGAAACCGCTTGTTGATTTCAAAAATGATCCCAAGGTGCCGCGGCAGCACTTTCTGGAACAACCCGACACTCCATTTTTCCAGGGCCTCAGGGAGAAGGGTGTGGTTCGTGTAGGCAAACGTTCGCGTCACGATGCTCCACGCCTTTTCCCACGACAGCTTGCTCTCGTCGTGCAGCAGACGCATGAGCTCGACGATCGCGATCGCCGGATGCGTGTCGTTGAGCTGGATGGCAACCTTCTCGGGAAACTGCTCCCAGTCCTTGTTGCTTTTATGGAAGCGGCGGATGATGTCCTCAAGCGAACAGGCCACAAGGAAGTATTGCTGCACGAGGCGCAGCTCCTTGCCGCTTTCGGTCTTGTCGTTCGGATAGAGCACCTTCGAGACGGTCTCGCTTTGGTTTTTCTCGTGGACCGCCTGCTCGTAGCCGCCGCTGTTGAAGGCGTCCAGGTTGAACTCCTCCGAGGCCCGCGACTCCCACAAACGTAAAAAATTCACTGTATTCGTGCCGTAGCCGGGGATCGGAATGTCGTAGGGAACCCCGAGGATCGTCTTCCATCCGGTCCAGTGCGGCACGGAGTTGCCGAGATCGTCAAAGACGTTGTCCACGCGACCGTAGAGGTGGACGGGCGTGGTGTATTCCGGCCGCACGATTTCCCACGGGGTGCCATACTGCATCCAGGCATCGGGCAGTTCGACCTGGTAGCCGTTGCGGAACTCCTGTTTGAAAAGCCCGTATTGGTAGTGGATCCCGTAGCCGACCGCCGGAAGGTCCAGCGTGGCCAAAGAGTCCAGAAAGCAGGCGGCCAGGCGGCCGAGGCCTCCGTTCCCGAGGCCCATGTCGTATTCCTCATCCCGCAGGGAATCCATGTCGAGCCCCAGCTTGTCGAGGGCTTCCTGGACCTCCTTCAGGATCCCTGCGCTATACATGCTGTTGACGAAGAGGCGCCCCATCAGGAACTCAAGGGAAAGGTAATAAACCCGGCGCACATTCTGGTGGTGGTGCACGGCCTGGGTGGCGATCATCCGCTCGATAATAATGCTCTGAACGGCCTTCGAGGTGGCAATCCACCAGTCGCGTGTGGTGGCTGTCTCAGGGTCGCGGGCCAGCACAAATTTGAGCTGGTTTTGGATAAAATGGTCGATTGGGGCAGTTTTCGTGTCCGAGATGTTCATATCAGGTGTTAGGGATTTTTGAGCAAGCAGGTTTCGCGCCGGATCTCAAAAGATCAGCCGTCTTTGGGTTTTGCCTGGAGGATGTGTTCCGCAATCGAGTCGACCGAGACGAACGCCTTTCGGGCGACCTCTGCATTCGGCGTTGCCACTCCGAAGGTTTTTTCCAATGCCACAGCAAGCTCAAGGGCATCGATCGAGTCCAGCGCAAGCCCCTCGGGACTGAAAAGCTGTGTCTCGTTCAGGATTTCCTCAGGAGAAACCTTGAGCATCAGGCTCGAAACGAGCATCTCCTTGATGCGGATTTTTAAATTGTCTTCCTCCATACAAATATATCGTTACGAACCGACTGTAGGCAGACAGACTGACAGCAAATGATGAGCTCTGGCAAGTCCCGCCTGGATCTGACCCTCGTTGAGCGGGGGCTCTGCGATACGCGTGAAAAAGCCCAACGGGCGATCATGGCCGGCCTGGTTCTGGTGGATGGACAGAAGGCGGATAAAGCCGGGCACAAGATCGCTGCCGACCAGGTGATCGAGCTGACCGCCCGCGAGAAATTTGTCGGACGTGGCGGCCACAAAATTGAGGCAGCTCTCGATGCGTTTGACGTCGATCCGTCGGGGAGGATCTGCGCGGACATCGGGGCGTCAACCGGAGGCTTCACCGACTGTCTTCTCCAGCGCGGAGCCACCCTCGTCCACGCCATCGATGTCGGCCATGGACAGCTTGATTGGAAGATCCGCCAGGACCCCCGCGTGCGGGTGCGGGAGGGCCTGAACGCACGCCACCTAAAGGCCGAAGACCTCGACCCTGTTCCCTCGCTCGTCGTTGCGGACGTCAGCTTCATCTCGTTGACATTGATTTTTCCGCCGATCTTTGCCTTACTCCCCCCGAAGTCAGACATGGTTGTTCTCATCAAGCCGCAATTCGAGCTGGGACGCGAGGAGGTCGGGCGCGGAGGAATCGTCCGCGACGAGGCCGCCCGCCTCCGGGCCGTGGAAAAAATCCGCTCTTTTATCGAGTCCGCCGGACACCAATGGCGGGGACTGATCCCCTCCCCCATCACCGGACGGGACGGAAATGTCGAATTCCTCGCCCACATTCAACCGTGACCTCCCGCTCCAACAAAATGCAGCACAAATTCCCTGACACCCGATGGGTTCCACAGCCATGATCGGACTCCTCGCCCACTCGGAAAAACCTGCAGCGGCGGCGGTCGTCCAGGCCATGGTCGATGAGCTCACCCGCTGGGAAATGCCGTTTTTGCTGGAGAAATCCACCGCCCCCCTGGCCGGGCTCACCTCCAACCTCGACGTCGAGGAACTTGCCTCCCGGTGCGACCTGTTGGTGGTGATGGGCGGAGACGGAACCATCCTGCGTGTCGTTCACAAGCTATCGAAGAAGCTTCCACCGATTTTCGGAATCAACATCGGCTCGCTGGGATTCCTCACCTGCCTCGGGCCAGGGGAGATCTGCCGCGCTGTGGAAAGCATACGGAAACGCGATTACATCCTGAGCCTCCGTCCGTTGCTGGAAGCCCGCCTGTCCACCGCCGACGGGAGGGAGCACGTCTTCCACGGGCTCAACGATGCCGTGACCAGCCGCGGCGAACGCTCGGAGCTCGTCAAGATCCGCATCAGCCTGGGAGGGGTGCCTCTCACGGAATACAATGCCGACGGCCTCGTCGTGGCAACCCCCACCGGATCGACGGCCTATTCGCTCTCGGCCGGCGGGCCGATCCTGATGCCGGACTCCGGCGGTTTCGTCGTGACCCCGATCTGCCCCCACGTCCTCACCAACCGCTCGGTCGTCGTCAGCGATGCCTCCGACATCCAACTCTCGGTCTCCGAAAATGCCCACTGCGTCTTCGTGACCGTTGACGGTCAGGATTCGTGCGGGATGGCCCCGGGAGACACCCTGACAATCCGGAAAAGCGACCGGGCCCTCCCCCTCGCCATGCTCCCCGAACGCTCGTTCAGCGAGGTCCTCCGCCAAAAACTCAAGTGGTCAGGAAGCAACATATGACGCCTCTCTCCGAAATCCTCCTTCCCCCGCTCATCAACCTCTCGCTGGCTGCAAAGACCCAGGCGGATGGCGTTCAGGAAGTCCTTTCCAAACTCAACGGCGATCCCCGCGTTCAAGACTGGCCGGCCCTTGTTCAAGCCGTCACGCAGCGCAATGCCCCCGCTCTCACGTGCAATGATTGCGGGATCTGCATCGCTCACGGGCGCACGAATGCCGTGAGCTCGCTTGTCATGGCGGCCGGACGCTCGCCGTCAGGCCTGACGTCTCCCGAAGTGCCGGAAAAAGTCCGCCTGGTGTTCGTCGCCGGGATCCCCTCCGCCTTCGATTCGGAATACCTCCGCGTGGTGGGCGCCATCGCCCGCCTCTGCCGGGACAAAAAACTCCTCGACAAGCTTCTCTCTGCACCGGACGCCGCAACGTTTGCCTCCATCCTTGCCGTGGGCGAGACCAAGCTTTGAGGGATCAGTCCCCCTCCCCCTGATCGTCCGCTTCGGCGAGGCGGTTGGATGTGCAGGTCCCGCGCTTGGAAGCCCGGATGAAATCAAAGAATTCGTGCGCCTCCGGGCTCCATTCCGATTTGGCCGCCTCCTCCAACGCCTCACGGACGCGCAGGCCGCTGCGATAGACAAGCTTGAAGGCCCGCTTGATTTCGAGCCGGGTTGCGGCGCTGAAGCCACCCCGTCGAAGCCCCACAACATTGATGCCGACGAGAAGGTTGCGAAAGTTGGCCGTGACGAAGGGCGGGATGTCCTTGTTGAAAGACGAGCTGCCGGCGATCATGGCGCGGCGTCCGACCCGGATAAACTGGTGAAAAACGCTGCCGCCGCCGAGAACCGCTGCCTCGCCGACCTGGACGTAACCCGCCAGCAGGCAGTTGTTCGTTATGATCACGTTGTCAGCGAGGGAGACATTGTGCGCGAGATGGGTGCCGACCATCAGGAAGCATCCGCTTCCCACCGTAGTGGCCGTTCCCTCTTTGGTGCCTCGGTGGATCGTCACATACTCGCGGATCCGATTGTTGTCCCCGATCCTCACCTCGCTCAAAATATCCGCATGGTGGGCAAAATCCTGCGGGGCAGCCCCGATGACCGCGCCGTAACCAATCACGTTGCCCGAACCCATGGCCACGCGCCCCTCAAGCACCACATTCGCCTGGATCACGCACCCCTCCCCAATGACCGCGCGGTCACTGATGACAACATGCGGCCCGACCTCCACGCTGTCGGCAAGCTGGGCTCCGGGAGCAATGATGGCAGTGGGATGGATTTTCATAGGAGTCCAGCGTCGCGAAAACTGAAATATGGCAGACGTCCCCCATCGGACGAGCCCATAATCATGTGGTCGATCAGGTTGATCTGCAAAAGCGAGGCGGCCTCACGCAGCGAGGAGGTGAGCCTTCGGTCGGCTCCGCTGGGCTGAGGATCGCCGCTCGGATGGTTGTGAATGACAACCACGGCATAGGCGCTGTGGATGATCGCTGGGCGGAAGATCTCCCTTGGGTGGGCGACGCACTCATTGATCGAGCCGGAGGAGACCTCCTCGATGAGCATGAGGCGCAGCTTTGTGTCGAGAAGCACGACCCGCAGGGACTCCCGCCGCAGGGTCAAAAATTCCTGTGCAAATACGTCATAAATCTTTTCCGGGCTGTCCAGCAAAGGACGGTCCTCCCTACTGCGCGCGAGCCTCTTACCAATTTCGAATGCCGCCGCCAGCTCAATCGACTTTGCCTTGCCGATTCCGGAAACCCGGGTCCGGATCGCTTTCGCCGTGTCGCGCGACAGGCCAACCAGCCCTCCACTGCGCTCCAGAAGCTCACTTGCAATCGTCATTGCATTCCTCCCAGGCTGGCCGGTCCTGATAAAAATCGCCAGAAGCTCAGCATCGCTCAGCGCCTCAATTCCGTGCCGGTCTGCTTTTTCTCTCGGCCGCTCCGAGGCGGGCATTTCAAGGATACGCGTGGTCTGCACAGGTCAGAAGGCGTTTAAAATAACAATTCGCAAGCGGTGCTTAAAGCCGGTCCAGCAGGGTGCGCAGGTGATCGGCGATCGCTCTCAAGCCGCGAGCGTATTTATTGTCCTGCACTGCCCCCAATTCCGCCAAAGCCTCCTCAACCAAGCGGAAGGCCACGCCCTTCGCGGCGGAAATCGCCCCGGCGCTTCCGAGCATCCCGGCCAGAAGCTCGCTGTCAACGTTCTCCTCCTTGAGCAACAGCTCGCGGATCGTCCCGACATCTTTTCCGGATTGCAGCAACAGCAGAACGGGAAGCGTAAACTTCCCCTTGCGAAGGTCGGACCCAAGGGTTTTTCCCGTCTCCTCCTCACTGCCCGCCAGGTCCAGGATATCATCGTAAATCTGATACGCCACGCCGAGCTTGGTCCCGAACGACTTGAGTCCGCTGATCACCGGAGGACTCGCCTCGCTGATGAACGCCCCCAGCTCGCACGCCGCCGAAAATAACGCCGCCGTCTTCATCTCGATGATCTTGTAGTAGTCCGCAGTCGAAAGCTTCAGATCGAACCGCCGCTGGGTTTGGATGATCTCACCCGAACAGACCTCGGCGGCCGCGTCAGCAATCCGCCGGCAGATGTCGCTGTTGCTGAATCCGGTCGAAAGCCGCAGCGCATGCGCAAAAAGTGCGTCCCCCAGCAGGACGGTGATCGCATTCCCCCACTTCGCATTCGCCGAGGGCTGGTCGCGGCGCAGCTCCGCTCCGTCCATGATGTCGTCGTGCACGAGCGTCGCGATGTGGACCAGCTCCAGGATCACAGCCAAATCCACATGGCTCGTGGAAATTTTCCCGGTCGCTCCGCCGGA
Source organism: Terrimicrobiaceae bacterium (assembly GCA_041741775.1). Taxonomy (GTDB): domain Bacteria; phylum Verrucomicrobiota; class Verrucomicrobiia; order Chthoniobacterales; family Terrimicrobiaceae; genus QYQL01. The sequence continues at coordinate 247 of JBGSJQ010000147.1, read as the reverse complement.
AAGCAGGGCGAGGGCCGGGCGGAGCCGCTTTCCTCCGACTCCGCAGACATACGAAACATACCCTTCGACCGCAGGATCAAACGCTTTTGCCTGGGCCCGGATGCGTTCCTCCACCGTGTAGAGGTGCGTATTGATCAGCTCGAAAGCCTGCGCGAAGGAAATGGGTTGGACGGATGTCATGGGATCAGATCGAATCAGCCTTCCAGGCCAGGATGCGGCGGATGATGAAAAACGGAATGGCCAGCGC
>JBGSJQ010000146.1:0-20429 GCA_041741775.1 Terrimicrobiaceae bacterium | reverse complement strand
AGCGACGGGCCTGACCAAGGCCGACGTGCGGGCGGTTTCGCGTCAGCTGGGGTTGCCGACGTATGATGCCCCGGCGCAGCCGTGCCTTTCGTCGCGGATTCCGCACGGCACGCGGGTTACGGGGGAGGCGCTCTTTCTCGTGGAGCAGGGGGAGGAGCTGGTTCGTGCGCTGGGCTTCCGGGTTTTCCGGGTGCGCTATCTGGAGCATCCCGGGGGCCCGACAGCGAGGGTGCAGATCGCTCCCGACGAGATGCCCGGGCTGGCGGCTTGCGAGCAGCAGATCCGCGATGGGTTGGTGAAACTGGGATTTCAGGCGGTGGAGATGGATCCCGTCGGATACCGATCGCCATGAAGCGAGGGATCCGGCAGCGGATGGCTTCACACAACCGCCACGCCTGGATTTTGGCGGCCTGCAGCCTTTTCGGGGCGTGGATTGCATGGACCGTGGCCTACGCGCTGGTGGTGGGGGTTTCGATGGGGTTCCTCACGGTGATTCATGGCCAAGAGGTGGTTGCCGGGGAGCGGCTGATGTCCATCCCCTCCTGGCTCCAGACCGCTTTCCTGCTTCTGGCCTTGGCGGGATTGGTGTGGGCAGCGGTGGATGAGCGGCGGACCCGCTATCAGCCGGTTTCCGACCGGCCGCTCATCGGATGGCACCTCCTGGCGGACATCCTTCTGCTTCCGGCCCGGCTGACTTTTGGAGTCGGGCATCAATTGGCTGGGACCATCCGCCTCAGCGACCGGGAGCAAGCCGGGGCGCTGGAGCTGCTCGGACACATCCGGGCGGAAAAGCGCTGCCCGGCCACGTCGCTGGGGGCTTACTTTCCGGATCAGCGCGCTTTGCGCCGGGAGCTGGCGGCACTTCAGGCGCTTGGATGGATCGATCTGCTCCGCACCGAGGACGGGTGGATTTACATCGAGCGCAGCTCGGCGGCCGACGAACTGCGCGAAATTTTCCCGGAAGAAGAACCCGTCAGCCCGGACGGCCGGCTGCCACCAGAAAGGGTTTGATCTGCTCGGTGAGGTCGCGGAAGCCTGCGAAATCCACCTGCTGCTGCCCGTCGCTGAGCGCCTCGGCCGGATTCGGGTGGACCTCAACCAGGAGTCCGTCCGCCTTGAGCGCCACGGCGCCGCAGCACATCGCAATGACGAGGTCCGCCCGCCCGCAGCCCTGGCTGGGGTCCACGATGACCGGGAGGTGGGATTCCTTTTTTGCGATCGCCACTGCGGCGAGATCCAGCGTGTTGCGCGTGTAGGTCTCGAACGTCCGGATCCCGCGCTCGCAGAGAAGGACGTTCGGGTTGCCGTGGGCCAGAATGTATTCCGCCGACAGCAGCCACTCCTCGATGCGCTCGCTCATCCCGCGCTTCAACAAAACGGGTTTTCCGGACCGGGCGCACTCGATCAGGAGTTGGTAGTTCTGTGCGTTGCGCGCACCGATTTGCAGGATATCCGCCGAGGCCGCGACATGCTCGACGTCGCGTTCGCTGAGGACCTCGGTGATGATTTTCAGGCCGGTTTCGCTGCGGGCCAGTTCGAGGAGGCGTAGGCCATCTTTTCCCAACCCTTGGAATTCATACGGCGACGTCCGGGGTTTGTAGGCGCCGCCGCGGAGGATCGTTGCGCCCGCCTCCTTGACCGAGCGAGCGGTCGTGAGCAGTTGCTCCTCGGACTCAACCGAGCAGGGGCCGGCCATGAGAGCAAAGTGTCCGCCGCCGATCTTGACGCCATCGACATCGACCACGGTGTCGGCTGGGTGCGACTCCCTGCTGGCGAGCTTGAAGCGTTTCTGGACGCGCAGCACGCTCTCCACCTGCGGGAGCGCGGTCAGGGACTCCAGGTTCAGGTGCGTGCGCTCGTCTCCGATCGCGGCGATGACCGTCTGGGTGGCCCCGTGGATTGGGGACGGCTCGTAGCCGAGCTTGGAGACCTCTGCGATCACCTCATCAATGGCGGATTTTGCGGAATGCGGACGGAGGACGATAATCATGGCAGGTGAGATTCAAGACCCCGCAGCGCGTGTCCGCAATGCTGAAATCCGGCGTTTGCCTCGACAAAGGCCGCATGGTCCGCTAGGTCGATCCGGATGAAAAACCATCTTGCACTCGCATTGGCCGCACTTGTGGTTTCGAGCGCCTGCTGCCAGGCCATCGATGACGTCGTTATTGCCCCGACACGGAAAAAACTGGAAGAGGAAAAATCCCGGGCGGATAAAAATACCTCCGTGCAATCCAAGGCAATCGCCTATTCTGTGAAGGTGACCAGCCGCTCATTCAAGGAGCTGCAGAACGTCACCATCAAATACAATATCTACTACGAGGACAACGAGCTGGGCAGCAAGTCCGATGGCGACGTCAAAACGATTTCCGGGTCGGAGTCCTTCGCCAGCCTGATCAACAACAAGCCGGTGGACTTTGACACGAAGAGCGTGGAACTGACGACTGCCGCGCTCGACGGCGGATGGTATTTTAACAACGGGGGAAAAACGACCGCCAAAGACAAAGTGGTCGGGGTTTGGTTCCGGGCGTTTGACGCGGACGGCAAGCAGCTTGGCGAATACGCGAATCCCTCGACGGTGACGAAAAAGCAGAAGTGGAAAGAGTAGGCCTCCAAAGCAACTTCTTCCCATCCCCACCATGTCCGACCACCATCCCCACCACGGGGCCTCGCAGCAGTCTTTCGGGGCGGCCTTCCTGATCGGAATCGCGCTGAATTCGGTTTTCGTGGTTGCGGAGATCGCCATCGGGCTCCGTGTGGATTCGTTGGCCCTCGTCGCCGATGGGGTTCACAATTTTGCTGACGTGATCAGTCTGGTTCTCGCGGGGCTTGGCTACTGGTTTCAGAGCCGGAAACCCACTGGACGCTTCACCTACGGGTTTGGTGGAGTAAGCATCCAGTCAGCCGTGATCAATGCCTTTCTCCTCGTGGCGGGCGTCACGCTCATCCTCTGGGAGTCCATCGGCCGCCTTGGGCACCCGGAGGAGGTGCCCGGTGGGGTGATGATGGCTGTGGCGGGGGTCGGCATCGTCATCAACGGGGTGACGGCGCTGCTGTTTATGAAAGGGAGCAAGGGGGATGTAAACATCCGGGGGGCGTTCATCCATATGGCAGCGGATGCGGCCGTGTCGCTTGGGGTTGTCCTCGCAGGCGGCCTCGTCTTGCTGACCGGGTGGACGGCCATCGACCCGCTGGTCGGAATCGCCATCGGGGTCTTGATCCTTTGGAGCTCCTGGGAACTTCTCGTCGAATCGCTTAACCTCAGCCTGCAGGCTGCACCAAAAAGTGTGGACCTGCCTGCTCTCAAAACCTGGCTCCTGGCGCACCCGGGAATCCGGGGGATTCATGACCTGCATGTCTGGCCGCTCAGCACCAACCGCACCGCACTCACCGTCCACCTCCAGACCTCAGGAATCGATGGGACAGACGAATTCCTCCGCGAGGTTTCGCACGGACTTCACGAGCAATTCGGGATCGCCCATTCAACGCTCCAGCTCGAGACCACGCCAGAGGGCTGCGGTCATGCTTGCGACCCCCTGCTACCGATATCCAGAAAATAACCATTGCTCGTGTGACGATGGGGAAGTGTTGTCCCTACAGCCATAAAATTTACGAAGAATGCGGGGTTTTTCGTGTTTTTATAATAGTGTAATAGTTGATATTAAAATGTTCTATAGCAGTGAGATATGGATTCAAAAAAGCATGTCATGTCTCATGATTAATAAATCGCGGAGTATGCGAATAATGCGACAAAGTAAAAATGCTGTTTGGGGTATTGGTAAGGGCGGCGGGACTGAATTCCTGAGCTGATAGCCTTTCTGCGCTGCCAGCAAGTCAGCAGAAGTCGCGAACAAAGCGTAGTTAGCTATTGTATGAACATCCAACCGAGCCGCCAAACGGTGAAAAATCTGGTGCATCGGGGTTGCGGCAGGATGCGTAAAACTCTATGATATGACGACCATGACGATCTCTGAACAAGCCGCTACCCGCAACTTTCCTCCGTTTAGTCTTTCCGGACTTCTTCGCAGCACATTTGCTCCGAAGATTGGTCAGAAGGTTTGCATTTTGATTGATCTTGATAACCCGCGCGACATCGAGGGGTTTGAGTTCCTGAACAACCCGGATTTATCGATCCAGCGGAATGCGATGACCTATTTCTACGAGGGCTTGCAGAATGGGGCCTTGGAAGAGCTCGGTCTGGAAGGGGGCGAGATTTTTGCTTATCAGGTGACCGGCGGCAGCAACCTCGACCTCCCAGACGAGGCATTCACACCGGATGGCCATCAGGTCAGCCTGGCGAAGGATGTGTATCCGAACTACGACATCATCCTTTGCATTTCGACATTTTCCGCCACGGCACCGCTGACGGCGTTTGCGAAGCAGTTCGGGTTCCGGGGAGCAACGCTTCACGGGCTGAATCACGTGATTTTGACCACGGGGCTTGCGGTAGACTACGACGACGTGAGCGTGGACGCCGAAAAGTTGCGGCTTGGGATGACGAAAGCCGACTGGGTGGAAATCGATTTTCTGCATGCGGGAAAGACCCACACGTTGCACCTCGACCTTGGAAAGCAGGAGGCGCAGAAGAGCCATGGGCTCTGCCGGGGGGACGAGCCGGATGTTGCCAACCTGCCGGCCGGAGAAATTTACTTTGTTCCAACAGGCGCGGAGGGAGAGTTCCCGATGAAATACGAGGACGGCACGATCGGGCTGATGGCTGTGAAAGGCGGGAGGATCCTGCATGCCGGGCTACTCACGGGCAGCGCCGAAACGGTTGCCGCGCACAATGCCAAGCTGGCTTCCGACCCGGTCACCGGCGAGCTGGGGGAACTCGGTTTCGGCACGCAGATCCTTCCGGTTTCGGGCCGGGACATTCAGGACGAAAAAATCCGGGGAACGATCCATGTTGCCACGGGACGCAGCGACCATCTCGGCGGGTCACTGACCCCGGACAAGTTCTCCAACCACCAGAACGCGACACACGACGATATCCTCTTCGCTCCGCACAAAACCCCGGAAATTCTGGTCACCCAGGCCCGCATGCACCGACACGGCGAACTCCAGGTTCTCATCGAGAATTTTGAGCCTTCCGCCTACCTGCAGGGGCTGCTGGAGAGCTGAGGTCCGGCCGGGCGGTCCGGCTACTCGCGGAGCAGCCGACGGACCCAGAGGTCGTGGTTGTCGCGCGCGTTGATCGAGCGGAGGACGCCTTTTTTGTCGATGACAAAGACGGTGGGGATGGCGTTGATGCCGAAAGGGCGAGCGATCGCGTTGTCCCAGCCGAGGCCGTCGAAATTTGTCGGCCAGCTCTCGATCTGGAATTCTTTCATCCGCTGAATCAAGGCCTTTTTATCGGTGTCGAGGCTGACGGCGGCAATGCGGAGGTTGGCTTTGGGGAGCTGCTCCATGGCTTGGCGGAACCCCTGCATCCACATGAGGCAGTGTGGGGACTCGGCGGACCAGAAGACGAGAACGACCACGTTGCCGAGCTCCGCCTCCGAGCGGAAAGTGCTGCCCTGGATGGTGGAAAAGCTGACGCGGAAGGGTTTATCGAGGAGGCTGAGGCGCACGAGATCGTCGGCGATCCGTCGGTTGAGCGCCTCTTCCTTTGAAAGGTTGCGGGCCTCGGTGAGCAGCTTCTTTTTGAGGGCCGGGTCGCTGTCGCAAACCGTTGCGGCCTCGACGAGGAGCCGGGGGCCGCGCCGGTCGCCGGGGTATTTGTTGACGAAGTTCCGCGCCGCATCAACAATCGAGCCGCGCATCTCGTATTCGCGCCCGATCAGGCTTTGGAGGTAAAGTGACACCCGCCGGAAGCCGGCATCCGCCCGCTTTTCCTCCGGTGCGCCGGGGGCTTTTTCCAGAGCCGAGAGGATGCGGATGGCCTCATCCACCTGCTGGGGGATGTTGTCCATCTTTCCCCTTGCGGCGAGAATGGCAGCCAGGCGGAGGCGTGCATCGAAGGCGCGCGGGTCGTTCGGGTATTTGGCCAGGAAGTCTTCGATGAGCGCCTGGTGGCGGGCAAAGTGGGTGCGGGCCTGCATTTGAGCCTCTTCGCGGGTCTTTGGATTTTTTCCGGGACCGGCGTCCATGGCCACGATGACCGACCATTCCTGGTCGCTTCCGGCAAACGCGGCAGCGACGGGAAGGAGGAGAAGAAGCAGGAGGAGGGATTTCATTTTTTCGGGAAGGTGATGGTGGTGAAGATCGCGCGGTGGTCGCTGGCCTGGTTCCAAGCGGGATCGCTGCTGATTCCGCTCGCATCCTTTTTGATCAAAGGCCAAAGGTGATTGCTCGCAAAGAAATAATCGAGACGGGAATAAATGTCTGCGGCCGACCAGAAGTGGGTCCACCGCTCGCCATGGCGGTCTGCGAGCGGGAGGTCGCGCAGGCGTCCGGGAGAGCCGGGGGAGCCGCCGAGAAGCTGGATGGGGTATTCATTTTTTGTGTCGTTGAGATCGCCAAAGAGCAGGACGTTTTCCCGTGGATGAGCAGCGAGAATTTCATCGAGATGTTTACGCAGCAGCCAGGCTTCCTTAGCGCGTAGCTCTCGCTCGTCGAATTCGGGTATGGGGCGCTGGGATTTCAGGTGAGCCCCGACGAGGCGGAGGGTGTGGGAGCGGTCGGTGCGGATCGTGACATCCAGGATCCCGCGCCCGACACGCTGCCGGCTCCCCTGGAGAGAAAACGGAATGTCATCCCGGGAGTTCCGGGCGACGATGGGAAACCGGCTGAGGAGGGCGATGTGACGCGCGGGGTCGCTTCCCTTGACCCATTCGCTGTAGGGCAGTTCGAGCCCGGCTGCCGAGAGGCGGGATTGCAAGTCTTGCAGCATCTCTTCGTTGCCGATTTCGATCAGACCGAGAACATCCGGGCGGATGGCGCGAATGATGCGGACGACAGCCGCAACCTCTTCCTCCGGTTTGGGCGCATTCTGGCTGCGGAGTCCGTCCACCTGGCGCTCCATGGGGAGGTAGTTCTGGAGGTTGTATGAAGCCACAACGACGGTTTCGGCCGAAGCGGCAGCAGCGAGAAAAAAAAGAACCGCCGTGGTGCAGGCGGCCCGGGCGGTGAACCTTTGGACTCCCGTGAGGAGGAATTCAGGGGGCACCGGGGAGTGAGTCGGCTCAGGCCGGCTTATGCGGTTGCTTATCGGGGGCTTCCTTCACTTCCACCTCAGCGGAGGACTTGTGAATTTCCTTCTCGAATTCCTCACGCGCTTTCTTGAACTCGCCCAGGCTTTGTCCCAGCCCGCGGGCCAGTTCAGGAAGTTTTTTGGCTCCGAAGAGGAGGAGGACGATGACGAGGATAAAAATCAGCTCGGGTCCGCCGGGCATCGATAAAGCGAGCAATGGAGTGATCATGCCGGGACCATAGGCCAATATTCCCTGTGGTGCCAGTAATTCCTTTCGGCCTCGCCGCCGGCTCCACATCCTTCGTGCCAATCACCAATGGAATACCCTCTGGAACGGATCAAATATGTCTCACCCACGGCTGATCGCCCCCGAAAAAAACAGCCATGGTTTTTCCTATTGAGTTCCGCTGCCAAACGTCTAGTTTCCCACTTCCCGCAATTTCCGGCCCGGAAGTCAGGTTGGCGACCGGTGCCCGCAAGGGCCCAAACAGGTTTTGTGGGAACCAACTATATCCGACTTATGTCCGCAAATCCGAATTCACCCAACCGCGCGTTCCCATTGGAGCGCACCCGCAACATTGGCATTGCCGCTCACATCGATGCCGGCAAGACCACGCTCACCGAGCGCATTCTTTTCTACACCGGCATGATCCACAAGATCGGTGAGGTGCATGAGGGCACAACCGTGACCGACTGGATGGAGCAGGAGCGCGAGCGAGGCATCACGATTACCTCGGCCGCCACGACCTGTGCTTGGATGCAGCGCAAAGAAGAAGGCATCTACAAGGCCTACGAGGACATCAAGATGCGGGTGAACATCATCGATACCCCGGGCCACGTGGACTTCACGGCCGAGGTCGAGCGCTCACTCCGCGTGCTTGACGGGGCCGTTGCCGTGTTCTGCGGCGTGGCTGGTGTTCAGCCCCAGTCCGAAACCGTCTGGCGCCAGGCGACAAAATACGGGGTGCCCCGCATCGCCTTCGTCAACAAGATGGACCGCACGGGCGCGGATTTTGATGCTGCTGTTGAAAGCATGCGCACCAAGCTCGGGGCTAACGCCTGGCCGATCCTCATCCCCCTTGGCCGCGAGGACTACCTCAAGGGGCAGATCGACGTCATCAACCAGAAGGCGATCATCTACCTCGACAATGACGTGATGGGTTCGACCTACGAAGTGCACGAAATCCCCGAGGAGCTCAAAGAGCAGGCGCAGGGAGCCTACGACGACCTCTTCGCGCAGATGTGCGACCTCGACGAGGAAGTCGGCATGCTCTTCCTTGAGGAGCAGCCGATCTCGAAGGAAGCCCTCAAGGCCGCCATTCGGCGCCAGACGATCGCCAACAAATTTGTGCCCGTCGCAGGCGGATCCGCCTTCAAAAACAAGGGTGTTCAATACCTTGTGGATGCTGTCATTGACTACCTCCCCGGCCCGCTCGACATCACCCCGGCCAAGGGACTCAACCCCGACAACATCTCGGAGAGCATCGAGGCACCTTCCGATGATAACGGCAATTTCTGCTCGCTGGCGTTCAAGCTCTGGAGCGATCCGTTCGTCGGAAAGCTCGTCTTCTTCCGCGTCTATTCCGGCAAGCTCTCGAAGGGCGACACCGTTTACAATCCGCGTACCAACAAGCGCGAGCGCATCAGCCGGATCATCCAGATCCAGGCCGACAAGCGGGAGGACGTCGACACCTGCTACTCGGGCGACATCGCGGCCATCGTGGGCATCAAGAATATCACCACGGGCGACACGCTCTGCGATGAGGACCATCCGATCCTCCTCGAGCCGCCGTCCTTCCCCGACCCCGTCATCTCGATGGCGGTCGAACCGAAGACGAAGGTCGACCAGGAGAAAATGGGCAACGCCCTTCAGCGTCTTGCCGAGGAAGATCCGACATTCCGCGTCTTCACCAACGAGGATACCGGCCAGACGATCATCGCCGGCATGGGCGAGTTGCACCTCGAAATTATTCGCGACCGCATGTTGCGCGAGTTCAAGGTCGAGGCCAATTCCGGCAAGCCCCAGATCGCCTACAAGGAGACGATTCTCGCTCCGGCGGATGGCGAAGGCAAACTCGTCAAGCAATCCGGCGGACGCGGCCAATACGGCCACGTCATCTGCAAGGTCACGCCAAACGAGCGTGGCAAGGGGATCACAATCGAGAACAAGGTCGTCGGCGGAACGATCCCGAAGGAATTCATCCCGGCCGTCAACAAGGGCTTCAACGAGGCCGTCCTCAATGGCGTCGTCGCCGGCTACCCGGTCATCGACGTCCATGTGGACATCATTGACGGAAGCTACCACGACGTGGACTCGAACGAAATGGCGTTCAAAATGGCCGCCATCTTCGCGCTCAAGGATGCGATGAAGAAGGCCAAGCCAATCCTTCTCGAGCCGATCATGAAGGTGGAGAATATCACGCCGGATGAGTTCCAGGGTGACATCATGGGCGACCTGAACCGCCGCCGTGCGCGGATCATGGGCATCGAAACCAAGGGCAACCTCTCGATGATCAATGCCGAGGTCCCCCTCGCCGAGATGTTCGGATACGCCACCGCCATCCGCTCGCTCTCGAAGGGCCGCTCCTCCTACTCGATGGAGCCGTCCCATTTCGAGGAGGTTCCGGCCCAGGTCAAGGCCGCCATCCTCGACCAGAAGAGCTAAGAAGGTTCACAACCAATAAGGCCGCACGCCAATACGCGTGCGGCCTTTTCTTGCAAATGAGGTCAGGGGTCGACGGTTTCGAGGTAGTGAAATTCCCCGTCGCTCACGCGAAGCACGATGGCGGATTTTGAAGGGTTTCTTTCGGCATCCAGCGTGATCGTGCCTGTGATGCCATCGAACCCGGTGGTGGCCGCCAGAGCCGCTGTGAGGGCGGCGGGGTCGGTTGTTCCAGCGCGCTGGATGGCATCCTTCAGAAAATTGACTGTATCGTATCCGAGCGCGGCGAGCGCCAGCGGGGGGGCGCCATTGGCTTCCTGGTAGGCATTCACAAAGGCCGCTGTTTTTGCCGAGGGCTCCCCGGCGGAGAAGTGGCTGGTGAAGTAGCTGTTATTGACGTCCTCGCCCCCGGCTGCGAGGAAGTCTGGAGACTCCCAGCCGTCGGTGCCGATAAACGGCTGGTCGATCCCCAAAGGGCGGGCTTCCTTGATGATCGCTACCGCTTCGGGAAAGTAGGCCGGGAGAAACACCACTTCCGGCTGCGCCGACTTGATCGCCTGTAGCTGCGCGGAAAAATCCGTTGCCCCGCTCCGGTAGGCCTGCTTGGCAACGATTTTCCCGCCGCGCTCAACGAAGTCCTTCTCGAAGCTGGCGGCCAGCCCCGCGCTGTAGTGATTGTCCGGGTCAAAAAGAATGGCGGCGGATGTCACCCCGATGGAGCTGGCGAACTTCGACATGACCCGGCCTTGGAAGGGGTCGGTGTAGCAAACCCGGAAAATATTCGGGCCGAGGGCGGTGAGACCGGAATGCGTGGAGCCGGGCGAGATCATGGGGATGCCAAGTTCGGCTGCGACAGGGGCGGCGCGGAGCGAGCTCTCGGATGCAATCTCACCCAGGAGGGCGAAGGCATGTTCCTGCGTGACCAGCTCGCGCACCAGGCCGGGCACATTATTCGGTTGGGACCCTGTATCGCGGAGGATGAGGTCCACCGGCTTCCCGTCGATGCCACCGGCGGCATTCCATGTTTTGACGGCCAATTGCATGCCGGCCAGGGCGGAATGTCCGAAGGCGGCTTGGGATCCGGTGAGGGGAAGAAACACGCCAACGGGAATTCCTTTGACCGGTGGCGGGGTTGATATTGTGGGCTGCCCTCCATCGGGCGCCTTTCCGCAGGAGGCCAAAAGAATGGCGGCGGCAGCCGGTAAAGCAATGCGTCGGAATCTCACGCGGGCAATCTACGCCGGGTCGCCCGGCCGGGCAATCTTTCTTGCCCGAAGGGGCCGGTTTCCGCGCAGACCCTAGCCGTTTTTTACACGAGTGAGGCCACTGCGTGAGGCGGCGGCTCCGACGAGGTCGGTGACGCGGCGTTTGAGCCGCCAGACCCTTCGGATCAGGAAGAAAAGGAAGAGGGCGTAAGGGATCCAGAGCCAGAGGTCGTTGCCGGGCACGAGGAGCTCGCGGTAAAGGAGGATCGCGAGGAGGATGAGGTTGATGAGGAACGTCGTGGCGACCATGCGGGTGCCGAGGTGGACGCGGGTGAGGCACTTCGGACCTCCATGGTATTCCGTGACAGACCGCAGCTTTACTCCCCACCAGAAGCTTCCGTAAATTTGCAGGTCCCAGCTCTTCCACCCGGTATCCATCGAGTAGTTCCAGCCTTCGCTTTCGAGGGCGCTGACGGTTTCCTGGAGGAGGCGTTCGCGGCCATGCCCCTCCTCGCTCCAGAACTTGAGGTTGGAGATGCTGCCCCGAAACGGCGTGAAGTCTTTCTCCTCGCTGGCGATGACAGCGGGCGGGGTGCGCTTGAATTTGAGCCAAGTAAAGTATCGGGCCCACCCGCGGACAAGGGGCTGGGCAAGGGCCAGGAACGCGACCAGCAGGCGGGCGCGCACGGTGTCATGCCGGGGCTCGAGCCGCGCGTGGATCATGTAGGAAAGCGCTACGAGCAGGGTGCCTCCGAACATAAGGTAGGGGACGATGCGCAGGAACGGCAGCGGGATTGAGACGAGGAAAACGAACAGCGTCAGCGCGACCCACTCGATGCTGCTCAGGTAGGCCGCGAGATCGGATTGCGGCGTCGGGTAGATCGATTGGAAGAGCCCCTCGCCGAAGACCCCGTGGTAGATGACCGGCTTGTTGATGAGCCAGGTGAAGCGCGGCGCCCCGTAGATCTGGCCCTTCCATTTCGCCGTCCCTGTGGGCCCGAAGAAGACAAGGTGCTGGAACCGAAGCATCGACTCAGCCTCGCCGTAGCCTTCCTGTTGCTTGCGGAATGCCTGCAGGGTGAAGCGCCGGTAGTGCCAGACGATCGCCGCCGGGCTGAACGCGATGACGCCGCCGGATTGCTGGAGCCGCCAGCAGAAATCCACGTCGTCGCCCGCTTTCCGGTATTCCGGATCGAAGCCGCCCACCTGGTTAAAAGCCCAGCGGTGGAAGGCCATGTTGCAGCCCGGGATGTGCTCCGCCACGACATCCGTGAGCAGGACGTGGCTCGGGCCGCCCGGAGCCGCCGACACGCAGGCCTGCACCCAGTTTTCAGCCGGAGGAGAGATATTTGGACCGCCGACGCCCGCGTAATCGCCGCTGAGCAGCGTGCCAACAAGGTAGTAGAGCCAGTCGGGATCCGCCATGCAGTCGCTGTCGGTATAGACAATGACATCGCCTTTCGCGGCATGGGCTCCGACGTTTCGCGCAAAACTCAGCCCTTTGTTTTCCTGGCGAATGCTGACGATCCATGGATGCCGGGCCACGATTTCCTGTGTGTTGTCCTTCGATCCATCATCCACCAGCACGACCTCGTAATCGGGGTAATCAACGTGTTTGAGGGACTCCAGACAGCGCTCGAGGGTTTTTCCGCCGTTGTAGGAGCAGACCACCACAGAGACCTTCGGATACGAGGGTAGCCTGACGCGCGAGGTCATTGACCCCTCGCCGTGGAAAAGCTGGCGGACCGTTTCGAAGGCTTCCTTCTTCGTGCGGTCCCGGCGGACGAGCCCGAACGCCCAGTCGAGGATCTCCTGGCCACCGCGAAACCACTCGTCGGTCCAGGCATAGACGATCGTGCCCGCGAGGCCACCGCGCACGACGCTCTCGATGTGCCAGCGAAGCATCTCTGCCTGCTCGGACTCGGGATGCCGGATCGTATCCATTCCGAACTCGCCCAGGATGAGCGGCTTGTCATCGGCGAGATTCTGGAGGCGGGCGAGGTAGCGTTCGAAGTCCTCCTGCCGGTGCAGATAGACGTTGAAGGTGACGAAATCGCTGTTCTGCGGGAGGAGGTATTCGGTCGGAGGATAGCTGGCGTAGGAGAAGAGCGCCTGGGGGTCGGCTTCCCGGCCAATGTTGATCAGGCGCTCGACGAACTCGGTGACCTGGCGGGCCCCCAGCCAGCGCACCATCGTTGATGGAATCTCGTTGCCGACCAGATAGCCGAAGACCGCCGGATGGCCGGCATTCTTCTTCACTCCCTCATGAACCGCCCGCTCGGCTTCAGCGCGGATTTTCGGGTTCCTCAAAAACTCAAGATGCTCGGCCCAAGGGATTGAGATCAGTGCGCGGATCCCCCTCGTGGCGCAGAGGTCGAGGAACCATTTCGAAGGAACATAGTAGATCCGCACGAGGTTCACGCCGGCCTCGACCATCAGGTCCATGTCCTTCGCGACGCTCTCCGGGGATCCGAAATACTCGCCGTTTGCGTCCGGCGCAAACGGGCCATACGTCGCGCCTTTGATAAAAAACTTTTTATCTCCCTCGAAGAAAAATTTGGCGCGCACGCGCACCGGCAGCAATTCGGTCACGCGGAATCCTTACCACCGAGCCGGCCCAGATTGCGAGAGCCGATTTTTTTATTACTTCGCCCAGTCGGGCGGCGTCGCCTCGAAGCTCACGGGCTGCTTTGTCAGCGGGTGAATAAAGGCAATTTTCCAGGAGTGGAGGCAGAGTGGCGGGCTGTCGGGATCGAGCGTCATGGCGGTCCCGAGCGTTCTGCCGGGAAGATACGCGGGGTCGCCACAAACCGACAGGCCAAGGTGCCAGAGGTGGATGCGGATCTGGTTTGTGCGGCCGGTTTGAGGGATGGCTTCCAGGAGGGCCGTGCCACCGGGTTCGCGGCGGATCACCCGGAAGTCCGTGTGGGCGGCGAGTCCGTTGTCCTCATCGACCTGGCGCGAGCCGATGGCTCCCGGCTCCGCGCTGATCGGTGCCTCGCAGGAAAACGCGTCTTCGGCCGGATGCCCCGAGGTGCGCACGAGGTAGGATTTGGCAACGGTGCCGGCCTCGAACTGCGGTTGGACGAGCTTGGCGAAGTGGCGGGAGCGCGTCCAGATCATGACGCCAGTGGTGTTGGCATCCAGTCGATGGGCCGGCCTTGGACGTTGCGGGGCGTAGGCGTGGGCCAGGAAATGCTGCAGCGTATTTTTGTTGAACCGCCCGCCGGGGTGGACAGGGAGCGGTGCGGGCTTGTCCAAGACGATCAGGGCCTCGTCTTCATGCAGCAGCCGGATTTCGGCGCAGACCGGCGGCTCGACAAGGCCTGGCAGGAGGAAGTCGTAGCGCTCGCCCGCCCGGACGATCCGGGTGCCTTCCGCGGGGCGACCATCGGATCCGATAAACTGTCTGTCCGCGCACAGCACCTCCCAGATCTCGCGGGCATGGTGCGGGAACATCCCGCTGAGAAACTCAACGAGCGTGCGCCCTTCGAAAGCGGCGGGAACAAAGACCGGACGCGTGCTGTCATAGGGCACGCTGCCGGGAAGCGGGTCGGCGAACGTGCGCAGGGCGGCCTGGTGCCCTGCGAGAGCCGCGCGGTTTTTTTCCTCGGGTGAGCGGAAGCAATGCGGACAGGACTCGCCGACCACATAGCGCGGGTCGTCCTGCTCGGCGGCTGAGAGCGGAGACTGGCAGGCGTAGCATTGGGTGGAGTCTGTCTCCTGCAGGGCCGGATCCACCCCGACGCGCTGGTCGAACACGAAACATTCCCCGCGGTAGTGCGCACCGCCGCATTCCTCGAAATACTTCAGGATTCCGCCGTCGAGCTGGAAGACATTTTGAAACCCGGCGCTCTCAAGGAAGGGGCCGGCTTTCTCACATCGGATGCCGCCCGTGCAGAACATCACCACCGGCTGGTCCTTCATCGTTTCCGGGAGCCGGGCGGTCGCGGCCGGAAAATCCCGGAAGTGGGAAATGCCAAGATCCATTGCCCCTTCGAAGGTGCCGAGCTTCACCTCGTAGTCGTTCCGCGTGTCCAGGAGGGTGACCGGCTTCCCCTCGTCCAACCAGCGTTTGAGCTCCGCCGGGGGCAGCTTCGGGGATGTGCGGGAGGCCGGGTCGATACCTTCCACCCCGAACGCAATGATCTCCTTTTTGATGCGCACCAGCATGCGGGTGAATGGCTGGTGGCTGCTCTCGCTGTATTTCGGAGCCAGCGCCTCCAGGCCGGGAATCGAACGGATATGACTAACCAGCGCATCCACCGCCGGGCGGGCCCCGGCAACAAAGAGGTTGATCCCTTCCTTGCTGAGCAGGATCGTGCCCTTGAGATCCAGATCGCGGCAGCGGGCGGTGAGCCGCTGTCGGAGGGCTTTCAGATCCGCGAGAGGCGCAAACCGGTAGCACGAGATGTTGGTGACGGATGGCATTCGACCCCGAGATTGCGCGGGGGGCGGCTTCTGCCGCAAGACGGATTTTCCAGCAGACAAGAAAGGGATTCAAATTTGCCCGCCAGCCGGGCAGGATGCCGGGGTGCGCTTTTTGGTTTCGCTCCTGGCTCTCCTCCTCGCGATGGGCCCCGCCTTCGCCGGGCTCGAGTGGGAAACCCTGCGGCGGGACGTGCGTCCAGCGGCCGGCGAAAAAGTTGTGGCCGTCTCGTTTCCATTCCGGAACTCCGGCGATGCCCCGGTGAAGATCACAGGCATCCAGACCTCCTGTGGCTGCACGTCGGCGAAGGCGGATTTGACGGATATCCCGGCCGGAGCCAGCGGCGCGGTCGAGGTCCGGTTCACGGTCGGGCGCCGCACCGGCGAGCAGATCAAGGGGATCATTGTCCGCACATCCGACAAGCAGAAGCATAAGCTGCTCCTGCGGGTGGAACTTCCGGAACGCTGAGGTCATGCAGCGCCATCCATCTTTGATCCGGGACGCCACCACCCTGCTCGTCGCCTTTGCGGCCTGCCTTGCTGCAGGGCTTCTGCTCAACGACCTGCGCCCCGAACCGCTGGATCTCTCCTATCAGACCCGCGGCGAGCGCTTGCAGAATACGGACGAGGTGATCCCGGAGGTCACTTTCGTCGAGGCCCGGCGCGCTTTGGCCGGGGGGAAACCGGTTTTTGTCGATGCCCGCGAGCCCGATTTTTTTGAGGAAGGCCACATCGCCGGGGCAGTCAATCTCCCTGCCTCAGAGGCCCTGGCGGGCGGTTTCGCAGCCCTGCCGGACGATCGCCGTATTCCGCTCATCGTCTATTGCTCAGGAGGGGACTGCGAGGACAGCCTGATCGTTGCGGCAGCCCTCCGGCAGAGCGGATTCACGGACGTCTCGGTTTTTTCCGGCGGATGGGACGAATGGTCGGCGGGGGAGGGGGCGCAATGATCGCGCGGTGGTTTCTCGCAGGGGTTTTGCTTCTGGCCGGAATCCTCAAACTCCGGGATCCAGCTGGCTTTGCCGACGGGCTGGCCAGCTTCCAGCTGCTGCCATCCGGGCTGATCGTGCCGCTGGCACTCGGCGTCCCGCTGTTTGAGATCCTTACCGCTTTTGCCCTTGCCAGCCGCCGCTTCCGCTCCGCCGGTTCGTTGTCCGCCTGCCTGCTGACGGCCGCCTTTACTGGCTTCTACGCATGGGCTGCCATCCGGGGCCTTGATGTCAATTGCGCGTGCTTCGGCAGCAGCCCGATCTTCCGCGTCTCGGCAGCCGGAGGGCTCCTCCGCGCCGCGGCCCTGCTCGCTCTGGCGCTCTGGGTCGATGCCCGGCTGCGTCGCAGGAAGGGGCCTGATCAAGCCGGGTAGGCCGGCTTGTAGGCGAGGCTGCGGACGTAGGCACCAATGTCGTCCGGCTTCGGGATTCGGGCCAGCCCGCGCTCGAAAATCACTTCGGCCACTTTAGTGGCGGTATGAAGGGAGGCCTCGAGGATATGGCTTTGCGGCGGATAGATCAGGCCGGAGGCCAGATTTGCTTCGGTGACCTGCGCGGCCACGGCTTTGGCGGCGGTGATGAAAAGCTCCTCCGGCACGCGTGTGGACTGGGTCGCGAGCACGGCCATCCCGACTGCCGGAAAAATGTAAACATTGTTTCCCTGTCCTGGAATGAACGTGCGGCCATTGTAGTCCACCGGGTCGAACGGGCTGCCGCTGGCGAAGATCGCGCGGCCTTCCGACCACTTGTAGGCCTCTTCCGCCGTGCACTCCGAGCGCGAGGTCGGGTTCGAATACGGAAAGATGATCGGGCGCTCGTTGATCCTGGCCATGGCCTCGATCACCTGCTGGTTGAATAGCTTCGGGACGGTGCTGACGCCAATGATGCACGTCGGCCGCAGGGCCTCGATGGCCTCGACAAACGAGGCCGACGGCGCGTGGTCATGGGCGAAGGGTTTCTGGAAATCCGCCAGATCGGTGCGCGACGAAACCATCAGGCCATGGACATCAAAGAGCCAGCAATGAGCCCGGGCTTCCTCGAGGGAAATCCCCTCGAGGGCCATCGCCTCGCTGATCAGCTCCGCAATCCCGGTCGCGGCCGAACCGCCTCCCAGAAACAGAAATTTCTGGTCGGTGAGCTTCTGCTTGGAAATCCGCAGTCCGCCGAAAATCCCTGCGAGCGCGACGGCCGCCGTGCCCTGGATGTCGTCGTTGTAGGTGCAGATCTTGTCTTTGTATCGTTTCAGAATCGGCACCGCATTGAAGTTGGCGAAATCTTCCCACTGGATACAGCACTTCGGGAAAAGCTCCTGGACGGCCTGGACGTATTCCTCGATGAATGCGTCGTATTCCGCCCCTCGGACACGTTGCTGGCGGAGCCCCAGATACAGCGGATCGTCGAGCAGTGTCTGGCTGTTGGTGCCGACATCGAGCATCACCGGCAGGGTGAATTGCGGCGGCACGCCCGCGCAGGCGGTGTAGAGAGCGAGTTTTCCGACAGGAATCCCCATCCCTCCGACCCCCTGGTCGCCGAGGCCGAGGATGCGTTCGCCGTCGGTGACAACGATAAAGCGAACGTCCTTTTCCGGCCACTGTGAGAGGATGTCCTTGATCCGTCCCTTCGCGGTGATCGGGAGATACATGCCGCGGGGGCTGCGGAAAAAGTGGTCAAACTTCTGGCAGGCTTCCCCGACGGTCGGCGTATAGACGATCGGCATGAATTGCGCCGGATCCGACATGAGCACCGCATAAAAGAGGGTTTCATTCCGGGTCTGGAGGTCGGTCAGAAACTGGTATTTGTGGAAGTCGCTGCCGAGGTCTTCCATCTGGGTGTGGATGCGGGCGACCTGCAGGGCAAGGCTGTCCGGCGTCGGGGGCAGGAAACCTTCGATTCCGAGCGCCTGGCGCTCCTGGGCGGTGAAGGCGGTTCCTTTGTTCGTGCGCGGGTTCTCCAGCGCGTTGGTTCCTTGGGAGGTGGTGTTCATAGATTTTGTTCAGGCGGTGGGGGCATACGGGCGGACCACTTGCATTCTTTGCGGCATGGAGTTATGGCAGGGTCAATGAGGGTTCGGGGTGGGTGTGGGCTCTCCGGAGGCGTATTCCCCTGACTAAAGGGGGTCAATATTTTTAGGCTGTTTTTTTCGGCTTGTGGAAAATCATCGGCGCCGCCACGCCGATAGCAATCGCAAGAACCATGAGCAGGCTCGTCGCGCTGAGGGCAAGCGTTTCGGCGAGCAGCGGGTAAGGAGCCTTGGCACCGGCTTGGATGATTTCGAAATATCCGATGACCGCCCGGAAGGCGAAGGCTCCGGGGATCATGGCCACCACGCCCGGAAAGGCAAAAGCCGAGATGGGGGCGCGGAACCATCGCGCGAACGCCGTGGCAAGAAACCCCGCGGCCAGGGCCCCAAGGAACGAGCCCGTCACGATGTCGATCCCGTGGTGGAGGCAGAACGTCCGTGACGTATGGCTGGCCACACCGCAAAGGACCCCGACCCACGCCAAGCGCCAGGGCACATTGAAAAGAAACAAATATCCCCAGGCCGCGAGCGCCGAGAACAGGGCGTCTTCGGCCAGCGGGGGAAGATGCGAAATTTCTGGGACGGGAATGAAAACGCCGGTGATAACCGTTGCCACAATCAGCCCCACGGCGATGGATAGCGTGAACAGCGCGGCGAAACCCAGGCGCGAGATTCCAATCGTCATGTGGTTTTTGATCATGTCCTGGACGCAATTCACCAGCGGCACGCCCGGAACGAGAATCATTCCCGCCGCAAGGAAGCAAAGTGCCGGCTCATGGCTCCATTTCAGAAGGACGCCAATGCCAGAAAATATCCCGCCCGCCAAAGACGATAGAAAGGCGATGAGGAATAGATTCCACCCCCGCTTCCCCAATTTCAGGCGCAGCCAGGTTCCAACAACTCCCGCTCCCAACGCGACAAAAAACGTGCCCCAATCCCCCCCGAATAACCGGCTGAGACTCGCGGCCGTCAGGCTGAGCCCGGCAACAATGATCCATGTGCCGTAAATGGGAGGTTGCTTTTCGCTGGACTCGATCCGCTGGCGGATTTCCGGCAGATCGCGGAACCCGGCTTCGATTTCTGCGAGGAGAGTTTTTGCCGCAGCCACGGCGGCCATGTTGACCCCCATCGCCGGGATGCGGTTGCCGGTTTTGGTGCGGAATTCCTCGTTGCAGGAGACCGTGAGCAGAAGGGATTCGTAGGTCACAATCAAGTTGGCTTCGCATCCAAAAGCCGCTGCAAATCGCCGCACGGAGCACTGCACCTCCTCGGTGTCCGCATTGCTCTGAAACAGCACCCGCCCGAAGTTCAGTGCGAGGTGCGACACCTCTTCGAGGAAAATCTGTTTCGGGGGCATGCCCCGCACGTTCGCAAAGCCCAGCCCCGAGAACAATGCTTTTCCATGGAGTCGACGGGCGCACGGGCAGGGCCAGCGCTTCGCTCTGTGCTGTCGTTTCCCGCAGTTTAGCCCAGGGGATACGGAAGAGAAGTTTAAGGAATGCGTTGCATATTTCGCGGAATATGCGAACAACAGGGAAGCGAAATAATAAGTATATGACAGAAAATTTTGGACAATATATTCGGACGCTACGCAAGGAGCGTGGTTTGACGCAAAAGGCTTTATCGCAGGCCGTTGGGTTTCGAAGCTTGGCACATTTGAGTGATATTGAGAGCGGGAAGCGCCATCCGGCACGTGAGACGCTTCAAAAGTTTGCGAAGGCGCTTGGGGTGACGGTTGGTGAATTGGAGAGTCGGGATGTGCGTGGGGTCGTGGAGGCGTCGAAGGCGTTGTTTTCGCGGAAGCCGGAGATGGTTGGGGTATTTTTAAAGGTGATCGATGCGGCAAAAAAGCTGGAGGCTGAGGAATTGCTGGCGAGGGTCACAGGAGGGAGGAGAGAGGATAGCGGAAAGGCGGAGGCTCAAAGGTTGACTCCCGCACCCGCACCCGCACCCGCACCCGCACCCGCACCCGCACCCGCACCCGCACCCGCACCCG
>JBGSJQ010000145.1:0-32080 GCA_041741775.1 Terrimicrobiaceae bacterium | reverse complement strand
GGCCGCCTTCGAGCGCGGCCCGCGACCCGGGGTAGAGCGTGCCGGCGGTCGTGGCCACGCCGACGGCCAGGTCCAGCTCCTGCCTGCAGTCGTAAACCTGCGGGACGTGCGGCATGGCAGGGTCCGACGTATAACGTTCATCCCCGCCGTGCATTCCGGTCGAGCCGATCCAGAAGCCAGCGGCCCGCCAATGGTCGTTGCGGAAAAACGCCTGCGTCCGCAGCGCGGTGACCGGGCGCAAGGTGTCGTGACCGCCGTCTTCCGGAATCGCGCCAGTCTGCGAAGTCCACAGGTCCATGGTCACCCCCGAAAGATCGAGCAAGCCGCCGAACAGGCCGTTGGCCAGATAGAGAGGTTCGTATTCATGTGTGGCGAAGGAGGATTGCCACTGCAATCGCCATTGGTCGTAGTCGGGTGAATTCATGTCAGGCTCCAGCGGTGCGCGGCGGCCACGGGTTGGTTCGGGCGATCGTTTCGGTTGCGATGCGGTCGCGTAGTTCCCGTTCGACGGGCAGTCCGCAGTTGGCGAGGTTGGTAAACTCCTCCGGGTCCCGCTGCAAGTCGTAGAGTTCGGCCTCCTCGCGATTCTCTGCAACGATGTCGTGAATGCTGAGCCGGTGGTTCTCCGTAATCAGCGTGCGGACGTGGAGTCCCCGCTCGACGCGGTGATCGATGAAGACCGCGTCGCGCACTGGTCTATGCGGGTTCTGCCAGCACGTGGTCTGGTCCATGCCCTCCATGCCGGGATGTTGCGGCAAGCCGGCGACGCTCAGGAACGAGGCAGGCAGATCCACCAGGCTTTGCAGGGCGGTGCTGCGTTCTCCCGCCGGCACATGGCCCGGCCAGCGGACAAGGAACGGCACACGCACCGCTTGATCGTAGTGGCTGCCGCCCTTGCTCCAGAGCCAGTGGTGGCCCATGTAATCGCCATGGTCGGAGGTGAAGACGACCAGCGTGTCCTTCGCGAGATCGAGTTCATCCAGCGTGTCGAGGATGCGTCCGACATGCGCGTCGAGTTGTGAGGTCATGGCAAGATAGATCCGCCATTGCTCCTGCTCGTCGGACGTCCAGTCCACCGACTCCTGCTGGTCGGCATACTGGTTGGGCATGGAGAATCTTTCGTTCCATCCGCGGCTGTTGACCGTGCCGTCGAGGGTGGCCCGGTAGAGCGTCGGCTTGTTCTTCGCTTCGCCCGCTTTGCGGATGGGAGAGGGGAGGGGCGCATCATCATACATCGTCCGCCAGCGCTGGCTGACCCGGAACGGGAGGTGCGGATCGGGAAAGTTAATGCTGGCGTAGAATGGCCGGCCCTCGTCCTTCTCACGATGCCTGCGGAGGAAGTTTTCCGTTTCCTCCGCGATCCATGCGCCGCTGTGAAATTCCTCCGGCAATTCCCATGTCCCGAATGCGCGGTAGTTCTGTGAATCGTCCGGCAGGGCAAAGAAAGGCGGCTCGGGCGGGATGCCACGCTCGCGCAGCCACAGACCGTAGTGCATTCCGTAGGCATGCGGCTCGTTGGTGTGGCCGATGCAGATGCGCGCCTCGTCGAAGCCGTGCCATGGGCCGTTCCATTCTTTGAAAAAATCCCACTCGCGGATATGCGGCAGCGCTTCGAAGGACTCCGGGTCGTGGCAGGAGCGCAAGTGGCTCTTGCCGATGATGGCCGTGCGATACCCCGCCTGCCCCAGCAGCGCCGGGAGCGAGAGGCAATCCTCCGCGAGTGATGTTCCGATGGTCCAAGCGCCGTGGGTGCTTGGGTATTGGCCCGTCACGAGCGATGCGCGTGCGGGCGTGCAGAGCGGGCATGGTGTGTAAGCGCGCGTGAAGGCCGTGCCTTCCGCGCAAAGCCGGTCGAGGTTCGGGGTTTGCACGGCGAACCGGCCCAGCGCGCCGATGAGGTCGGCGTGCTGCTGGTCGGTGACGATTTGCAGGATGTTCATGATTGGTTCGGGAGATCGGTCGGATCGGACGGATCAGACCGATCTGACCGATCTGGCTTCAGGCAGGGGCGGTGCCTTTGCATTCGGGGTAGTGGGTGCAGCCCCAGAACTGGCTGCCGGCGTTTTTGCCGGCTTTGGCGGTGCGCAGGGCCATGAGGCCTCCGCATTGCGGACAGGGTGGAGGCTCCTCGCCCTTGGGAGAGGTCCGGTCGGCGGCGCGTTTCTTGATGCGCTCGGTGGCAAGTTGCTCGGAGTAGCCGCCGCCCTCGATGAATGCCTCCTCCAGCGCGAGAATCTGACGGTCGAGCAGGAAGTTTGCCTGGTGAATCAGGCAGATGATGGCGTTGGCCCGCACTGCCGGGTCGGCATGGTCGAGCCAGGGGGCGTAGAGGGCGTAGCGCTCAGCATCCGACAGATCGGTCTGATCGGACCGATCTCTGCGCAGGCGGGACGCCACCCGGCGCACGGCTCCGGCTTCCTGGCTGTCGGGAGCCCACTGGGGCAGGCGGCGATGCCTGAGGTAGTCTTCGTAGTCGAGCAGCAACTCCTCGAGGCTGGCGCGTGCGACGTTGATCAGGCGCAGTTCGGTTTGGGAGGTGGTGGCGGCGGCACGGCTGCCCTCGGCGATGTTCTGCCGTCCGGAACGGGCGGCCTGAACCATCTGATCCACGGTGCGCGAGCGATGGTCCAGAAACTTTTCGCAGAACCAGTAGGTGGCGTCGTAGATGAGCGTGGCGGTCTGGAAGCTGGCAGACGTGCGGTAGCCGCCGCTCGGACGCAGACGCTTGCGGGATGGGTCGCTCATGGGAGATCGGACGGATCTGGCGGATCGTTTTTGAGCAGCCAGGCCGCTCCGGTGAAAGGAGGGGGTGGCGGGGTGACGAGGGTGACACCTTCTATTGAGGCAGTGGCTGAGCTGAAGGCGGTGGCAAGGCTCCAGGCGCCTTTCGGAAGCGCCACGCGCAGGGGCTCGCTTGGTGGTTGGTCGAAAGCGTGAAGCACGACCAGGGCGGTGTCCGCTGTGTGCCGCACGACGGCCTGCCAGCCGGTGGGATACCGCATGCTCGTGCCGCCTGCGCGCGTGATGCGACTGCGCCCGTCGCGGATGACTGGAACCAGACTTTGATAGAACTCTTGAGCTTCCTTGAGGATGGTGAACCGGTCCTCGCTCAGGTTGACGACGTCCCCCGAGATGCACATGCGACCAAGAAATGTCGCGGCGAGCGAGTAGCGGAGGCGCTGCGGGGAATCTTCGGGACGCAGGACCGCCCAGACCTGGTTTTTGTGCGCGGGAATCAGCCGGTGAAGGTTGGCGGCGATGATCGGGATTTCCACTGTCTCGTGCGCATCGGAGAACGAACTCATGCTCGTCACGCCGATCATGCCGGGCTCGAGCCGGTGTCCGCCGGACGCACAGTTCTCGATGACGATGCCAGGCACCTCGCGACGGATTTTCTCGAAAAACTCTTTTACCTTCACAAGGTGCTGGCGGAGCCCCTCGCCGAGCGATTCCGCGCCGTCGCAGCCGATGCCGATGCTTTCGTTGTAGTCCACCTTGAGGTAGCCGAAACCGTTGTCGCGCAGCAGGTCGATGACCTTGCGGGTGAGATAGTCGAACGTCCACGGATCGCGGAAATCCCAGAAATGGCGATTGCCGACTTGGAGGACTTTGCCGTGGAGGTGGAGTTGGTGGGAGGTCTGCCGGTAGGCCTCAGTGCCTTCAGTGCAGGGCTCGAACTCGAACCAGATGCCGGGGATCAGCCCGCGCTCGCGGATGGCTGCCGTCGTTTTGGCGATGCCGCCGGAGAAAGCGTCTTCGTTCACGTTCCAGTCGCCGTTGAACTGGATGTCCGCGCCCTTGGGCTTTTCCGCCCAGCCGTCGTCGATGACCAGATACTTCGTCGGCGTCTGCGCCAGCCGGTCGGCGGTGCGGACGGCGTAATCGTGCGTCGGCTTGCCCCAGGTCGAGCACCATTCGTTGAAGATGATCGGCAGGTCGCGCTCCTGTTCCGGTTCGGGGCGGGCGATGCGGGATTGGAGGGCCACGAGGCTTTGGCAGAGCGTTTCGATGTCGCCGGTGGTGGTGGCGAGCAATGCGGTGGGAGCGTGGAAGGTTTCGCCGGGGGCAATTTCTTTGGCCCACTGCGCCTGCTCGAAATCCCCGAGGCCGCCGGAGAGCGCCACGTTGTCATCGCGGCGATAGACCTCCATCTGCCACGAACCGTGCCAGGCCACCTGCGCTCCCCAGAGCACGCCCGCTTCGCGATCCTCGACGGCGACGAATGGAAAAAATCCGCGCACGGGGAGGCTGCCGGTTTGGCCGAAGCGGAGAAAAACCGGTCCGGCTCCCCATGTCCGCTCGAGGTGGGCCTCTTCGAACGAGAGATCTTCGTGGCGGCCCTCCGCGCTCCACGCCGAGCGGAAGCGGTGCAGGCGCAGGCGGTTCGGGGCGTCGTCGGTTGCGAATGGCGTGAGGCCCGCCAGTGAAAAGCTGGAGAGCATTTCCAGGGTGAGCGGCGTTTCGGAGGCGTTGGTGAAAGCCGTGCGGACGAGAAATCCTGCGTCGCCCGTGCGCCAGTCCACGATGTGGCAAACGGCGAAGCCGTGTTCCGAGGTCAGACAGGTTGTGATAACCGTGCCTTCGGCGGTTTCCTCAATGGTTTGTTCGCTGAACCGCAGCGACTGCGCGGCGGCGTGGTTGCGCATCGTGCCGCCGGCCACCCAGTTCTTTGGCAGAGGCAACCCCCTCACGGCGACTTGAACCAGCGGGTCGGGCTCAAAGCAGGCCCAGGTAGCGCCGTGGTTTTTCCCGGAGAAGGTCGGATGCGATGGGCGGCTCGGAGAGCGCTCGACGATGTCGCAAGCATGTGCGGCAGGAACCGGCAGAAACTCAACGCCGCCGGATTTGTGGAGCCGGTAACGAAGTGTGGCGGCTCCAAGACAAAAGCTGGAGGTTGCGCGGTCGAATGAGAGCGGGTCAGATGCGGGCATGGCGACAGGTGATTATAAGATCAGTCGGATAAGACGGATAAGACGGATCGGTCGGATTTGTAAAAGCGAAAAAAAAGCCCCCCGGCGGGATGACCGCCGGAGGGCTTTAACCCCAGAAAATTTAACGCTGCCGATTAACGGCGACGACGGCGCAAAAGGGCAAGCCCGCCGAGACCGAGGCCCAGAAGCGCCATGCTTGATGGCTCGGGGATGACCGAGGCATAGGTGCTGCCGAACCGGACCTCACCGATTTGCGGAAAAGGGGCCGCTGCTCCGTTCCAGAAGTAAAGAAAATCGGCCGAACCGGTAACTGCTGCGCTTGCGGTTACGAAGCTTGTGTTTGAGTCATAGGAAGTGGCGTGGATGGAACCTCCAGCTGCGGTTTGAAAGAGGCTTAATGTGTCATTTCCAGAAGCAACCGTGGTGATACGACCAATAAACAAGTAGTCCGTTGCCACAGCCTGAAAAAGGTTTCCAGTCTGGCTGGCATCGCTGTTAATCGAAGCGCGTGCCCCTCCGCCCCCGACTCCCTGCCACAAGCGAGCCTTGTCAACCATAGTGCCCCCTCCGTTGCTGTCATACAGGGTAATGGCGCCGCCGCCGTTGGTAGTCGCACGATTTACAAGAAAGCTGAAATAGAATGTTCCCGCAGAGTCAAAATTCAGTGGATTTGTCATCTGAATTGAGGCGGTGTTGCTAAAACTATTCAGCATGATGGACTTGGAGTTTGGGGTGACGTTGTAGTTTGTAATGGCGGATGAAAGCCAAGTCTTGTCTGCCACGATTGCTGCTGCAGAACCAGTGCTGTCTGGTGTGCTCTGCCAGTTGCCAGTGGTTCCGGTGCCGGTGCCGGCTTTATTGGCTAGAGCGCCGGTCGCGTAGTTAAACGTCTCCACAAGCGTCTGCGCCTGCATTGAAGCCACGGACAAAGCCGCGACCGAGAGAATGGCAAGGGTAATTTTTTTCATGGGGATAAGGGGTTTGGGATTTGATTTTCTGCTGACAACGCAAATTTGGAGCAACCCCGCACACATGGCAATCCCGGCAACATGTTCCATGTGTCATGGTTTTCGGGTAAAGTCCCGCGAGTTGGGAGAGCGGATGATACGGGGCTGTTTCCCTTCGAGGAGAAGGGGCACCCGCGCTGCGCGCGGCAAAGTGTCAGCTAGAGGGCCGGGGGCGCCCCTCCTTCTTGGCAAAATCCCTTGCAACGCGTGCTTCCCGCGCTTTATGTTCCATGTGTCAAATGGCAGCTATTTCCACAGCCAATGTGAGGACTATTGCGCGCGAAGCGGGGGTGTCGCACATCACGGTGTCGCGGGCGTTGAGGAATTCGCCCCATGTCGCACCCGCGACGCGCGCGAAGGTGCAGGAGGCGGCGGAGCGGCTTGGATACCGTTCGAATCCCTTGGTGCAGGCGTATGCGGCGCAGATCCGCCGCGGGAAAGGCGAGGCGGCGGAGTGCAATCTTGCATGGTTGGAGAGCGATTTAGACTCTCACGACACGCCGCTCTGGCTGAAGCCACAGCTCGCTGCAGCGCGAGCGCGAGCCGAGGCACTCGGGTTTCCGTTGGATGTCGGGATCAACGCACATGATTTTTCCGATCATCAACTGGAGCGTTTGTTTCGGAACCGGGGCGTGCGTGGCGTGGTGATCCCCTTCCTCGGATTCTATTACCGTGCCCCCTTTCAGGCGGCGGCCATGGTGACGGTCGGGATCGGCGAGTCCCCTGCCGCGAATCCCATGCACACGGTCACCCCGGACTATTTCCGCAACATGACGGCCGCGTTTGACGCCTTGCTCGCTCTGGGCTACGAGCGCATCGGCTTCTGCGAGCACGATGTGATGGCAGTGGAGAGTCAGGGGGCGCTCTGGGGATCGTTTTTGTTCAATCAAAGGCGCGTGGAAGCAAAAAAGCGCGTGCCATTTCTCGGCGGTTTGCGACCGGAATCGGAACGCGCGCAGCAAAGGTTTGAGCGCTGGCTGAGGGAAGCAAAACCTGACGTGGTGATCTCTTCGTTTCATCAGGCCGGCGAGTGGATCGCTGCCGCAGGAATGAAGACTCCGGACGACATCGGCCTTGCACACCTCGGGCTGAGCCCCGATGTGGCTGGGTGGTCGGGCGTGGACTTTGAACCTACGGCGATCGGCGCGGCCTCCATCGACCTGCTTGCTTCCCACATCATCCGCAATGAATACGGAGTGCCGAAGATTCCCAAGCTCATGAGGATTCCCGGGCGATGGGTCAATGGCAGCACCACGCGAGCACCTGCTCCCGGCGAGAGCGACACCCTGCCGGCCAGTCACAATCATTCGCATGAGTGGTTCGAGAAAAATTTTTGGAGCAAGGACTCTGCCCGAGGAACGACACGACTATGAAAAGACCAGCTGCCGAATTCCGCCCGCCCAACATCCTGTTCCTGATGGACGACCAGCATCGGTTCGACTGGTTCGGGTTCGCCGGGCACCCGATTGCCCAAACTCCGAATCTGGATCGCATCGCGAAGGATGGAGTCATTTTCGAGAACGCCTACACGCCGGCACCGCTCTGCATTCCGGCGAGACAGTGCATGGCCTCCGGAAAATTCCCACGACACTGCGGGGTGGAGGTGTTCGGTCAGGATCTGCCGCCCAACTCGGAGACCTTTGCACGGGCGCTCGCGCGTGGCGGCTACCATACCGTTTGCGCGGGCAAGCTGCACCACGCTGGCACCGACCAGATGCAGGGCTGGACGCATCGCATCTGCAATGGCGACGATATGCAGGTGCACAAGGAATTTATCGCAGGACGCGATCCGTCGGCTTACGAGCGCTTTGCCAGGCATCCGGGCATGTGGAGTCTGAGTGAGGAATTGCAGCGAGCTGGTGCGGGACGCTCGCCTTACACCGCGAGCGATGAACTTAACACCGCCGGTGCCTGCGCTTTTATCGAGGAGTATTTTGTCAGCCCGCACTACCACCGTGCCACGCCGGATCGGCCCTTGCTACTCAAGCTCAGCTTGCAGCAGCCGCATTACCCCTTCTGTGCACCGCAAGCGCTGATCGACAAGTATCTGCCTCTGGTTGGCGAATACGAAAACCAGCAGTGCCTGGAGCATCCCGAGTTCAAAAACTGGACGCACGATCCTGAGGGCGTCTCCCCGCCGGATCGCCGCAGAGCCATCGCGGCGACGGCGGCCATGGTCGAGTTGTGCGACGGCTACTTTGGCCAGGTTCTGGATCAATTAGAGGCTTGCGGGCAGGACCTCGACGACTGGCTCATCGTCTATTGCAGCGACCACGGCGAGATGCTCGGCGAGCATGGCAAGTGGTGGAAAATGTCTTTCTACGAGGGGAGCGCCAAGGTGCCACTCATTATGCGTGCGCCGAAACTCTTTAAAGGCGGCCGACGGCAGGTTACGGAAAATGTCAACCTCTGTGATCTTTTTGCCACTTTCTGCGATGCCGCTAATTTGCCGATGCCTGAACGAACCGACTCGCGTTCCTTACTTCCTTTGCTGCGGGGAGAGTCCCTCGGATGGACGGATGAGTCCGTGTGCCAATACGCCGGCAGCTATCTGATGATCAAGAGGGGGACGTTGAAATACCAATACTACGGCGAGAACCCCGATTGGCCGGAAGTGCTCTTCGATCTCGCGACCGATCCGAACGAAACGCGCAACGCCGCCGCCGATCCGACCCACGCCGGTGCCATGGAGAGATTCCGCAAACGGCGTGGTGAATTAGGTTTCTGAGCTGTCCCCGATCGCGCCGCGCCGCGCCTCGAGCTGCTCGCGAACCTCGCGGACACGCCGGGTGTCGAGCGGGAACTTCAGGACGAGCAGGGCGGTGGCGCCGATGAGGACCGCTGGAATGAACGTCAGCATGAGCCGCATGGCGTGCAAAACATCGTCAGGGACAACTTCCTTGTGGATGGTGGACTGGTAGCCTGCCCAAACAACGAGCAGGCCGGAAATCCCGCCCGCCACCGACCAGGCCACCTTGAGATTCCACGAGAAGACGGCGGAGAAGGCACCTTCGCGGCGCTCGCCCGTCTGGAGTTCGTCGTAATCGACCACGTCGGCGAGGAGCGATGGCACGATGACCCAGATGGCCGACACGGCCGGACCGATGAAGAAGACCGGTAGCATGCTCAGGTAGGGGTAGGCCGGGGTGTAGCAGAAATAAGTGCTCAGGCTGGCCATGGAGACAAGGCCGACGATAATCAGAAGGGCGAAGAGCTTGCCCTTGTGGTTGGCAATCCATTGGAAGATCGGAATCCCTGCGATAGAGAGAAAGATCTGGAGGGTGCCTTGGATGCCCTGAATCCGAGAGGCCAGCTGTTGGTCGCCCCCGCACACGTAGAAAAGCTTGGTGAAAAAATCCAAGCCCCACTTGAGATTCAGGCCGACCGTGAAGACGAGCACGATGGCCATGAGCAGAACGAAAGGGCCGTTCTTGAATGTTAGTTTCAGGTTTGTCCAGATGCTGAGCTTTTGCTGTTTGCTAGCCGTTTCATAATAGCGTTCCTTGCAGAAAAACGCAGGGAGGAGCGCCAGGACGACGACAAAGACAGCCAGCGCGCTGATGATCCAGCGGGTGCCATTGAGCACGTTGGGTTCGCCATTCACATGGAAGACCGGCAGCTGGGTGGCCCACCACATCCAGGTCATGACAAACTGGACACTCATGCCGAGGTAGGCGCGAACCGCGGCGACATTGGTTCGCTCGTTGGAGTTAGGCGTCATCTCCAGCAGGAGCGACTGGTAGGGCACGTTGAAAACCGTCAGGCAGGTGTAGAGTAGGAGCGTGCAGGCAAAGAGCCACACGGTCACGGTGGAAATGCTCCAACTTTCACTGAAGAAAAAGACGACGGGCATAACGAAGGCCATAAGGAACGCTCCCACGAAGATGAAAGGCCGACGACGCCCCCAGCGGCTCCGGAAATTATCCGAAATCCAGCCCATCATCAGGTCGGTCACAGCATCCCAGAGCCGGTAAACGACCGACAGCAGGCTCATCACCGCCGGCGAAATGCCGATGCCGATCACGAAGACGGGATTCATGACCATCTTCTCCGCGTTTTCCTGGATGCCAGCGCCCACATTGCCCAAGCCGTAGGCAATCTTCTCCTTCATGGGGATGCGCTCGCTTTCGGGAACCTGATTTCTGTTCGGTTTGGGGGGATGACGCATGAAGTTGCTTGGATCGTAGTGCAACTTCCGCCCTTCGCACTCCGAAACGCCTGCAACCTTGCAGGCCGTGCGCTACTGTCTCCGGGTGGTACTACCGGGAACGAACATTCCCTCGATCAGCATCGTCTTGGGAATCTGCGGGAGCCCGGTCTCTCCACGGTGAATCTGGGCACTCAGCATATCGATGGCCGCCGCGCCGACTGCTGCGGGATTCTGGTCGAGACGCGAAAAACCTGCAGGTGCCTCGCCGTAGCTGATATAGCCAAAATCGTGGGGTGCCTTCAGTCCGGTGCCTTCCTGAAGAGCATCCAGCACATAGTCGTCAATCCCCAGCACCAGATCCGGCTTATGCTTCTGAAACCACGATCTCACGCGGGGAAAAACCTTTTCCCCAAGGGCCCAGTTCCACTCGAAAACTGGCAGCGGCGGGATACGCTTCGCGAAGTGGGCAAACCACGTATAAACCTCCGTGGGCGCAAACATCTGGCGCTCCTCGAGCTGTGGCCATTGTACGAGTCCGATCCGCCGATAACCGAGGTCGAGCGCTGCATGGATCAAGAGGCGCATGTTCAAAAAATTATGCGGTAACACACGGTGAAGACGCAGAGGCTCCGCCGTCGTCGTGGTGGCGACGGCAGCGACTTTTGACCAATCAAGCCCGGCTTGGAAAAGCGGCTCCGGCTCGGGCGGGATCAGGACTCCGCGAATCCCACGGGCATCCAGTATCTCATCGATCCGCCGGGGGGTCATCCCAGGTTCAGTCAAGGCCAACTCGTCCGTGGCATAGCCAATCGCCTCGGCGCGGCGTTTGGCACCCGCGATGAGCGCGCGCGTGTAGGGATCGATCCACATTTTTTCTGGCGGCGAATGTGCGTTCAGAATGCCAACGACCGACTCGAACTTTGCCTTCCGCGAATGCTTGAGATAGGCGAGCAGCCGGCTTGCTTCAGGGTCTGGGCGATATCCCATTTCCTGTGCAATCTTCTGGACCTGCTTCCGGCAGGCCGCGCTGATAACCGGGTTGTTCTTGAGCGCCCGGGAGACGGTCGCCCGCGAAACGCCCGCCGCCTTGGCGACGTCGCCAAGGGTTACACTAGGGGTGGAGTCCATAAACCCCATCTTTACGGAGGTGCCTTTCAAGCGCAAGTTTGGAATGCAAGGTTGCACAGACTGGCCCCGGTCTTTCAAAGGTCTGTGCAAGCAATTGATTTGCTGCAGGGGGCTTGAAAAGTTGCTGCAAGATGAGTGAAAACATCCGCCATATTTCAGAATTACCAGCGCCAGGTGTATCTCGGTTTTCATACCTCGCCGCACATTCCCGATGTCGTCAGCGAGTTCAATGCAAAGGCCTTTGCCGCCACCATGAAGCGGGCGCATGTCAACAGCGTGACCGTTTTTGCGAAGTGTCATCACGGGATGTGCTACTACCCGACGCAGAACGGTGTGTCCCATCCTGCCATCGAGAAGCGCGACCTCTTGGGCGACCAGATCGAAGCGCTGCATCGTGAGGGAATCCGTGCGCCGATCTACACAACCATCGTCTGGGAGGAGAACGTGGCGCAGCGGTTTCCCGAGTGGCGACAATTAAGACCCTTGGCCCCGAGGCAAGGAATGTGAATGCCATTAATCTGGCCGTGATGAGCCCCGCCTGGGTGGGTGGACAAATCATGCACTTAGGGGATCAGCAACCTGGAAATCCTAACCCGCCTCGAGAACCCCGGCATCGAGGGCGTCGTCACTCAGGCCACAGAGAAGCGCTACACCACCAACAACCACATCGCCTTCAAGCCCGGCACGCCTGACGACCAAAAGAAAAAATCCTGGTGACTGTGGTGAGGGGAACATTGGGGCACAAAGGCCAGAGTGCAATTCAGGCCAGCACCGCGGCATCCAACTCGTCAGTAAATTCAAGATACCGGAGGGTATTTCCCCAGTTGTCGTGGCCCAAGAGCCGAGCCATCTTCGCCGGATCCCGGTTCACAATCGGCGAAACCCACATCCGGCGGGCGAAAGTCTTACGGAGCGTGTGGGTTCCGACACGTTCGACATCCAGGCCGGCGGATGCCGCCGCGGTAACGACGATCTCAAACGCCTGGCGTGTGGAGAGCGGTTTCGGGCAGCCCTGTGCATGAAAGAGCGGCCAGTCCTGGAAAAGTGGGTGCCACATCCGGGAAGATTGCAGAAGAGACAGAATGGATTCCCTGACCTTCGCGTGCAGCGGCATTGTGCGGGACTTTTTCTTGCCCTTCATGAAGCCTTTCGCGACGTGGACCTCCTTGGCAACCTCGCTGCCATTCCAGACATCTTTGACTTTCAGCGAGAGGAGTTCACTGATGCGAAAGCCGGTATGCATCCCCATGACGATGAGCGCCACATCGCGGGCCCGGTAGCGCCCTTGGCAGGCATCGAGCAGGCGGACAATTTCATCTTCGCTGAGCGGGCGGCATCCGGTGTAATTCATGCTCGAAGATACAAATTCATGCTGAAACTGGCGGGATTCCGGGAAATCACTTCGCACAGAAAGCGAAACCGCTGGTTTTACCGGAAGTGGCGGAAATCTGAGATCGCTTTTCAGCCACAATTTCGACCGTGGAAACGACGCTGTAAACTCCCGTAGCGCCGCCATCGTGGTTACCGGGGATTCGGAGAATTTATCTTATGTATGCAATTGACAGTCGTTCGTATGTATTTCACAGTCGTTCATAGTGAGTGCTATCGAGGTCATCTTCCCCAAAGTTCGCGGCGAGATCATGCGCCTGCTCTTTTGCAACCCAGCAAAGGAGTTCCATCTGCGTGAGCTATCGCGGCTCAGCAGCTTGGCCCTCGGCACCATCCAGCAGGAAGTGAGCAAGCTCACCAATGCGGAGTTGCTCGTTTCCCGCCGGGACGGGAACCGCCTTTATTACCGGGCCAACACGGGTCATCCGATTTTCTCCGAACTGCAAGGGATCGCCCTCAAAACGACCGGGCTTCGCGAACAGCTTGCAGACGCTCTGGCCGGAGTGACCGGCATCGAGCTGGCCTTCGTCTTCGGCTCTGCCGCGGCAGGGACCACCGGTGCGGCGAGTGATGTGGACTTGCTCGTGGTCGGAGATGTCGGGTTGCGGGCACTCTCCCCCAGGCTCCGCCCTCTCACCTCGACTCTCGGACGTGAAGTCAATTCCCACGTCCTCACAGGCGACACCCTTGCGGCCAAAGCACGCGCCGGGGACGCATTCATCACTAACGTGCTTGCCGCCCCGAAAATTTGGATAACAGGAGACGCCCATGAGCTTGAAGGCCTGGTCAAATAACGGCTGGCT
Organism: Terrimicrobiaceae bacterium; assembly: GCA_041741775.1. Lineage (GTDB taxonomy): Bacteria > Verrucomicrobiota > Verrucomicrobiia > Chthoniobacterales > Terrimicrobiaceae > QYQL01. The sequence goes on along the minus strand of JBGSJQ010000145.1, from coordinate 18,672 downwards.
GCGTCCATACCGCACCAGCCCGTCACAAATCGCGGAGCTTTTTGCCATCGCCGACCGTGATCTCGAAGATGCCCGGACTGACCGGCTCTCGACGGACTGGCAATTCGGCATCGCTTACAATGCCGCTCTCAAGCTCTGCACGATCCTCCTCTACGCCGAGGGTTACCGGCCGGAGAAGAACCTGGCCCACTACCGCACTTTGCAGGCATTGCCTCTCATCATGGGGGCAGAACGGAAGGACGATGCCGACTACCTCGACTCCTGCCGCAGCAAGCGCAACACCGCCGAATACGATTCCGTCGGTTGCGTCAGCCCGGAGGAAGCGCGAGAGCTGATCGCGTTTGCCGTTGAATTACGCCATGCCGTTGAGGCCTGGTTAAGAGCAAATCACCCGGAGCTAACCTGATTCCATGGCACGCCAAAGCAGCGCCTTCATAATTTGAAGGTGAACACGCCTCCGCTCAGGACGTTCGCCGCTAGGTCATGACCTTGGCACCCGAACCTCAAGTCCCTCGCTCAACTACTTTCTGAACCAGAGGACCCGCGCGTCTTCCTGATCGACGATTCTGGCTTCCGCCAGCTTTTCTGGTTCTTCCATGATCCGGCGGATCGACGCAGCCTCGAACTCGAATTGAAACGCCAAAGTAGCAAGCGAGTGCAGCGCTTCGCGAGTGCTTGCCTCAACGTGCGCCATGAATTGTTTGCTCGAAAGTAATGCCAGTTGGCCGGGCAGATCGTTCGCGGAAATGCAGAGCGCATCAAAGAGCTTGCGGCGCAATTTGTTGATCTCATCGATAAAAATCACCCCTCCCTCTCCGCTGTGCTCCCCGACCCACGCGGCGAGGGCATCTGGGGTGTGGTCATCGTTCTTGGCACCTCGAACGATCCATGTCGCGGCCGATATCGAAAATAGCTGCAAGCCGTGACGCACGGCGAAATCTCGCACGCTGGCGGTTTTGCCCGCGCCGCTCGGCCCGATGAACAAGGGGATGGGCCGCATTTCGGTGGAGCCGAGCCGTCCGGTGCCACCGCGCTTTATGCGCCAGAAGAATTCCAGTCGCTCTGCTGCCTTTTTCTGCGAGGCCGTCAGTTTGAGTGCTTTATCCATATAATGGTTTCTCCAAAGTTTAATCGGCGGGGATTTCCAGAATGATCCGTGCCTTGGCCGAGGTCCACCGTGTGAACATCGCCACGCCATTGACGCGGACAAGTATTTGAGGTGCCTGTGAGCGGTTGACGTGGATACCGGCGAAGGACAGTTCACCTGCCCGGCGATAGCGATAGGCCCAGGCATTGAACTCCTCGCCCTCCACAATGACCCTGCAATCGAGCTGGCAGGTCGAAAGAAAGGAGACCAGCCGCGACTTCATCGCGATGTCGCCGCCGGAGTTGACCAGGCGCACGCCGATCTCGCACCCTTGCGTAAACGAATCGGGGTTGGTCGCAATCTGAAAGCTGGCTCCACAGCCGGTAGCCAGATAGTCGCGGCTTTTCACCCAATAGGAGGAGTGCGCAAAACAGGTGAGCATCCGCGCCCGGCCAAATCCGCCGATGTCGTCCGTCCCTTTCGTGCTCGCGCCCAATTGAAAGTAAACGTCACGCAGGGTTTCCTGCGACATTCCTGGGCAGTCGTCACGGAAGATGACCTCGGGTTCGTCGGAGCTTCCTGCAAAGCGGATGTCGATGTTCCGGCAGCCCGCATCCACCGAGTTCTGCACCAGCTCCCGCCAAAACGCCTCCCGCCAATCAGAATATGCTTTGAGTTCGTTCTCAAAAAAGCGTGGGGAGAGTGAGATGGTGCCGGTTTGCATGGGTAAAGATACGAGCGGCTGTTTGCGCTTTTGGGCTCTATTCAGCATGACCGTGTAGCGATGGCGCAATCGATGTGGCAGCAGGCGCTTGCAATCGAATGCATAGAAAGTAGTATCTATTCTTATGGAGTTGGACCCACAGTCGCTGCGAGTGCAGTTTCTTCGGCATGGGGTGAGGAGCGCGGGGGAGCTGGCGCGGAGCGCGAAGGTTAGCCAGCCGACCATTTCGCGCGCTTTGGCCAAGCTTACCGGCTCCCTGATACGGATCGGGCGAGGCCGGGCGACCCGGTATGGGCTTGCAAACCCCATTGAGGGGCTTGGTTCCGATTGGCCGCTTTATCTGATTGGTTCAGACGGCGCCCCGGAACAAATCGGACGACTGCATTCTCTGCTTGGCGGCAAATATTGGCTTGAACGGGCGACATGGCCGACGCTTTGCGACGAAGCATTTCCGGACAACGTCTTTCCGGATCTGCCTTGGTTCCTCGACGACTACCGCCCCCAGGGATTCCTTGGTCGCGCCTTCGCTCGCAGGCACGCCGTGGCCCTGGGACAGCAACCCAACCCAGCAGGATGGAGCGGACGCAGCGTTATTGAGGCCATGCTGAGGTTTGGCGGGGATTTTCCTGGCGCCTTCGTGCTGGGGCGCGAAGCGCTTGCCGATGCCATGTCCGGGGCACCACTTTCCGTGATCCACACAGAGCGATGCCGCCAGTATCCGGCCCTTGCCGAAAAAGCGATGCTGGGCGACCTCGTTGGCTCGTCTGCCGGCGGCGAGCAGCCGAAATTTGTTGTGAGCCTGGGGGATGCGGATCAGATCCGGAATGTGATCGTAAAATTCTCGCCTCCGATGGATCAGGAGGTCGGACGGCGTTGGGCTGACCTTCTCGTTGCCGAGCATACGGCCGGGGCGGTGCTGGCTGAGAACGGATACGACGTGCCGCAGAGCCAGATCCTTGACGCTGGCGGTTGCCGATTTCTGGAGGTGGAGCGATTTGACCGCACGCCAAATGGCGGGCGGCTTCCCGTCCTGTCGCTCCGCTGCTTGGCCGCTGCGTTACTGGACGGGGTGGGGGAGCCGTGGCCTGTCGCCGCCTCGCACCTGCTCGGAAGGGGGCTGCTTGCCCCAGACCAGGCCGATCAGTTGGGTTCCATTTGGGAATTTGGAAAGTTCATCGCTAACTCCGACATGCACGACGGGAATGCGAGCCTGATTTTTTCGCCGACCAAGCCAGTGCGTCTAGCGCCCGTCTACGACATGCTCCCCATGGCTTACCGGCCTGACGGCTTCGGCCGCATTCCCGGAGTTTCTGCCGATCAGTTGGCAGCTTGTTCAGCTGCACCTCGCAGCAGAGAGCGTGAGATGGCCATGGCATTCTGGACTCGCATGACGGAATCATCGCTTGTCTCTGCCGGCTTTCGATCTATTGCTCAGGAGCACGCCAAGGCGATCTCATCATAACCTGTCCGGCGTTTAGACCCCGCGCCGAAGCATTCAGCGAAGTCCCGCATCGCGGCAGGAAGAAAATGGCGGGCCAGATACGCCAGGCGTTCATTCCTGGTCCTCCGCGTAAAGCATGCTTTCTTCTGCGGCCTGAATAAGAATTGGACAGGCAGTCATCTCCGGAGTCGCCACAACCAGCGCGTGGTTTTCAGCGATGCGGTGAATTTCCGATGCCAGACGACTGGGCTCCCCAAGTGGTGTAAACAAGTCTACGGTCTTGATGCCATTTCCAAAAAGCGACGAGGCTTTTTTGTGAACAAAAATGATTCCGGACTTTGCCGCTGCTGAAGGCACGGATGAGTTCCGCCTGCAAATGGGCGCTGGCGCTATGAGTAGATGAGAACCACGAGCGCCTCGTCGTCGCCGGTTTCGTGAGCAGTCAGGATGTGCTTGGTCATCTCTTCACACACGATTTTCCTCCGAGCGTTGGTGGTCAAATCCGGGTGCCAGGCTTTGATCAACTTGGTGAAAAGTGGATTGCTCATACGCGCAATTCGGAGGTGTTTTGAGGTTCCATGCTGGAAAGATACGTCGCGGTCTGCGCGGTGTTCTGGGCGATTCTCAGCCTATCCACGCGTGAGAGGGAACGGGGCCGTCACACGCTCCCGCGTCTATCCTGAGCCACCTCAATTCGGATTTTGGCGCACGCGTGACTCCGCAAACAGCGATGGTTGGGCGAGCAACATCGGACAGATTGAGTGTCAAAACCTCCGCGCTGTCAGGCCATTCGGCCTCTTCGGAAGCGGAGTGGGTGAGCAAAATCCATGGCTCTTTGCCGTCTGAAACATCCACATACTTTTGTTTTGCAGCAACAAACCACTCGTCATCGCGACCTGGCGACGGCCATGGAAGAAACACAACCGGGATGCTTTTCGTCCCAACGCCGTCGGTGTTTGCCTGGGCATCGTCAGCGCTAACATCCCCCCAATCGCCTGAGTGGTGCCGGGTCAGATACAGATCGACCAGCAAGCCCTTTTAGATAAGGGCGGCAACCCCGGGCGTTGCCACGACATCCCCCAGTGGGAAAATGGGGGCGAATAGTTCCGAGCTGCTCATGGGATGAAATTGGCTGATATTTGAGAGGAGGCTGGATAGGCTCATGCAGGGAAGATACGAGCGACCTTATGAAAAACGTGGCGGGCGCAAGGTAGATTTTTTCCTTGGCATTCATGAACTCATCCTTTGACCGTCAGCTTGGTGGTCGGATTCGTGCTTCTGCATCAACTCGCGGAGCCCCGCCTGGTTCAGGAGCATTTTCAATTGCGAACCTGACGGAAAGCCAACATGGACGAAAAACAAGTCCACTGAGCGATTCATCCGAGCGATTTGGAGTATGGAAAGAGGCGATGGGGAAAAATCGAGGACTGTTTATCTGAACGAGGATGGTTCCGTTGCTCATGTCGAAGCCGCTCGAGCCTCCGAAAAATATATTTTTCTTCTCAGCGGGAAGGAGATTCAGCACATGGAGGAGCTGCGCAAAGCACAACTCGAAATGGCGAAATCTTCAATGGATCGGAAAAGCGGCTGGCCATTTTTTAGATGCTACCGAGCCTAAAAAACACCCTCAACCTCATGAAACATGGTAGCACTTTGATCTTCGGCGGCCTATTTATCGCCATAACTCATTGATAATCAATGGGGGAGCGGGTGACGAGACTCGAACTCGCGACATCAACCTTGGCAAGGTTGCACTCTACCAACTGAGTTACACCCGCGCGAGAGAAGGGGATTTTTGCACAAGTTGGCGCTGAGTCAATGCAAAGTTTTTCCGCTGGCTATTCTCGTGCTCCTGCCTAGGTTGCTCGGATGCGCGCGGCAGTTCTTCTTATTTCTCTGGCAACTTTTCTCCAAACCACTATGGCACAAACCGCACTCGAAAAAGGCAGGGCTTTCCTGGCCGAAAACGCAACGAAACCCGACGTGAAGCAGACGGCTTCGGGACTTCAATACATCCTGCTCGAACCCGGTAAAGGGAAGACCCCCAAGGCGACGGATGTCGTGAAGGTCAACTACCGGGGCACCCTTCTTGACGGCACGGAATTCGACAGCTCTTACAAGCGGAACGAGCCGATCGAGTTCCCTCTGAACCGGGTGATCCCCGGATGGACAGAGGGGCTCCAACTCGTCAAGGAAGGCGGGAAAATCCGGCTCTTTATCCCATCCGAACTGGCCTACGGTTCGCGGGGTGCGGGCGGGGCGATCGGCCCCGATGAGGCGCTGATTTTCGACGTCGAGCTCCTGAGCGTTCGCTGAGCCCGCCAGGGATTTCCGGATGGATATTGCTTTTCCGACCCACCGTTTCGGGGGATACATTTTCGACTGTGACGGCACGATTGCCGACACCATGCCGCTGCATTACAAGGCCTGGTCGCGGGCGATGGCGGATTTTGGCGGTCAGTTCCCGGAGGACCTCTTCTACTCGTGGGGCGGCAAGCCAACCTCGGTGATCGTCGAGCAGCTCAACGCCATGTTCGGGCTTTCTCTGGAAGTGGAGGAGACTGTCGCCAAGAAGGAAAGCTACTACCTCCTGACCGTGTCGGAGGTCGGGCCGGTCGAGCCGGTCCTCGCGTTCGCCAAAAGCATTCACGGCACGGCCCCCATGGCAATTGCCTCGGGAGGACATCACGAGCTGGTGGACGCCACGCTCGATGCGCTCGGCATCACCCACCTCTTTGATGCAGTCATCTGCGCGGAGGATTATGTAAATGGCAAGCCGGCGCCGGACCCGTTTCTCGTGGCGGCCGAGCTACTGGGGGTGCCGCCGGGCGACTGCGTGGTTTTTGAAGACAGCCCGACCGGGATCGCGGCGGCCGAGGCGGCCGGGATGGCCCATGTCTTTGTTCCGACAGCCCTCCGCGGCCGCGAATAGGTCGGCGGGCCCCTCCGTTTCCTGCTTTCTGAGGCGGGCGATGATTGACAATTAAATTCCCGGCTGCAATCCTCAGGTAATGGATTTCGCCACAGTGAACTGCTGCGGAAACCCAAGAGCCGCGCTCACGGGATCAGATGACGCGCAGTTTGTTGCGATGAGCAAGTTTGTCATTTCGAACGGAATGGTCGCGGAGGTCAAAGCAGTTTTTCGCAACCGTCCGCATCTGGTGGACCGGGCGGCGGGATTCGTTCGGATGGAAGTAATGAGCCCCCCCGACCGACCGGAGGAAATCCATCTGGCGACCTGCTGGACCGACGCGGAAAGCTACCGCTCATGGCATCACAGCCACCTTGATCACGGATCCCACAGGGGGAATCCCCAGAGGATTGAAACTTGTTCCGGCCGAAACGAACATTCACGCATTCGAGCGGCTGTGCAGCTGACGATATGAGCACACCCCAAAAAACAGCCAGCCGGGAAATTGTTACGCAGAGCGCCATGCTGGCGGAGGCGCTCGTAGAACGAGGGTTTTCCCTGTACCCCGAGCTGGAGCAAGGTTACGGAAAAAACACCCGGGAGAAATCGCTGCAGAACGCCGGCGACCACCTCTCGTATCTCGCGCAGGCGCTGGCGGCCGACAGCGAGGCGCTTTTTTGTGATTACGTGGCCGGGGCACGGGTCGCGCTCGCCAAGAGGGAGGTGCGGAGCGCGGATCTCGCGTTCCATCTGGAGTGCCTGCGCGACACGCTTTTGGAAAAGCTGGGAGCGAGTGCAGGGGCCCCCGCCGCCCGATACGTGGATGCGGCCCTCGCCAAACTTCCCGGGATGCCCGACGATCTGCCGACATTTCTCGACGAGTCCCTTCCTCTTTCGCCTCTTGCCCACCAATACCTTCAGTCCCTGCTCCGAGGCGAGCGCGATGTCGCCGGCCGGCTTGTTCTGCTGGCCGTGGATGGCGGGATCCCTTTGAAGGAGATCTACCTGAATGTCTTTCAAGTCGTGCAATACGAGATCGGCCGGCTCTGGCAGACGAACCAGATCAGCGTCGCCCAGGAACACTACTGCACGGCGGCCACACAGTTGATTATGTCGCAGCTCTACCCCTACGTTTTTTCGGGGGCCAAGAATGGCGCAACCATCGTCGTCACCTGCGTCTCCGGCGAACTTCACGAAATTGGCGTGCGCATGGTCGCTGACTTTTTTGAAATGGAGGGCTGGAACTCGTATTACCTCGGCGCAAACATGCCGGTCTCCGGGATCGTGCAGGCCCTTATTGACAATAGAGCCGATGTCCTTGGTATCGGAGCCACGATCACATACCATGTGTCCGCGGCGGAGGAAGTGATCCAAGCGGTGCGGGCCGAGCCCGCCTGCGATGGAATCAAGATCCTTGTCGGCGGCTACCCGTTTAACATCGAGCCCGGCCTTGCAGAAAAGATTGGCGCCGATGGGTTCGCGAGCGACGCACAGGGAGCAATCACCCTGGCCAATCAGCTCACCGGAAGAAATCCCCCATGACATCTCCCCTGTTCTCCCCGACACCCAGCCCGGGAATTGTCATTCTCTGCGACCCCGAGGGGACCGTGCAGGAAGTTCTGAGCGACGGTCTCGGGCTGGCGTTCCGCGTGCCGGCCGGGAACCCGATCGTCGGGCTTGTGGATCCCGCTTGCCAAGAGAAAATGCGCCATTTTCTTGAGGCGGCGCGCACGAACAAATCCGCATTCAACTGGGAGATCACCGTGATGGTGAAAGGCCGCCTGAAACCTCTTCACTTTTCTGCGATGCTCAACGAGCCCGGCCTAGTGGTCATAGCGGCCGACTCACGCGACGCGGTCTCCGAGCTCACACAGGAGCTGGGGCGGATCAATAACGAGCAGACAAACGCCCTGCGCAGCAAGACCAAGGGACTCGCTGCGCAAACCGCCAGAGATGACACGGTTTACGAGGACTTCATGCGCGTGAACAATGACCTCGCCAATCTGCAGCGCGAACTGGCTAGAAAGAACGCCGCTCTCACAACACTCAACGAAGAAAAAAACCGTCTGCTCGGCATGGCCGCCCATGACCTCCGCAACCCGCTCGGCATCATCCAAGGCTACAGCGAATTCCTTGAGTCCGAAGCAGCCCCCTCGCTCAGCAAGGAACACAGGGAGTTCATCACCATCATCAAGGACACTTGCCAGTTCATGCTGCGCATGGTGAGTGACTTGCTCGACGTTTCCGCCATCGAGTCAGGAACTCTGCGCCTGGATCTTCAGCCCTGCGATCTCTCCACCCTGGTCGGACACAACGTCGCGCTCAACCGGATTCTTGCAGGACCGAAGCAAATAACGATCGCATTCGACCCACCTGCTGATTTTCCAAAGATCCTTCTCGATGCCGAAAAGATCAGCCAGGTCTTGAACAACCTCATCTCCAACGCCGTCAAGTTTTCCCACTCCGGCACAACCGTTCAGCTCTCTCTGGAACTGGACAGCGAAAACGCGCGGATCACAGTCAAAGATCAGGGGCAGGGAATTCCGGAGGCCGAATTGCAGAAGCTCTTCAAGCCCTTCAGCACGGGCAGTGTCCGCGGAACCGCCGGGGAGAAAAGCACCGGCCTCGGCCTCGTCATCGTCCGAAAAATCGTTGAGGGACATGGAGGAAAGATCAAAGTCACGAGCACGGAGGGGGTCGGTTCCACCTTCTCCTTTACCCTCCCAGCCACTTCCCCCGCTTTTGGCCGCACCAGCCCGGAGTAGCCGGGGGCGAGGCTTCTCATTGGCGTCTGGGCAGGGCGCACGGAATCACGCGCCGAAAATCTTTAAATAAAATTGGAAGAATCTGCCGTCATGCCTTTAAATTGGGGTAGGAATGCAGCTCGCCGTTTCCAGCCGTTCGTCCCTGCCACGCTACCAGACTGCGGACATCCGCTATGTGGTGAGCCTCCCCGACCCCGGGACGGAAGACGATCCTTTGATCCTCCCCAGAAGCTCGAAAAAAGTCCTCCAAATGAGGTTTCACGATGTGGATGACGTCGAAATGCTGGCCCCTCAATACCGGAAGTGCCGGGCCCCCCAGGAGGAGGACATCCGGCAAATTATGCGGTTTTTCAACGAGATCAATGAGGCCGAGTCGGGGCGAAACGACCGGTTCGCGATCCTTGTCCACTGTGAGTCCGGCCTGAGCCGGTCCGCGGCCTCGGCGATCATTGGTCTCACCTGCCTGGGCTACGATGCGCAGACGGCCTTCAACATCGTCTGCGAGGCCAACCCTCACAGCCTTCCGAACCGGCGCATGCTCCGCATCGCCGACAGCATCTTTCAGAATACCAAGCTGGAGCAGATTGCCCAGCAGCACCGCGAGGCCCTGTTCAACTACGCGGGCTACGAGGATCCGGTCAAGCAGCTCGAGCGGGACTACAAGAAGAGCCTTCGATTCAAGTGGGACCAGATCATCAAGCGCACCGCCCGGATGATGTCCCGCCTGCGCGGAGGCTCGGGTTCGGCGCAGCGCGAGCTACCCTCCGCGCCCCGCTGATCCAGCCGCTCCCGAAAAAAACCGGGATTTGTCATTGACAAATTTATGCTTCGGGAGATCCTGACCGCCCGCGCAAGTCCTACCTTTTGCCGTCGGTCCTGGTGGTCGCCCGTCTTCGACAGGCAGCCGAATGCGCCCAGGGAAACCCGGCAAGAAAAGAAAGTTCATCATTATGCCAGTTCGTCTCGGTCGGTTTGAAATGCCGAAAACGCTCGTCAAAGACGAGTCAACCGCCACGGAAATTTATGCCAGTTTTGTCGCCGAGCCCTTTGAGGCCGGATACGGACACACGATTGGCAACTCTCTCCGCCGCGTCCTCCTCAGCTCGCTCGAAGGCGCAGCGATCACCTCAGTAAAAATCGAGGGAGCGCCCCACGAATTCACCAGCCTTCCCGGCGTGGTCGAAGACGTTGTGGACATTATCCTCAACCTGAAAAAAGTGAAGTTCAAGGCCCACGACCACGAGGTCCGAAACCTGAAGCTCGCCGTCAACAAGGAAGGTGCCGTGACCGCCGGGGACATCGAAAGCACCCAGCAGTGCGAGGTCCTCAACCCCGACCAGCTCATCTGCACTCTCGACAAGAAGCTGAAGTTTGAGGCTGAGTTCGAAATCAAAGTCGGTCGCGGATTTGCCACCGGCGACGAGAACAAAAGCGCGGACCAACCGATCGGAGTCATCGCCATCGACTCGATCTTCTCCCCGGTCACGCGCGTCAAATACGCCGTCGAGGCCACCCGTGTTGGCCAGCGCACGGACTACGACAAGCTCATCATCGAGATCTGGACCGACGGCCGCATCACGCCCGATGACGCCCTCCTTCAGGCTTCCGCCATTCTCCGCCACCATCTGGACGTCTTCGTCGGTTTCGACGACGAGCAGGTGGAGTTCGACGAAACACCGCAGGAGGTGAGCCAGGAGAACACGCGAATGAAGAAGCTGCTCAACATGAGCGTCAACGAGATCGAACTCTCCGTTCGCGCCGCAAACTGCCTCAACAACGCAAATATCACCAGCGTGGGCCAGCTCGCCATGAAGACCGAATCCGAGATGCTCAAATACCGCAACTTCGGCAAGAAGTCGCTCAACGAAATCAAGGACAAGCTCCTCCAGCTCGGCTTGGGACTCGGCATGAAATTCGAGCCCGGCATGGTCGAGCTCCCTCCCGAACCCGCTGAAAAATAACCGCCATGCGCCACCGTAAAAAAACTGTCAAACTCGGCCGCTCGACCTCGCACCGCGACGCAATGCTCGCGAACCAGGTTTGCAGCCTTATCGAACACAGCCGGATCAAAACCACTCTCGCCAAAGCCAAGGCCGTGCGCCCTCTGGCGGAAAAGATGGTCACTCTCGGCAAGCGCGGAGACCTCCATGCCCGCCGACTCGCCGCCGGCGAGCTCGGGCAGAAGGATGCCGTCAAGAAGCTCTTTGCCGAGGTCGCGCCCCGCGCCGCCTCCCGCCAGGGTGGCTACACCCGGATCATCAAGCTCGGGCCGCGCCAGAGCGATTCGGCCCCCATGGCCTACATCGAGTGGGTGGACAGCATCGTCATCGAGGCGCCCGCTGAGCCCGCCGAAGAAAAACCCGCCAAAAAGGTGAAAAAGCCGGCGGCCAAAAAGGCTCCGGCCAAGGCCACCGAGAGCGAGGAACCCAAGGCGTAACCAAATTCTTCCCGCCGCCTTCCTCTAAACCGGGAGGCGGCGGCCATTTAGAACCCGAGGCACCCCCAAGCCGAAGGATCGGTCGATTTCTCCCGAGAAATCCCCCGACGGAACCGGGCGGGACAATAATGTCCCGCCCGTTTTGTTTTTCGGACAGGGGCTGGTGGATTCGAGGTTGAGTGTGATGCTCGAGATGCGATAGCCTCACCTCTATGGCAGCCTCCGAAGGAGAGTTTTTCCGGACCATGGTGGCGCGGGTTTCGCCGGAGGATATTGTGCTCTACGCCAATCTGGCGCTGGCCACGTATCTTCGTGTTTCGAAAAGCGACCTGATCGGCTCGCCTTTGGACCTTCTTGCCACACGGGCGCACGGCGAGGTGGCGGCGTGCTTCCACCGTCCCGAGAGCGGCCGCGCGAGCAACCGGCTGGTCACGGATTCCGAAGGCCGCGTTTTTGAGGTGAAGACCTACAGCGAGGGTGGAATTCTGGATATTGTCCTCGACGAGGTGACGACGGTGGATTCCGTCAGCCGGGACCTTCGCCATGTGAGCGGGACATCGGTCGATTTACTCAACGAGGAGGAGCTGCGCACGGCGCGGCAGCCGGAGCGGCGGTTTTTATCGATCTCGAGGGTCCGTCTCAATGGGATCTCGCACCTGGCCGATCTTCTTGCCCCGATGGAGATGCGACTGATTTTGAACTCGTTTGTGGAGGAATCGGCGGATGCCATTTTAGAAACCGGGTGCACGTATTTCGAGTCCTCAGGCAGTTCGGTGACAGGAATTTTTGGTGCGCCGCGCTACTTTGCCGACCACGCTTTGCGGGCGATCCGCTCGGCGTGCAGCCAGATGGAAAAGTTCGCGCAACTGCGCGCGGGGCTGCTCCGGCAGGGACGCGAGATGCCACCGCTTTCGTGCGGGATCTGGACCGGCGAGACGTTTGTCGGGACGCTGGGAGCCTCGGCCACGCAGACGTATTCCGCCGTGGGAAACACCGTGGATCTGGCCGAGCAGCTCAGCCAGTTGGCCCGGCCCGGCGAGGTTCTCATCTCGGAGTTTACCCTGCGCAATCTCGTTCAAACGCTGCCCCAGGGGTGGCAGGCGATTGAGGCAGAAAGCGAGGCGGAGCCGGATCTCAGCGATTTCCATTGGACAGGTGAAGGGCTCCTGCCGCTCCCGGAGGCCTTTGTTCGCAAGGTTTGGCTGATCGGGCCCGGGGTCGGGGAGGACAGCTCCGCCACGGAGTATTACGCGGACTACCTTTACGCACTCCTGCCGCCCGGCGACGATGAGCCTGTCCCCATTTTGAGGGTTGTCCGCCCGTCAGTCATTGGAGATTCCTTTGAGCTTCGTGGCGACAACGTCATCAGCGCTCCGTTTTCCCAGTCTCTTGGAAAATACAAGCTGCTTTCCGTAGTGGGGACCGGAGGCATGGGGAAAGTCTGGAAGGGACAGGATCGCTACGGGAATGTGGTGGCGATCAAGGTGCTGCACGAGAGCGAGACCTCCTCGGAATCCCAGCTCAAGCGCTTCCGGAGGGAGGCCGAGGTCATGTCCCGGCTTCCTCACCGCAACATCTGCCGCGTGTTTGAGATGAGCGAATTCGAGGGAATCCAGTTTCTGGTCATGGAATATGTGGACGGACTCACGCTGGGAGACCTGCTTTACGAATCCACTTTGGAGGAATCCTCCGGCTCCTCCGCCAAACCGCTCCCCGACCTGAAATCGCTGATCATCGCACTCCGCGATGAGCGCTCCTCGCGGGACACCAGCCCGATATCCGGAGAAACAGAGCATGTGCCGCGGCCCAAAGAAACGCGCGTCCTGCCCATTGAGCAGACGCTCACTCTATTTCTGAAGGTCTGCGAGGCGGTGCAGTTTGCGCACGAGCATGGGGTGCTTCACCGCGATCTCAAACCTGGCAATATCCTCCTGCGGGAGGACGGCGAACCGCTCGTGGCGGATTTTGGCCTGGCCAAGCTGAGCAACGCGGAAGCGGGGCAGTCGCTCTCGGTGAGCGGCCATGTTGTTGGCACGCTCGAGAACATGTCGCCCGAGCAGGCGGAATCCAGCAAGGATGTGGACGAGCGGGCGGATGTCTATGCCCTTGGCACGATCCTCTTCCAAATGCTCACCGGTCGACGGCATTTTGAGGCGACCGGAAACATTGTTGCGGACGCCCAGGCGCTTCAGAACCACGAGCCCCCGAGGTTGCGAAGCCTCAACCCCAGGCTGGACAGCGACCTTGAGGTGATTGTTTTGAAATCTCTTCGGAACTCGCCTGTCGAGCGCTACCGCAGCGTCGCAGCCCTTGCTGCAGATCTGGAACACTACCGTCGCGGCGAGCCGATTAGCGCCCGCCCCGTCTCTGCCATCGAGCTCTGCCGCAAGCTGGTGCTCCGGAACCGCGGGGTCAGCGCCGTCATCACCTTCTCTCTCCTCCTCTTTCTCGCAGGCTCCGTGGCCGCATTCTGGCAGATTACTGATCGCGCCCACGCTGCCGAATCGGCCCTCAAGGAAGCCGAGATTCAGAAAGATCTCGCCATGAAAAACGAGCTTTTAGCCAAGGAGCAAAAGCAACGGGCCGAGGCCCGGCGGGTGGAGGCGCAGGAGGCCCTCGAGAACATGAAACTGGCCCAGGCTGAACGGGATGCCTCTGACCTGGCAAAAAACCGAGCCCTGAACGAAACCGAGCAGGAGCGGAAACTGCGCGAGGAGTCTGAAAAAGAGGCGGCCTCGCGGATCGCCGACATCCAGGGCAAAGTCGACGAACTCAAGCAACTGAATGACGACCTGCGCGCCAAGGGTGAAGCCGAGCCCGCCCCGATGGAAATTCCAGAATTGTTCCGCCCAAGGAACAAGCCTGACATGGGGCTATTCCGGGAATCCCAGCGGGCGATGGCCGAGGCGGTGATGGCATTCCATCGCGATTTGAACCCCGGCGAACTTTCGATCTCCGAGCGCAACCCCGAACGCATCCTCAGCAAAATTTCCTCCGGCTTGGACTCCATCTCACGTGCGCTTTTGGCCAATCCCACGCTTTCCCAAGCCTGGGTTGTGAAGGGGCGTTACCATCTGGCCTGCATGGAAACGGCTCAGGCGAAGGAGGCCTTTGCGATGGCGCTCCAATCGGCAGAGGCGAGGCGGGTGGCCGACCAACCGGACCTCCTGGGCGTCGAGCACCCCGAGCCGCTGGTCGAGATCGCAGACCAGTTGATGAGCCCGTCTGCGGATCGCTTCGACAAAGGGGCCGAGCTGCTGTCCAAAACGGGAGCCCCAGAGGACCAGATGGTGGCAGAGGTGCTGCGATTTTTTAAAGACAAGCCGCTTGTGAGACGGGCCACCCTGGGACAAAGCCTGACGGGGAGAACGCCCGGGATCGCCGAGACGGCGATCAGCCTGCTCGCGGCCAATGGCGGCAAGGGCCGCGTCGAGATCGCTGAGGCCAACGGGCAAATCACATTTTCCGGATTCTCACGACTCGACGACCTTTCCTTGTTGAAGTCTCTCGCGACGACTCCGGCCGCCATACGGATCCGTGATGCTGGCTCCATCGATTGGGCGACCCTGGCTTCGCTGCCCATCGAATCGCTGGACCTTACCGGATGCCAACTGGCAGACGTTCCTTCCAACCTCCGCGGTTTCAACCGTATCAAAACCCTCTCGCTAAAAGACGCCGGGATTTCGAATGCGGGACTGCTCCGCATCATGCCGCTGCTGACCTCGCTTGACCTCTCCGGCACTGCGATCCGCGACCTGTCCCCCCTGGCGCTGAGTCGGCGGATTCAGACGCTGGATGTCAGTTTGATGGCCCTTGATAGCGTCCGACCGCTTCTCTACCTCCCCTTGGCCAGCCTGACGATCAGCCCCCTCATGGTTTCCGACAAGGCGTCTCTCAACAGCCTTCGCGGCCTCAGAACGCTCCGCGTCATCCGAACTCCCGAGGATCCCGCTGATCAGCCGGCAGCGGAATTCTGGAGGAAGCTATCCGCTGGAGAATACGACACGGGTGGATAGAGGCAGAGAAGGGGGGATGAAAGTCCGAAGGGCAACTACAGGCGGTCCGTCAGCAAGTCCGGAAAAACTTCGGCTGCCTCGCGGGTGACGGTCTCCATCGAGAGCGGGGCCACGGACTCGGCAGCCAGGCACGTCATTTCCACACCGGCGATTCCACAGGGGGTGATTCGGGTGAAGGGGTCGAGCGAAGCTGGTTCGACGTTGAGGGCGAATCCATGCATCGTGATCCACTTCTTGATCCCGACGCCGAGCGAAGCCAGTTTTTTTTCGCCGACCCAGACGCCGGTGAGCCCATCGCGACGTGCGGCGGGGACCCCGTGCAGGGCGCTCAATCGGATGAGAAACTCTTCCAAGAATCTGAGGTAGAGGTGGAGGTCGCGGCCGCGGCGGTTGAGATCAAGGATCGGATAACCCACCAATTGGCCGGGCCCGTGGTAGGTGGCCTGTCCGCCGCGGTTTGTCTCCACGACCGGGTGGGGCAGGTTTGGGCGAAGGCTTGACTGGTCCCGCGTGCGGCCGATGGTGTAGACAGGCTCGTGTTCGAGAAGCAGGAGGGTTTCCTCCCCTCGCCCCGCCAAAATTTCCTCCACCCGCGAGGCTTGGATCTCGAGGGCGACCTGGTAACCGATGCGTCCGAGGATTTCGATTTTCATATGCGGTCGAGGGGGATTTTTCGCCGGGCGGCGGCATCGGCGGACTGAAAATGCGTGAGGCCGATGGCCATGGCATCGGCGGCATCCGGGGGCGGGGTCACGGTGAGGCCGAGCAGGGCGCGGATCATGAAGCCGACTTGTTCCTTCTGGGCGCCACCTCGCCCGACGACCGCCTGCTTGACCCGTCGGGGGGCATACTCATGGATGGCGAGGCCCTTCTGCGCTGCCGCCAGAAGGGCGGCTCCCCGCGCCGAACCCAGCGTGATCGCCGTCGGGTAGCTCTGCACATAGATCACGCTCTCAATCGCCATGACCTCCGGCGAAAACTCTTTGATCACATCGGAGAGGCGCTCGTGGATCGCTACCAGGCATCCGGAAATCGTAAGTTTGGGGGGATTTTTCACCACGCCAAAATGCCGGCAGCGCACTTTCCCCGCCTCCCTTTCCAGAATGGCATAGCCGGTTCCGCGAAGGGAGGGGTCCACCGCCAGAAGGGTTTCGCTCATTAATTCGACGTGATGGAAAGCGTCAGGCCAGCCCCGCTCCCGGCGTTTCCGACTCTTTGGGAGCCCTTCCAGCCGCGCGGTGGAGGACTTCGACATCCAGGCGGATCACGAGGCCGCCGGTGAGATTTTCCTTCAGGAATGGGAGGAGGGTTTCCAGCTTTTCGTGGGTGTCCACGATGTCGATGACCATCGGGAGATCGGTCGAGAGATTGAGGATTTTCGTGGTTTTGAGGACGCTCGTTTCGCCGAATCCCATGGGGCTGCGGAAGACGGTGGCGCCTGCGAGGCCGAGCTCCCGGGCTTTGAGGACGATCGCCTCGTAAAGTGGTTTATGGCCGGCGCGGTCGGATTCGTCGAGGTAGATTCGGAGGAGTTGATTCATCGAAGGGAGAGGCTGTTGAGCAGATTGGCTGCGGTGTGGCCGAGCCAGACGGCCACGAGGCAGAGGAGGAGGTTGAAGACGATGTTGCCGCCGGCTGCAAGAAACTCGCCGTCCTGCGCCAGATTCAGGGTCTGGAGGCTGAAGGAGGAGAATGTGGTGAAGCCCCCAAAGAAGCCGACCATTACAAAGACACGCGCAAGAGGCGGGACGAGGAGGACTCCGCCGTTGCTGGTCATGCCGGCAAAGAGCCCGATGCCAAGGGAGCCGGCGACGTTGACCAGAAGCGTGCCCCATGGAAACGCATCGCCGAACCGGACCGCGATCCCGACCGAGATGAGGTAGCGGAGCAGGCTGCCCAGCGCGCCGCCGGCCATCACGGCAAGGGCGGTATTCACAGGCGCGGGATCGTGATGCCGCGCTGGCGCATGTATTTTCCGGCGCGGTCGGCGTAGCTCGTCTCGCAGACATCAGAGGCCAGAAAAAAAACGACCTGCGCGAGCCCCTCGTGCGCGTAAATGCGGGCGGGCAGCGGGGTCGTGTTCGAAATTTCGAGTGTGACATGCCCCTCCCATTCGGGCTCGAACGGGGTCACGTTCACAATGATCCCGCACCGCGCATAGGTTGATTTTCCCACGCAGATCGTGAGCACCTCGCGGGGGATCCGGAAATACTCCACGCTGCGGGCGAGCGCGAAGGAGTTTGGAGGCACAACGCAGACGTCGGTCTGGATGTCCACAAACGACTTTTCATCGAAGGCCTTGGGATCGACCATCGCGCTGTGCACGTTCGTGAAGACCTTGAATTCATCCGAGACCCGGAGGTCGTAGCCGTAGCTGGAGAGCCCGTAGCTGACCACCCGCCGGCCGGAGGAGTCCTCCTTGATCTGTCCGTCCACGAACGGCTCGATCATGCCTTTTTCCGTCGCCATGCGGCGGATCCATTTATCGGAGCAGACAGACATCGCGTTACATTCCGGGGATTTTGAGGCCGCCCGTGAGCTTGCCCATTTCGGCGCCGGCGAGTTCCTTGGCATCAGTAAGCGCCTGTTTGACCGCAGTGAGGACAAGCCCCTCCAGGAAGTCCACGTCCTCGGGATCGACAACCTGCGGGTCGATTTTGATCGAGACAATGTCCCCGGCGCCGGTGGCGGTCACTTTGACTTTCCCGCCGCCGGAAGTGGCTTCGAGCGTGCGGTCAGCGAGTTCGGATTGGGCTTCGGCCATGCGCTCCTGCATGCGCTGGGCCTCCTTGAGCATTTTTGCGATATTCATTTAATTGGAGTTTGAAGGGTGGCTTTGAAAACTTCGAGGGCTTTCTTGATAAGCGGATCGTTTTTGAATTTCTCCATGGGATCCGCAGGTTTCTCCGGCGGTGAAGCCGGCGGGGGTTCCTCTTCGCGGGACTCCGGAGGGGCCTCCTCAGGTTCGGTGGGTGCAGGCGGCTCTAGCGAGGCATCGAACTCAAAGACAAGGCGCACCGGCTGGGCAAGCTCGCGGGTGAGCCGGGTCTCCAGATCCTTGATCCCTTTTTCCATCCACATGCTCTCCGAGGCCTCGCGGGAAGACTCCGGAAACCGCAGGAAAAATGTTCCGCCCTCCGCGCGCTCAAACCCGCCTTCACGCAGCCAGCCGAATCGGATGAAAGACTCCTTGGCAAATTCCCCTGAAACGGCCTCCCACACGGAGGCGGCCGAGACCCCGGCTTCCTCGGGGTCGGCTTTTGCAGCCCGAGCGGCCTCGCGGGCCAGGGG
>JBGSJQ010000144.1:0-15842 GCA_041741775.1 Terrimicrobiaceae bacterium | reverse complement strand
CGGAAGGTGGCGAGGGCGGTGGCGGGAGCGGGCGGGAAGAGCTCAAAGTTATCGATGCCGCGCACGCCGTTGCCCGCACTGTTGGTGGATCCGGTGAAGCCGGGATAGACAGCGGAGGAGTTGTAAACGTTGGTCAGTCCGGTGGCGACGAGGGTGCTGCTGGTGCCGAGGATGTTACCGCCGGTGAGGCCGTCGGCTCCCCAGTCGATCAGGGAGACGACGACTTGGTATTGGCCGGCGGTGGCGGTTTTGGTGAAGGTGCCGGTGAGTTGATACCAGCGGTTGTCCACCAGGGTGCCGAGGTCGGGGCCGGTGGTGGTGACGGTGGCTGATTGCCGCGAGATGAGGACGAGTTGGGAGTGGTCGCCGCTGGTGGTGTTGATGCCGGCGGCGAGGTATTCGGCACCTTGGAAGGTGCCGGTGTTGTCGTCGGTGAAGCCGAGGCGCAGTCCGCCGCCGGCGGCTACGGTGCCTGCGCTGACGCGGGCTTTGAAGTCCACGGAAAGGATGTAGGTGTCGCCAGCGGCCCAAGCCAGCGGCAGGTCGAGGAGAGCAGATTGGGCGTTGGAGCTGGTGGCGAGGTAGCCGGAATTTCCCACGCCGCCAGTGGCGGTGTAGCCGGCCGTGGCCCAGGCGGGGGTGCCGCTGCTGAGGGTTTCGATGAAGTTGGCGTTGAAGTCGGCTTGGCTGGTGTTGAACGCGTAGGCCGGTGAGCGCACGTTGAGGGTGACCGATTCGGTAGGGCCGGTGCCGGAGCCATTGGTGGCCGAGAACACGGGCGTGCTGGTGCCCAGTGTGGTGGGAGTGCCGGAGAGGATGCCGGTCGTGGAGTTGAAGCTGATCCCGGTGGGGAGGCTGCCGCTTTCCAGAGTCCATGAACTGGGAGCGCCGCTGGCTTGCAGGGTGTAGCTGAAGGGCTGGTTTTGAAAGAGGATGGGGGATTGGCTGGCGGTGATGATGGGCGTGGCGCTGATGACTTCGAGGGTGACGGAGGCTGGTGGCGAGGTGCCAAAGGAGTTGGTGGCAGTGAATATGGGGTGGAACGTGCCGGTCTGGGTGGGCGTGCCGCCGAGTTGTCCGGTCGCGGTATTTAGGGTGACGCCGGTGGGCAGGGTGCCGCCGGTCTGAGCCCAAGAGGTGGGACTGCCGCTGGCGAGGAGTTGAAAGGCGAACGCATTGCCCAAAATGCCCACGGGGAATTGGTTGGCGTTGAGAACGGGTTGGTTGCTGATGGTGATCGAAACGGGCAGGGTGATCGATGGCTTGTAGGGATCGTTCGAGGCGAATGTGATGTCGCCGCTGTAGCTGTTGCCAATGGTGAGGCCGGTGGTGTCGATGTTGAGCGTGACGGTGCGGGTGGTGCCGGCGGCCAGTGCTCCGCCGGCCGCAGCCGAAGAGGCGGGAGAGACGGAGCTGAGCCAACTGGCGGGCGGGGTGAAGCGGATGGCTTTGCCCGCAGGGGCGCTGGCGGTGTTGGAGCTGACGACGGTGGACCGGCTGGCATCCGAGTTGGCGATGTAGATGCCGTAGCCGGCGGGATTGCCAGTGCCCATGCTGTTGCTTTGGTATTGGAAGCGGATCTCGCCATTGCGGCTGAGGATGGCCTGGAAGGTGGCGCGTTGGGCGGCGTTGGTATCGTATTGCACATCCCGCCAGGTGATGACGAAGGTGTCGGCGTCGGTCTGTTTGTAATAGACGCCGGCATCGGCACTGCCGGTGGCGAAGTTCTCGTTCCACAGCGGCGCGAGCATGTTGGGCGGGGCAAAGGTAGGGACGGCAAGCGGCAGGGTGTTGGGGTTGCCGTTGTAGAAAAACGCGCCGGGTGCTCCGAGGCTGAACCAGCCTTTGACCGAGAGGTTGAAGCTGGTGTAGGTGCTGCCGTAATACGGAAAGGAAAAGCCGGACGGGAGCGGGATGTTTTCGACCGGATAATACACCGAGGCACCTTCGAGGCTGGTGACGCGGGAGCCGCCGGTGATGGCGTCGAGCCAGGTGTAAGTGGTGTCGGTGGCAGCATATTCGCCATTGGCCGGAGGCACGGTGGCACTCCAGGTGAGGGGATCGAGACCGTTGTTTTCCAACGTAATGTCGATGGAGGTCGTGGTGTTGGAAGGCAGCACCACGGAAAGGGAGGCGGGGGTGATTCCGATACTGGAGCCGACGGCGCTGGCGGGCGGGTTGATGACGTTGATCGAGATGCCGGAGACCCAGATTTGACCGGCACGATTGGGATCGACGGCGAGGTCTCTGAGGTCGGCGTAGCGATGGCCGGGGCCGGTTTTTTCCGACCAACTGACGCCGTTGTCGGGGGAGTAATAGATTTTATTGTAGGTGTCGCCAGAGCGTCTGCCCCAGACGGCGATGCGGCCATGGGCGGCGTCGATGCTCAAGGCATCGAGGAAACCGTTCACGGGGACCCAGGAGTCGCCACCGTTATCGGAGCGGTAGATACCCCGGTAGCCGCCGGCGATCCAGACGCGACCGGCGGTGGCACGGTCCACGGCCATGCAGCGGATCCAGTCGGAACCGAAGGGTTGGCCGGAAGTTTTTGCCCAGGTGGAGCCACCATCAGTGGAGCGGTAGAAACCGCGGGCGGAGCTGTTGTTTTCAGCGCGCAGGGAGAGGTAGCGGGTGTTGAGATTTACGCCGTCGGTTTCGAGCCAGGAAGATTCGTGGTGATAACGACTGCCGGTTTCCACGCCATCGGGGATGCCGGTGACCTTGACGAAATTGAGACCGCTGTTGGTGGTGCGGTAGAGGCCGGGGTTGTTGTTGGGCTGGCTGGGTTCGGAGCCGAGGAGGACGAGGAAATCGGTCGTGTCGCCGGGTTTCATCACGGCGCGGGTGATGCCTTCGTAGGAGGCGGGCAGGCCGGTGCCTGAGAGGTTGAGCTTGTTCCACGAGACACCGCCATCGGTGGAGCGGGCGATGATGGAAGTGTTGTTGGTCTGGTCGCTGCCGGCGGCCACGAGGATCTGACCATCGTCGCTGGACATGACCTCGTGGTAGGTCTGGTGCTCGTCGATCGAGGCGCGGGCGGAGGTGGCAACCTGGCCGCTGAAGCCGCCATCGGTAACGGTAAACACGCCCTGATCGGAGGCGGGAATAAGCGTGGTGGTGAGGCTGCCACGCGGAAAACGAGCCTTGTAGGTGGGCACTCCGGCGAGGCCGTTCAGGGTGGGTGGGTATTTCCAGGTGGCTCCAGAATCGAGGGAGATGACGGGGGATTTGCCGCCGGTCATGAACCAGCGGGCTTGGTTGGTGGGATCGACGACGATCTGATCACGGCCGGGTGCGGGGATGGAGAGGGCGTTGGCGGTAGTCCACGGAGGCGTGGGCGGAGTGACGAGGGTGGTGGCGATGTTGCTCCAATTCTGTCCGCCATCGGTTGAGCGTTTGATGTAGCTGTTGTTATCGCCGGTGATGAAATCGCCGTTGGCCAGCACGGCGCAGTTGACGGGACCATTTCCATTCACGCGGGCAACCACGGCGGTGGTGGTGTAGGTGGCGGCGCTGGCGAAGTTCGACGCGGTGACGCGGTAGCCGGAGACATTGGAGGTGAAGTAGCCGACGCCGTCGCTCCGACGGACCATAGAATTAACCTGCGGCGGTGTGCCACTGGCGGGGTTGTTTTGGCCGTTGTTGTTCCAGACGAGCGTAAAAGTGGCCCCGCGGTCAGTCGAGACGTAGAGGCCGCTGGTGGCGGCGGTGGCACCGCTGCCGCCGACCCAGATTTGATCGGGGAATTCGGGGCGGACGTAGATCGTGGTGGCGACGACTGAGTCAAAGGTGGTGCCGCCCATTTTGCTCCAGCTGGCACCGCCGTCGGTGGAGCGCCAGAGGGAGCCGGTGAAGCCGGTGCGCTTGGTGGCGAGCCAGATTTCATTGTCGCTACTGGGATGATAAATAACGGGCGAGGCGCCGCGGTCGCGCCGGGAGATGATGTCCGAGAGCCGCTTAACCCAGTTACTCCCCCCATCGATCGAGGTGTAGAGACTTGAATTGGTTTTGCTGACACCGGTGATAAAAACCACGCGGTCTGCACTGGTCGTAGCGACATCGCAGCCGTTGATGAAGGTGTCGAAGGTGGTAAAGTCGTTTTGGAGGTATTGCCAGGATTGGCCGGCGTCGTCGGAACGCCACATGCCGAAGACATCGCCGAAGCCGTAGAGGCGACCAGAAGAGTGGATAGCGAAGCCGCTGAACCAGCCGCCACAATCCATCGGGATCGAGCGGTAAGTGGTCTGGGCGTGGGCGGTGCCGAGCAGGCAAAGGGCAAGGATGCAGGCTTGGGCGAGATAGCGGAGAGCGGGGGGGGATCGCTTCATTGGTTGGCCATTCTAAATCCAGTGAAGCCAGTTTTCCCATAACATTATTGCTAGACAGGTTAAATACACCAACCGAGTTCAACCTGTTTATTAGATTTTGTTTTGAAGTTTGTTCGTCTCCGTGTCACAAGAAGGAGATGAACATCCCCCGATTACTTTGCGTTTCCGTTGCTGCTGTTGGTTTCTCCACAAGGCTTCTGGCCGTGGAAGGAAATATTTTGGAAGAAGGGAACTTTGAAATGGGTTCTGGGCAGCCAGAAGGCTTCGTCTGGGCGGGATTTGCAGGAGACCCTTCGATCACCCCAAACAAGTTTGCCTTGGTGACCGAAGACAGCCAGTTTGTGCGGATCACCGTTCCTCCCGCGACTGAGAAAGAGGTTGCCCTCGTCAAAATTAAAGAGCCAATTCCCGCGCCGAAAGAATGGGTGGCGCTGAATGTCTCTGTGAAATTGCGGGTGCGGGACTACGTCCCAGGCAGCGAGGGATGGCATGGGGTGAAGGTTTTTGTTCAATTTCTGGACGCCGCAGGGGAGTCTGTTGGCGCGGAAGTCCCGGCGATAACGGTGAAAGAAAACGTGGACGAATGGACGGATTTTGAGAAGGAGGTTCAGATTCCTTCCGGCACGGAAAGCTTCACCATGACGGTCGGCTTCTTGGGCGCGGCAGGGGAAGTGGACATCGATGATCTTTCCGTGGTGCCGGTCAAATGACGGCGCTTCTGCCCTCTTCGATCTCCAAGCGTCTCCTCTGGTTGGTTCTTCCAACCTTGTTGCTCTCTCCCCTGTTGGCGGAGGATGTGGCAGAGATGAGGGGGACCGAAACGGCCCAGTGGGACAAGACACCAGTCACGGCCCTGACCCCCAATCGGGCGGAGATGGTGCTCAACGATCTCTGGCTTTTTCAACCAGCCACAAAAACGGCCTCCGATAGCCCCGAGGGGCAGTGGGGCTGGATCCGCGTGCCAGGGTCATGGGATCGCGGGGGATGGGACGCGCTGCGCTATGAAGGTGTGTTGGCTCTGGGGACCGGCGGCCCATGGGAAGGAATCAAAACCGAGACCCCGAGCCAGTCGTTCCCGGTGCTCGCGCTGCGGGGAGTGGACCGTGCATGGGTTCAGCGGGAGGTCACCATCCCGCAGGATTGGGCGGGCAAGCGCGTGATGCTGGACCTCGATCGCGTGGCCACGGACGCCAAGGTTTTTGTGAATGGCAAGGAATGCGGGACGATCAACTGGCCCGGCGGCCAGGTGGATATCACGTCCGCCATCCGCCCGGGTGCGACCAACACGCTTCGCCTGCTGGTGATCGCGGCGAGCGATGGCAAGGAAGTCCTGCAATACATGGATGCCCATATCGCAACCAAGTCCGCCGCGTCGCTCAAGCATCGTGGGCTGATTGGTGACGTGGTGCTCTTTTCCGAACCGATGGGGGCGCGTGTCGATGGCCTTTTTGTGAAGCCATCTGTGCGGAACAAGGAATTGGTCGTGGATGTGGATTTGGCCGGGCTCAAAACCGGTGGTCCTGCCAAGTTGGAGGCCGAGGCGGTTAACGTGCAAACCGGCGAGACGGAAAAGAGCTGGTCGTTGGAAGTCACCTTGCCCAAGCCGGATGCCAAGGGCAACGCGGTGCTCAGCGGCGTGCAATTGCCATGGGAAAACCCCAAGCTCTGGGATTACAAAGAGCCGAATCTCTACACGCTGCGGCTCAAACTGGTTGGTTCCGGGCTGGATGATTCTTTTGCTCAGCGCTTCGGGTTCCGTGAATTTCGCATTGTCGGTCGGCAGTTCCTGCTCAATGAGCGTCCCTACAATTTCCGCATGCACGGCATTCAGGATGAGGCAATCCCCATAGCGGCGGCAAACCGGATCGATGCGCTCCTGGCGGTGAATGTCAATATGGCCGAGATGTGGCCCAACCCCGACCTCATTCGGGGCAATGCCAATGTCCGCCCGCTCATGGCGAGGA
The DNA here is from genome assembly GCA_041741775.1 of Terrimicrobiaceae bacterium. Lineage (GTDB taxonomy): Bacteria > Verrucomicrobiota > Verrucomicrobiia > Chthoniobacterales > Terrimicrobiaceae > QYQL01. The sequence continues at coordinate 9,550 of JBGSJQ010000144.1, read as the reverse complement.
TCGCAGATGAAAAAGGCCTCCCGCTCATGCTGGGAATCAGTGAGCCAACTGGAATTTTTGATCCGGGTGACCCCGAGGTTTCTCCCGAAAACTTTGCCGCATGGGAGAAGATCATGAAACGGAACTGGAAACAGCTCCGCAATTCGCCCTCGGTTTTTGTTCTTCTCGTGTCGGCCAACCGGTTTGCTCACAACGACGACCAAAACCCCCTTCGCATCGGAAATCGCAAGAACTTGAATTTTGATTCGGTCTGGCAGCGGACCCAGGCCGAGCCGGGAAACAAACTGATCGCCGCCGTCAAGGCACTGGACCCCACACGCCCCGTGACCTCGCACCACAATTCCAATGTCGGCGATTTTCAAACCAGCAACAACTACCTGAATCTACATCCGCTCCAGGAGCGGGAGGACTGGCTGTCCGTCTGGTCCAAGAGCGGGGACATTCCCTTTTCTGCCGTCGAGTTCGATGCCCCGTTTGCCGCCACCATGAACCGTGGTCGCTTCGGCCATATGGGGGAATCCACCTCCGAGCCATGGCTCACCGAGTTTCTTGCCATCTATCAGGGGCCCAAAGCCTACGAGGAAGAGGACCCCGCGTATCGCGCCATGATCGCGAAAAACTTTGTGGCCGGTCAGGACTACAGGGGTCTCAATATTACCACAGCCAAACCGTTTATCCCTTTTACCGCATGGTGGATGACCCGCACCCTGCGCGCATGGCGTGGCTATGGGCTCAGCGGGGGCATGATCCACTGGGCGGATGCCTACGGGTGGAAAGACAATCGCGATGCGGAGGCCACCTTCACTCTGCCGCCCGCGGAACCCGGTCAGCGGGGCGCGCATGTGCGGCGGCTAATGAACCGCGATGCCTTTCCCCGCCTGCCCGAAGTCTCGAATCTTACGGCGTCTGGCGAGGCGCTGCGGGACGGCTATGCCCCCACGCTCTCCTGGATCGCGGGCCCTCCCGATGCCTTCACCCGTCAGGATCATGTATTCTTCTCCGGCGACTCCATCGTGAAGTCGGCCGCGTTGTTGAACGATACCGACAAGCCTCAACCCTACACGGTCGAGTGGTCGGTGGAAATCGGCGGCTCACCCGCAGGGAGCGGCAAGGCTTCCGGCGAAGTGCCCGTGGGCGTTCCCCTCTTCGCCCCCATTAAATTTCCGGCCCCGGCTGTCACCGCCAAATCCGACGGGGTGCTGCACCTGAAATCAACCATCGGTGATGTCTCCACGGAGGACTCCTTTGCTTTGCGCGTTTTGCCTGCGCCGAAGCCTCTCGCCTTGAAAGCCCCGGTCTTCCTCCTCGATCCCGAGGGAACCACCGGCACTTGGCTCACCGGCCTTGGCGTGAGCGCCCAGCCCCTCCCTGCCGCAAACTGGCCCGCGAACGCCCTCGTTATTCTCGGACGCAATGCCATCGTGAAAACACCCGAGACCGAATGGCCCGATCTCCGTGCAAAGATCGAAGCCTTTGTGCAATCCGGCGGACGTCTTCTGGTGATGGGGCAGGACCCCGAGTGGATCCGCGAAATGAGCGGTCTCCGCGTGGCAAGGCCAGTGGGGCGCAGGTTCTGGCCGGTGCCAACCCTGTCCGAACACCCCATTCTCGCGGGTCTCGACGGCGAGGATTTTCGCGATTGGCATGGAGCCGGCACCCTCCAAGATCCCGCACCCACGATGGACCTTTCACGCCCGGTTCCCCTCGTCCCCCGCTGGGGATGGCATGTCAACAACACCGGCAGCGTGGCCTCCGCTTCGCTCGAGAAACCGCATCTCGGTCGCTGGACACCGCTGCTCGAAGGCGAGTTCGACCTCGCCTACAGCCCGCTCATGGAAGCGCGGATGGGGAATGGAATCATGGTCTGGTGCGGACTCGATCTCGACGGTCGCACCGAGGCCGACCCCTCGGCGGAGATCGTATCCCGGCGACTGCTCACTTACCTGACAGGTCCGCTCCCGCCCGTTGTGCCACAGGCTCCGGCCACTTACATCGGCGGCCCCGAAGGAGAAACACTGCTCACCTCGATGGGCCTGGACTTTGCGAAGGCCAGCTCCCTGCCTTCCAAGCCTGGTCTCCTGATCATCGGGGCCGGCGGCAAAGAACCGTCTGCCAGCGCACTGGAGGCCTACGCCAAAAATGGTGGGCGTGTGGTATTGCTGGGCGCGGCGGCCAATACGGCCGGATTCACCCTGGCTCCCCAAAAACTGGGGGGCGCATCGGCACCGCCGGCATGGCCCGAAGCCGCCGGGCTGTCATCCTCCGACCTGCGGCTGCGTTCGGAGATCGAACGTCCCCTCCTGGCCCCTGAACCAAATAGCGTCGCTGCGAATGGCCTCCTGGGCCGCAAGCCCGTCGGACGCGGCGTCATCATGGCCTTCCCACTCACCCCGGACCTCCTCCCGGCCAATGATAAAACGTATTTCCGCTTCAGCCAATGGCGGCTCACCCGTGCGCTTTCCCAAGTGCTGGCCAATCTCGGTGGCACATTCCAGGCCGATGCGGAGTTCCTTGATTTCGCGCCGCCCGCGTTCCAGCCGCTTCCGCTGGCGGGTGATTGGAAAATCCAGGATGAAGTCCTCCTGCCTCCCGCGCCTTCACCCGACAAACCCACCATCGATCCCGGACGCGACGAAAGCAAAACGGCCGGATGGGAACTCCCCGATTTCGATGACTCCAAATGGAAAACTATCTCCCTGCCCGGCGATACCGAAAAATCCATCACGGATTATGCCAACAAGGACGGCGCCTTTTGGTTCCGCCGCACCTTTGACGTGCCGGAGGATTACGCCACCAAGACGCTCATCCTCAAGCTCGGCCCCATCGACGATTTCGACGAGGTCTGGATCAATGGCACGCGCATCGGGGGCATCGCCAAAGACGCCAAGGATGGGTATAGCTTGAGTCGCGAATATAAGATCCGTCCCGGCATACTGAACCCTGGCCCAAACACCTTGGCTGTCCGCTGTTTCGATCAATATGGCGGCAGCGGATTCACCTCGTCAGATCCCACTTCGATGCAGTTGGAGCTCGCCAAGCCCGTCACCCGGGTTTCGCCATACGTTCCGGGCTTCCGCACCGATTTCGAACGCGGCGACGATCCCGCCCGCTACTACCGCTGGTAATAAACCCTGAAAATAATTTCAACGGATGGCGGATCGACGAGGCCGCTCGCTTAAAATGGGCGGCTCACAGAGGCAAACCCGGAAGGCTCAATGGCACCATCAACGCCTGCTTCATGGACGGACACGCCAGGTCGCTTGCGAAGAAAAATCTTCCCGTTGACTGTCAGGATCCTTTTCACCTGCCCCCGGTCCCATGGGAGCCTCGCTGAGAGCCATTTGGCTCCAGTTAAACTTGTTCACTTGGCGCCACCTATCAAAACGCGGATATTAGTGCGATAATCCCCGCAAAATGCCATCCAATCTGACTCCCCAATGGACCGCTCCGCCGTCCCCGCTCAAACACACTTGGGCTCCCCTCGGTAACATCGATCAATTCCGCTGGCTCTCGCGGGCTGATGTTCAGCGTCAACTCGCGATGGCCCGCGACGAACTCGGCGTGCGTCATGTGCGGGCCTGCGCGATGTATTCGCCAGAGCTGGCGGTATGGGATTACGATCTGGCCGATTGGCGGAAGCCTTCGGACGAGAAGACCAAGCGCGCGAACTGGCAGATGGTGGATCTTTCCATCGAGGCGCTGCTCGATCTTGGCCTGAAGCCCATTTACACGACCTGCTTCACGCCGGTCGGGATGACCGACGATCCGACGGTTTGCTGGCCGGACAAAAACCCGACCGGCCTGCCGCGTGATCTCGCGCAGTGGCAGGAATTTGTATCCGGCGGGATCCGACATCATATCGCCCGCTACGGGATCGACGAGGTGCGCTCATGGTATTTCGAATGCTGGAACGAGCCGAATTTGCAGGGCTGTTTTTTCGGGGGAACAAAGGAGGAATTTTTTACCCTCTGGTCGACGACCTGGCATGCCGTGAAATTGGTGGATCCCGGCCTGCGCTTTGGCGGACCCTCGACCGCGCGCGGCGAGTGGATCCCCGAGTTTCTCGATTTCACGGTCAGGGAGGGAACGCCGCCAGACTACCTGATCACGCATGTTTATAACAACGACTCCGAGGGCGAGCCGCTCTCGCCCTTCGACGGCCCGGCTTCGCACAAGGTGAAAGACTCACCGCATTTCGCCTCCGGCGTGGTGCGCGGACTGCGGCGCGAACTCGACCGGCGAGGGTTCACCGGTGAGGTCCACTGGAACGAATGGGGCCGCTCCTGGTTCCCTTACGACCCGCTCAAGGAAACCGCGCTCGAAGCCGCCTTCATCGTCAAAACCATGGCCGAGGTGTCGCAAGACGCCGACGCCTTCGCCTTCTGGTGCCTCTCCGATATTTATAATCAGGCCGGATTTCAGTCCGCCGAGTTCCAAGGCAACTACGGGATGCTCAGCCTGCACGGCCTGCGCAAGCCCGCGTGGTTCGCTCACATGCTGCTGGAGCGTCTCGGCACGAAATGCGTGCAGGTGGAGGGAGGGGATGATTTGACCCGGGTGCTGGCGACGACCGGCGAGGGTGGGGGCAAGGTTCTCATTTCCGCTTACCCCGGAGAGCCCGGAGCAGAGCCAGTGCGCGAAACCGTGCGTGTCGTGCTTCCTCCGGGAGCCGGACGTCCGCGCCTCACCCGCCTCGGTGCGCAGGAGAACAACATCATCGCCTTCTGGAAAACCCTCGGCGCACCGGCTTCTCCCACGCCCGCGCAACTCCGCGAGCTGCGCGATGCAAATACGTTGGTAGCGGCTGCGGATGCCGATCTGCGCCTCGAGGCCGGGGTTGCCATCTTTGAAATGGAACGACCGGGAGTCGCCTTTCTGGAATTCTAATCTTATGAGCCACAAACATCCCAAGCTTGCTCCATCGGTGATTTTCAGCCTTGTCATTGGCCTGATGGGCTGTGGATCGCTGAAGGCCCAGAGCCCCATGAAGGCAGACTTGCCACTTCCCGATGGGCGGCTCGTTGCGAATTTTACGTTTGCGGGAGTCCCGGGAGGAATCCCCGATGCCCCTGTGGTGGTGCGGTTGGCGGATTTCGGCGGAGTCCCCGGAACGGATGTCTCCGAGGCACTGGAAAACGCAACCGCAGCCGCTGCGGCGCAAGGTGGAGGAGCTGTGCTCATTGATCCCGGGGAATTTTTTATAGACCGTCCGGTTCATATCTCTCACAGCCATGTGGTCTTGCGCGGAAGCGGAATGGAGGCAACCACTCTCACGTTTCGCTGGGAGCCGAAGCGGGATAGCGTGGACTTTATCGGCACGCGGGACGGCGATGTCATTCCCCCGCTGCGCACGCTCATCGTCGCGGCATGGAACGACTCGCGGGACAATAACCGGGTGCGCTGCATCAAGCGTCTCCGCTTGGAAATCAATGGCAAAGTCGTTGACGAGCGGGTGGACAGCGAATCGAATGAGGGCCCGTGGTTCACGCTCACTCCGGACAACCGCCAAACCGCAAAAGTGCTGAAAGAGGGAAGCAATGTCCTGCGGGCATCGGTCGAATACGTTGATGGACGCAAAGCGGAAAAGAGCATCACGGTCACGGTTCGTGAAGGCTCGGGAAGCGATTACTCTGCGCGGGATGCGGCCATTTTTTTCTCCCCGGCAAAGTATCAGCAGACCTTCTATGAATTGGTGACGAAGGTCGTTAAGCGTGGAGACCTGCGCATCGAGCTCAAGTCCGCCGGTGACCTGAAGGCCGGAGATGCCCTCATGCTCAAAGGCATCAACCCGGAGACGGACTACATGGTATGGCCTTGGCATATGGTCGCAGCGGTGGAGGGAAACACGGTCCTCCTGGCTTCTCCCATTCGCCTCGAAATCGATCTGGAAAGCGTGCGCCGCATGCCCACGATCAACAGGTCTGGCGTGGAAGACCTCACGATCCGCCAAACCTCCGGCCATTGGACGTCCCTGCTTCATTTTTCTGGTGATACCGCATGCTGGGCGAAGGGAGTGCGATTACTCGATGCCGGACGCTTCCCGCTCACGGGTCTGCAGAAGAATTTTGAGATGCGGGACTGCATCGTGGACGGAGCGAAGTTCCATTTTGGGATCGGGGGAGGAACCGCCTATGTCGGGTTTGGCGGATCCTTCGACGGTCTGATCACCAACACTAAAACCCGCCGCCTGCGGCACGCGCCGAGCATCCAGCAGGGTTCGATGGGCTGCGTGATCCGCGCCTGCGAATTTCAGGACAGCGATGCCCATTTCCACTCCACTCCGCTCTGGGATAACCTCATCGAAAATAACACCATCCATTCTGTCGGGAGCAATAAGTCCTACGGCAGCTACGGCGGTGGATTCTATGTCTGTGCGCGCCCCCGAAGCAGCCCCGGCGGCAGCGGAAATGTCTTCTACCGGAATCAGGTGACTCTCAGCAACCAGAAGTGGAACGCGCCCGCTCTCCTTTGGGAAGGGGGCAACGGCAAAGACATCCTCATTGCCGGAAACCGATTTGAGCGCCTCATGGGCGACGGGGCACTCATCCAGTTCGGCGAAGTTCCCACGGTTGCTACGATCACGCACAATATATTTATCAATCGGGGACCCACCGCCCCCCTCGTCTCCGGAAATGCGGCCGGTGCCGCGATCCTCGACAACACCTTCTCTCCCTCGGATGGGCAAAATCCCTTCACCGCAGGCACGATTCCGGGAAAATGGGCAGGAAACCAATTCCTTACCGATCCCGAAGAAGCACCCGCGGGAGTTCCTGATATTTTCCCTCCGTCGATTTTTGAATACCAACGGGGCCTCACCAATTCTCCCTAGCAGCCCACCCTCCACTGTGTCCGCACCCGATCTCTCCTGGTTTCGTCAAGCCCGCTTCGGCATCTCTTTTCACTGGGGCGTCGCTTCCGTTCCCGGGCGGGGTGATGGCTGGCTGCGCTCCAGTGAGCGCATGCCGCTCGCCGACTATGATGCTTTCTTTGCAGGCTTCCAGCCGTCCTCGGACTGGGCGACGCGTTGGGCAGAGGCGGTCAAGGATGCCGGTGCGGGCTACGCCTTCCTCACGGCAAAACATCATGACGGTTTCTGTCTCTGGCCTTCTGCGCTCACCGACTACCACGTCAACCGCACGCCAGCTCGTGGCCGCGACCTCGTGCGCGAATTCGTCGAGGCCACCCGCGCCGCCGGCCTGCGCGTCGGGCTCTACTACTCGCTGGTGGACTGGCGCCACCCCGATTACCCGCACTTCGGTGACCGCCAACACCCGCTGCGCTTCGATCCCGCCGCAAAAGCCGCTGAGCCCTCCCGCGACTTCGGTCGCTACCTCGATTTCATGCACGGGCAGATCCGCGAATTGCTCACCAACTACGGCCGCATCGACCTGCTCACCGTCGATTTCTCCTACTGGCACATGAGCAGCGAAAAATGGCGCGCCCTCGAACTCGTCGCCATGATCCGAGAACTCCAGCCCGGCATCCTGATCAACGATCGCTTCCAGCTCGACGCCATTAAACAATCGAACCCACCCTTGTGGGCCGGTGACTTCGATTCCGCCGAACTCAACATTCCCCGCGACCCCGTGCGCGCCGCCGACGGCCGCCCCCTCCTCTTCGACTCGTGGTTTCCCCTCGGCCAACGCTGGTTTCACGATCAGTCCGATGCCGCCAACCCCGCCGGCCGCAAAACCGCCCGCACCCTCGTTCGCGCTCTCGTCAACTGTGTTTCCAAAGACGGCGTGCTCGCCCTCAACCTCGCCCCCGACCCCACCGGCGCACTCCACGATCATGACCTCGCCACCCTGCGCACCATGGGCGCCTGGCTGCGCCAAAACGGTGAGTCGATTTTCGGTGCCGGCCCCGCCAATTTCCCGAAACCCGAATGGGGCCGCTGGACCCGCAAAGGCGACACGCTCTACGCGCACATCTTGGAACCCGGCATCGGCCACTACTCGCTCCCAGGCCTGCGCGGACAAGTGAAACGCGCCCGTGTGCTCGCCACTGGTCGCGACGCCGTCCTCGGCAACTACTGGAATGCCGGCGTCCAGCAATTCGACGCACCCGACGATTTGCTTTTGAACTTTGCCCAGCCTATCGGCGACACGCATCCGCTGCCAGATGAACAGGATACTGTCGTTGCTTTGGAGATGATCCCAACTGAGGCCGAGCGCGCTACGGTGCTGGGTGCGCTCGACGAACAGCTTTGTCGTGCCTGCGATGGTCGCACTCCCAACCCTTGATGTGGCAATGAAACAAAGCACCTGTCTTTTTCCTCTAGTCGCTTGTGCCTTACTCCTCATGCATGCCCTAACCCTTCCAGCTACCGCCACCCCGGCAATTCCCGCCAGTGTTCCCGTCTTTGATCTGCCACGCATCGAAGGCATTGGCATCGACGGCAACACGAAGGACTGGGGCGACCAAGGCCTGCGCGTCGAGATCCTCTCCGCCGTTGATCGCGAGCAGCCCGCGCCCAAGGATTTCGCCGGTTCCTTCCGTGCTGCGTGGAGCGAGGCCGGCCTCCTCCTCGCCGTCGTGGTGCGTGATATTCACAACCAAGAAGCCGCCGACTTGGGCAAGCTCTACGAGGGCGACAGCCTGGAGGTCTTCGTATCCACCAACGACTACAACGACTCCACCGTCGCCGCCGATGCGCGCAACCAGCTCCAGGCCGTCTTCGCGCCCGGCCTCAGCGACACCTATCCCGAACTCCGCACCTTTTTCTACGACCACCGTTCGGCCGCCGTCCGTTCATCGTTTCCCGATACTCGCGTCACCGCCGCTCGCATGAGCCGCGTCAACGGCTACCAATTCGAAGCCCTTATCCCTTGGTCCAACCTCGGCTACACCCCCCGCGAGGGCGACGTGCTTGGTCTCCAGCTTCAACTCAATAACAGCGGCGGCCCCGTCGGCTCCTCGCGCCTCGTCTGGAATGCCACTCCCGGCCTAGGCCATCGCGTGCGTCTCGCCGCCTCCGCCTCCGCACCCGTCACCCTCGCCGCTTCCGCTCGCTTCGAGGGCTACGACACCGTCCGCGTCGAACTCGCCGCTCCCGCCGGCACCACGCACACCCTCACGCTCTCCGATGGTGAGCGCACCATTGCCACCCCGCAGCTCACTCCGCGCGCCGACGGCTTGCTCACTGCACAGCTCAACCTGCCCGTCACTCCAACCACCGCCCCCGACCGTCTCTACGTGCAAAGCGTCGGCCGCCCACTCGCCATCCTGACGCTTCCGACCATCGCCGAGGTTCACCAGCAAGCCCTCGATCACACCGACTACACGATCCCCGATGCCGTCTTCTCCGGTGACACTTTCCCCGCCGGTGCCTGGTCCCGCCCGCAAACCCTCACCGATCTGCTCGGCCCCGACGCCACCACCACCGTCACTTACTACGATGCCGAGGCCCGCCCCGTGACGACTCCCACCGCCGACGGTCGCTATGCCGCCGTGGTCGTCGCCCGCTCCGCCCGCAACGCCCGCAGTATCCACCGTTTCATTACGCTCTGCCGCGCCCCCGTTTCGTTCGACCGCAAGAACGGCGCTTCCG
>JBGSJQ010000143.1:0-9433 GCA_041741775.1 Terrimicrobiaceae bacterium | reverse complement strand
CGTGGCGGCGGCCACCATCAAGCTGCGGACGCTCCCGGGAATCGACCGGGCCGGGCTCGCCGTGCTGATTCCTGCCGAGGGCGGCGTTTTTTTGCTCATCGATGGCGGAGCCAATCTGGATCCGGCTCCGGAGCACATCGTCGGCTTCGCGGTGATGGGAACCATTTATTACCGGGAATTGCTCGGCTGCGCCACCCCCCGCGTCGGGCTGCTCAATATCGGGACCGAGGCATCGAAGGGCACCGAGTTTGCACAGGAGTGCCACCGCAGACTCTCCTCCGCTCCCATCGAATTCGCCGGAAACGTCGAAGGTCACGGGATCTTCCGCAGGCCGGTCGAGATCGTCGTCTGCGATGGCTACGTTGGCAACATCGTCCTCAAGACGATCGAGGGCCTCGCCAAATCGTTCATGTCCTGGCTCAAAGACGAGTTGAAGCGCTCGCCGATCCGCCTGCTGGGCGCGTTCCTCTCGCGCGGAGCCTTCCGGGCCATCAAGAACCGCACCAGCACAGACGAATACGGGGGCACACCGCTGCTCGGAGTCAACGGGATTTGCATCAAAGCCCACGGAAATTCCTCTCCGCGCGCCCTCCGGAATGCCATCCGGGTCGCCCGGGCCGCCGTCGAGCAACGCGTCAACGAACGCATCATCGAATCCATCCACTCACACCATGAAAAAATCTCCACGCCCGAAAACGCCCCAGCCTAATCGCACGGTATCCATCATCGGCACGGGCAGCTACGTGCCCGAGCGGGTCCTGACAAATGCCGACCTGGAAGCCATGGTCGAAACGAACGACCAGTGGATCATTGACCGGACGGGGATCCGGGAGCGCCGCATCGCAAAGGAGGGGGAATTCACCAGCCACCTTGCTGCGGAGGCCGCCCGCAACGCCATGGCGAACGCGGGAGTCTCGGTGGAGGAAATTGACCTCATCCTCGTGGCAACCATCACTCCCGACACGTTATTTCCTTCGACCTCCTGCCATGTCCAGCGCCTCATCGGGGCAAAGAACGCCGCATGCTTCGACGTCAATGCCGCCTGTTCCGGCTTCCTCTTTTCGATCGAAATCGCCCAGCAGTTTATCGCCAACCACACCTACAGCACGGTGCTTGTGATCGGTGCGGACAAGCTCAGCTCGATTGTCAACTGGCAGGACCGCAACACGTGCGTGCTCTTTGGTGACGGCGCCGGAGCGGCCATCCTGAGAAGCCGCGAGGGCTCCCACGGCGTCATCGCCACCTACATGGGCAGCGACGGGAACTACGGGGAGATCCTCCACATGCCGGGCGGGGGCTGCGCGATTCCGATCACCAGGGACAATGCGGACCAGAAGCTCAACACCCTGCACATGAACGGGCGGGAGACCTACAAGCAGGCCGTCACGTCCATGATCAAGGCCGCCCAAAAGGCGCTTGAGGACAGCGGACTCACCACCGACGACCTCAAGTGCATCATCCCCCACCAGGCCAACATCCGCATCATTGAAGCCATGGCCGCGCGCCTCAATGTGCCCATGGAAAAATTCCATATGAACCTCGATCGCTACGGCAACACCTCCGCCGCAGCCGTCGCAATCGCCCTGGACGAAGCCAACCGGACCGGACGTTTCGAAGTCGGAGATTACATCCTCCTCGTCGTCTTCGGTGGAGGCCTCACCTACGCGAGTTCCGTCATCCAGTGGTAGGGTCCGAACTCCATCGTTCTGCCATAAGCCCTTCCATCTGTGAGAATCTTGGTAATCTGCGGCCAGAACCTCTGCGTTTTTTAGGTTGATAAGACCGGCTTGGTTTTCAGATCAGCGGCGGAATGGCTTTGGTGATCGGGATTTCCAAGACGGTCGGCCCGTTCCGCTTCCATGCGCTGACAGCCTCCGCCCGGATCGCCTCGATCGTTTCCACGCGGGCCGCTGTGCAGCCGTAGCCGCGCGCAAGCGAGACGATATCAAGGCCGGGGATATCGAATCCGGGCACACCCGGGGCTTCCTCAAGAACGGAGAAGGACTTCAGGATGCAATACTCCTCGTTGCACAGAACAACGATCAGCATGGGTATCTGGAGATGCGCTGCCGTCCAGATCGACTGCACGGAATACTGGAATGAACCGTCGCCGATGACGGCAAGCACGGGTCGGTTGCGTCCGCTATCCCGTTCGGCAAGGGCGATGCCAACCGAGGCCGGCAGGTTCCATCCCAGCCCGCCGCTGGCAAAGGTGTAAAACGTGTCCGGCTCGGTAATCGGCCAGGCCTTGTGAAGGGCGGCGAGATTCGAAGGGCTTTCCTCGACGAGGACAGTCTGTGGTGGGCGGATTTCCTGCAGCGCAGCAAAGACCTGCGCGGCCGTGAGGCGACCACCCGCGCTTGGTCCCTCTTGAGCGGGGGGATGGGGTGCCATTCGGTGCTCGACTCGTGGACGGGGTGTGGAGGGCTTCGGTGTGTGGCCCTCGATCAGCTTGGCCAGTGCAGAGAGGGCGAGCTTCGAGTCTCCAATCAGGCTCTCGCCGACAGGTGCCCGGGAGGTCTCTGCCGGATCGTCAGAGATGTGCAGCAGGCGCAACCCCTCCGGTATGTAGGATCCCTCGACATAGGGGTAATAGCGAAAGACCGGAGCACCGACCACGAGCACCACGTCGTGTCCCTCGAGTTTTTTGCAAAGTGGGCCGATGGCAAAAGGCAAGCCGCCCACGTAGAGCGGATGATCCTCCGGAAACGGCGGAAGCTCGCAGGCTGGTGCGGCCCACACCGGGGCACCAAGCGCTTCGGCGAAGGCAATCGCTTCTCCCCAGCCCTGCGAGCGGGCGATCGACGCGCCGTAGATGAGAGCGGGAGCTTTCGCTTGCCGGAGGAGTTCGACGAACTCCGCAAGGCGGTCGGGGTCGGGGGCCGTCCGCGTGGCGACGGACCGAATCGTGGCTGGTCCGAGCGCCGGTTTTTCCCAGTCGTCGAGTGGAAGGGAGAGGAAAACCGGGCCGGCCGGCGGCTGGAGGGCGGTGGCGATCGCACGCATAAAAGCGGCGGGCACATCCTCCGCGCGAGCGGGTTCATACGCCCATTTGACCCACGGCTTGGGCATCAGAGTCGGTTCGATGTTGGTAAGCCATGGCTCCATCAGTAGCATCTCGCGTGTCTGCTGCCCGGCCGTGATGATCAGCGGCGTCTTATTCTGGAAAGCCGTCAGAATGGTTCCCATGGCATTGCCGAGCCCTGCACCAGTGTGCACGTTGACCAAGGCAGGGCGGCGGGTGGACTGCGCGAACCCGTCGGCCATGCCGACAACGGACGCCTCCTGCAGCCCCAGGATATAGCGAAAATCGGATGGAAAGTCCTTCAGGAACGTTTCCTCCGTTGAGCCGACATTGCCAAATATGGTTGTGATATCAAAGGCACGGAGGAGATCAAAAGTGACGTCGCGGATGGTTTTCATATGTATTGGTTTTGTGGTGTGATTGTGAATATCGGGTCAGCGTGTGCCCCGTCAGAATTCAAAGTTGAGGCGGCTTGGATTCACAGCAAGCGAGGAAGTCCGCGATATGATCCAGGGTTATGCGGCCTTTGGCCTGCAGCGCCTCTCTGGTATTGAAGCCGATGTGCGGGGTGGCAATGATTTTATCGGATTGAAGCAACGGACAATCCGCAGGAATGGGAGGCTCTGTATCGAGGACATCGAGAGCGGCTCCGGCAAGCACTCCCTCGTCCAGAGCGGTTTTCAGAGCTTCCGAATCCACGATCGGTCCTCGGGCGCAGTTGATAAGAAACGAGGTTGGCCTCATGCGACGGAGCAGATCCATGTCAACCATTCCGCGCGTTTCGGGGAAAAGCGGAACGTGCAAGCTGACAAAGTCGGATTTAGAAAAAACCTCTTCGAGGGTCGTCTGCGCATTTCGATCAAAAATGAGCGGCTTCATTCCAAACGCGATCGCAAGCCGCTCGACCTCGCGTCCGATGGCTCCATGGCCGATAATCCCGATCGTTTTCCCATGGAGTTCGCTGCCCGTGTTGGTCGTCCCGCCGCAGCGAATCGCCTGGTTGTTTCCGGGAATATTCCTGGTGAGCGAGATCATCAGCCCGAAAACAAGCTCCGCGACGGCGGTATTCGCATAGCCGCCGGCGTTCTTGATCAAAATGTTTCGTCGTCCCGCCGCTTCCTGATCCACGTGGTCGGTGCCCGCAAAGGCAACGGCGATCATCTTGAGATTCGGCAGGGATTCGATGACGCGGGCCGAGACCGGCCGGTTGGTCAGCGCGAGGATGTCGGCATCGGCGACCGCGGAAATCAACTCCTCATCCGCCCAGCCACGGGAATCGAGCTCCACAACCTCTTGCCCCTTCAACATGGCTGTGACTTCCTCGACAGGAACGCCTGTTGGTTCGATGTAATAGATCTTCATAAATGGAAAAGCCTGACGGCCGACGGGAACCATATTTTCTGCTCAGCGTCTTCAGTCACCACATCCCTGCTCGCGTTCGGCAGGGCTCGTTCGGCTTCTTGTTATATTTTGGCTCATCAGAATGCTTGCAGCAACCGCGCCAGGGAAGATGAAGTAATTGGGGATTTCTTGTGGGATATGGGGTGTCCTTGCTCGATATAAAAACCCCCTTGCATGCCATTCACGGTAGCACACACGATGATTCTGGAAAGAGGGTTTTGTCGAGGGGGTTGAGGAACGGCAGCGCGCTGAACCGGAGCCAGTGGGATCGTTGGTTTTCGGATTGGTCACCGGAAAAGCATGTATTGCCGGCAATGATTGGATGCGGTAGGTCTCAGATGACATGCATTCACAGCAGTCATCCAGAAGTGCCCCGAGACGGATTTTTTTCGTCGGATCCGCATCGGGCACCCCTAGCGCTTATTCTCAAGGGAAGACTTTGATGCCATCATGAACCAGGCACCCAGAAAGTTTCACCATCGGATCGCACCCTGGCTCGTCCTTCCCCTCCTTGTGATGATTACCACCGGGGTGGCTTACCGGGTGGGGAAAGCCTGGTTTGGCCTGTCAAAGGAAGCCGGCAGCACGCTTTTGCACATCCACACAGGTGAGTGGATGGGGCCCTTTGGATCGGCGGTTTGGGTTGTTCTCGTCGGGCTGGGGCTGCTTGTTCTCTCCCTGACGGGGCTTTGGCTCGTGATCAAAAGCCGCGCCAAAGGCCAGCCCCGGGTCTTTCACCGCCTTCTCGGCGCCGTCCTCCTGCTCCCCTTGGCTGCCACCGCTTTCACCGGACTGATGTTCCACTTCGGTGAGAACGAGCTTCCGGAAAGCACCGGTGACCTCTTGATGGATATTCACCAGGGCAGCTGGCTGGGAAAACCCGTGACGCCGTTTTACGTTCTGCTCCTCGGCCTGGGCCTCCTGGCCATGATCCTTTCCGGCCTCAAACTCACGCGTGCCGGACAGAAGTTCCGCCTGTTTCGCAAGGGCTGAGCCGGATGGCTTGAAATCGGCGCGTGCAGGCGGCCCGATACGGTGGCAGTTTGTTCCCCATGCCTGAGATCCGCGAAATTGCCGAGCGCGTCCTCTTCGCCGATACGCTGGATGTCAAGCTGCATCCAGGGCCGCAGGTGGCCTCGGACGAGATTCCAGGCACCGCGATCGCCTTGCCGGATGCCCCGGGACGACCGGACGAGCTCCGCATCCGGGGCGACGGCGTTCGCGTGGAATTTCCCGGTGTTCATCACCTGGACCAGGATCGCGAACGCGGGGTGATGCTGCATTTTCTGGCCAACCACGAACTCCTGGCGGCGGAGTTGATGGCGCTCGTGCTGCTGCGGTTTCCCGATGCTCCGGCCGAATACCGCGCCGGGGTCTATGAGGCCATGCGTGAGGAGCAGGCCCATGCGCGGATGTATCTGCGCCGCATGCGGGACTGCGGGGTCGCATTTGGCGAACTCCCGGTTAACGACCACTTCTGGCGGCTCATTGCCCCCATGGCCACACCATTGGATTTTGTCACCCGGCTGAACCTCACGTTCGAGCAGGCCAATCTCGATTTCTCGAGACATTACGCGACGATCTTCCGCAGGGTGGGAGATGATGCGACGGCCGCCGTGCTGGAAAAAATCCACCTCGATGAAATCGGGCACGTTGGTCACGGGGTGAAGTGGTTCCGCCGTTGGAAGGATCCTGCGGAGTCCGACTGGCAGGCGTTCCGGCGCAGCCTGACGTTCCCACTCACCCCGGCGCGGGCAAAGGGGCTGGCGCCATTCCATGCCCCAAGCCGCCGCCTCGCAGGCCTCGATGAGGATTTTATCCGCCATCTCGAGGTGTTCGAGCACTCCCGGGGCCGCACGCCGGTCATCCACTGGTTCAACCCGAATGCCGAGTCCCACGCCCGCCTTGCCTGGCGTTCGTCGGATGCCAGGCCATGGCAACCCGACAAAACCTCCCTCGCCCTGGAAAATGACCTCGAAACCCTCCTCATCGGCTGCTGTCGCAAAGATGATGCCGTCCTCCTCCGGCAGGCACCCTCCGTCGAATTTCTGGCCGGGCTGAAACACGCTGGCTACGAAATTCCCGAGATCCTTTCCCCGGCGGACCTGCCGGGGCGGAAGCTTGGCGGCTTCCGGCCATGGGCTTGGTCGCCGGACGCCTCGCGCCTCTTCGAACCACACGCTTCCTCGGTCGCGCCTTCCATGCCGAGCCCGTGGCGCGATCCGATCCCGCCGCGCTGGCTCTCCAAATCCATCGGCCTCCAGCTCGAAGCCTCCCTCGGAGCCCAGCCGGAAACCGGCGTCCGCCTCGAGAACGAGGAAGCGATCCAGACCCAAATCGACCGCCTCCTCGCCACGGGCTCCCAAGCCCTCCTGAAAGCGCCCTTTTCGCAGGCTGGGCGCGGACACCTGAGGGTCGGGCCGACGGATAATCGCGAAAAATCCCGCAGCTGGGTCCGGCACACGCTGGAGGCCCATGGCGGGGTGGTCGTGGAACCCTGGCTCGACCGCGTGCTGGATTTTTCCGCCCTCTACGAGATGCATCCCGGCGGGAGGGCGGTTCTCCTCGGCCTGACCCATATGGAGAATGACCCGGCCGGCCGTTTTCTCGGCATCCGTGTCGCCCCGAAATGGGGCAGCCTCCTGACCCCCGACCTCGCCGCCTTCCTCTACGGCAAGGTCCAGGCCCTGCCAACCTACCAGGAAAAAATTCCAGAGCTCCTGGCCGGGTTGCTTCCGGGATACACCGGGCCCGTTGGGGTGGATGCCATGGTTCACCGCCGTTCCGATGGTGCCCTTGCCCTCAAGCACGTGGTCGAGCTGAATGTCCGCTGCACGATGGGGCGCGTGGCCTGGGACTGGATGAAGCGTGCCGCCAGGCCCCTCCCCGGCCGCCTGCGAATCCTCCGTAAGTCGGCCGACGGATCCCAGCCGCTCACCGGCCGCGGGATCTTCCTCAACGACCCGCAGACGGCCACGCGGTTTATCGCCCACTGGGAGGTCGGGGAATCGCTACCGTGACGAAATAAGAACTTTCCATTGGCATCGGGCGCGCGGCCTTGCTTATATCGACGGTATCACCGATGAACATCCACGAATACCAAGCCAAAGAACTCCTAGACAAATTCGGCGTCGCAAATACCCCCGGCGGGGTCGCCTCCACTCCCGAGGAAGCGGAAAAAGTGGCACGCTCGCTCGCCACGAACAACCTCGTCGTCAAGGCCCAGGTCCATGCGGGCGGACGAGGAAAAGGAACGTTCGCGAACGGCTTCCAAGGCGGTGTCCACCTTTGCAAGACAGCTGGTCAGGCGCGCGATATCGCCGCGCAGATGCTTAACCAGACGCTTGTCACCCACCAGACCGGCCCGCAGGGCCGCGTCGTCCGCAAGGTGCTCGTCTCCCAGTCGGTTGAAATCGAGCGCGAGCTCTACTTCGCGATCCTGATCGACCGCGTCACGTCTGCTCCTGTCATCGTCGCCAGCACCGAGGGCGGTGTCGATATCGAAACCGTCGCCGCACATACCCCGGAAAAAATCGTGCGCCTCCCCGTGGATCCCCTCCTCGGCCTCCTGCCCTACCAGACCCGCAAGCTCGCGAAGCTTCTCCACATCCCCTCGGGCGAGATGCGCCTGGCCTGCAAACTTTTTGCGAGCCTCTACAAGCTGTTCATCCGTTGCGATTGCTCGATGGTTGAGGTCAATCCGCTTGTCATCACCAAAGGCGGCGATGTCCTCGCGCTGGATGCCAAATTCAACTTCGACGACAACGCGCTCTACCGCCACCCCGAGATTGTCGCCTACCGCGACATTGAGGAGGAGGATCCCCGCGAGGTTGAGGCCTCGAAGTCGAACCTCAGCTACATCGGTCTCGATGGCGACATCGCCTGCCTCGTCAACGGCGCCGGGCTTGCCATGGCGACGATGGATATCATCAAGCACAAAGGCGGCGAACCAGCCAACTTCCTCGACGTCGGCGGCGGTGCCACCGAGCAGCAGGTCACCGAGGCCTTCAAAATCCTCGTCTCTGACAAGCGCGTGAAGGCGATCCTCGTGAACATCTTCGGCGGCATCATGAAGTGCGATATCATTGCCCAGGGGATCATCAATGCGGTCAAAGCCGTCAAGCTGCCGGTCCCGCTCGTCGTCCGCCTCGAGGGCACGAATGTTGATGCCGGACGCCAACTCCTGAGCGAGTCCGGCCTCCCGCTCGTCGCCGCCACCGATATCGCCGACGCCGCCGAAAAAGCCGTCGCCGCAGCCAAAGCCGCCTGATCGAAAAACTAACTTACTTCTACTTATGGCCATTCTCGTTGACAAACACACCCGCCTGCTCGTGCAGGGGATCACAGGAAAAGCCGGCGGCTTCCACGCCCGCCAGTGCATGGAATACGGCACGAACGTCGTTGCCGGCGTCACCCCCGCCCGCGGCGGCGAGCTCTTCGATGAGAAGATCCCCGTTTTCGATACCGTCCTCGAAGCCCGGCGCGAAACCGGCTGCAATGCCACGATGATTTTTGTTCCGGCCGAATTCGCGGCGGACTCGATCATGGAGGCTGTCGATGCCGGCATCGAACTCGTCATCTGCATCACCGAGGGCATTCCGGTCATGGACATGATGCGTGTCCGCGCCGGTATGAGAGGCAGCTCCAGCCGCCTCATCGGGCCGAATTGTCCCGGCATCATCACCCCCGGTCAGTGCAAGATCGGCATCATGCCCGGTTACATTCACAAGCCCGGCAAGGTCGGCGTCGTCTCGCGCTCGGGCACGCTCACCTACGAGGCCGTCTGGCAGCTTTCCAGCCGCGGACACGGACAGTCCACCTGCGTCGGCATCGGCGGGGATCCGATCAACGGCACCTCCCACCTCGACGTCGTCAAGCTCTTCAACGCCGACCCCAATACCGAAGCGATTATCATGATCGGCGAAATCGGCGGCACCGCAGAGGAAGAAGCCGCCGCCTGGCTCGGCATCCATGGCAACAAACCCGTCGCCGCCTTCATCGCCGGTG
>JBGSJQ010000142.1:0-9793 GCA_041741775.1 Terrimicrobiaceae bacterium | reverse complement strand
CGCTCGACCGGCAGCCCGGTGACGGCCAGCAGTTCGCCCGAACCCGCAGCATCCATCGCGCGGGCGCGGATGCCGGCCAAGCGGACAGTTTCCTCTGGAGTCCATGCTCCCGCGCATCCGTAAGCGACGAGTTCACCAAGGCTGTATCCGGCAAAGAGCCTGGGGGAGGGGACGTCGAGCTCAGCCCAGAGCATGAGTTGAAACAAACAGAGAAGGGGCTGGGAGAAGTGGTTTTTGAAAATGGCTTCGGGGTCTTTGGCTGGATCCTTGAGCCAGGCGGCGACCTCGGGCTCGAGGCTGTTGGCGTCAAGGATTTGCTTTTTGACGGCGAGACCTTTTGGACCAAAAGGAAACGAGGTGAAGAGGTCGGGTGTCTGGGCTCCCTGGCCGGAGCAGATGACGGCAAAGCTCATGGGGATTCCTCCAATTCGTGGACAAAAAGCGTGGCGGCGAGGAGGTCGGCGACACCCCCTGCCGTGAGGTTGCGGGCTACGAACGCGTGATGAATGTCCTCCGCAGTGGCTGCCCAGCCCGAAGTGAAGACTCCACCCGCGGCAAGGAAGCGATTGGCCTCGGAGCAAGCAAACAGCCAGCCGTCCCGTCCTCCGCGCTTGAGCAGCGTCGTGTCCTCGCACTGCGCGAGAAGTTCGAAAAACACCTGAATGCAGGCTTTGCTGTGATGCGGTCCAGCCTTGCGCAAAGCAGGGAGCCCGATGTGGTAAACCGATGGGAAGCCTTCTTTGGCTTCGCGTCGGGCCCCTCCAACCCCGTGCCGGTGCCCCATGTTGATTCCATCACTGCCTCCCGGGAGATCGTCCGGGAGAAGGATCCCATCGGCCCATCGATCACGCACGATGGATCCCAGCGAGTCCGACGAAGCTGTTTGAGCCCGATGACCAGCTGCAGCGGCGAGGAGGCCAAGGGAAAAAATCGCACCACGGTGCGTGTTGCGTCCACCGGTTGCCTGCATCATTGCCTGCTCGGCCGAGAGGCCAATGCCCTGGAGTTGTGGCCAATCGGCTCCAAAGGCCCCGGCGCGGGCGAGGTCCGCAAAGAAGGGTTCGATCGCCTCAATCGAAGCAAGGAAGGCCTCGGCATCCATGTCCGGATGGCTGCCGCTGTCCACAGGGCTGACGAGGCCCGGTTTCGGATAGGCGGCAAGTTCGGCGCGCAGAGCGCGGGAGGCGGCTTGGGCGATCGCTGTCCATCGGTGAGGCGAAGGAGTTTCTTTTTTTCGGCCCCCGAGGATTTTTTCAACAGCGGATTTTTCGTCCCTCCAGACGCGCGAGTTGCCTTTGAAGAGGATGTCGTCAGGGGACGTGGAATATTCGCGCCAGGAAAAGGAGGCGTCGCCTGACAGCACGATTTCGAGGTCGATTCCAGGCGGGAGGGGAGTTTCCGAGAGGGCATCGCGAACCGCCTGCCAAGCGGCCGGGGAGTCGAGAAAAACCAGCAGGTCGAGGTCGGAAGACGGCGAAACATACGGGAGTCCGGTGAGGTGCTGCCACGCATGGCTTCCAAACATACGAAGCTCGGCTCCTCCCGTGGCGGCGGCAGCATGAATTTTTCCAGCGATCGGATGGCTTGCTGTCGGGCATGCTGCCCAGAGTGGAGGCAAAGAAATTTTCCGGATGGCGGAGATGGGCACATCGAATGACAAGCGGACTTTCAAGGAGTTCGGTGCGGCTGGCGGCAGGGCGAGCCCCACGCTGAGCGTAGTTCCGTCCGGACTGAGACCAGGACGTCGAATGATAAGCGGTTGACTATGTGCCAGCCAGCTTTCCAGGGTGTCTAAATGCTCCGGAGGGCAGGCAAAATCAACACAGGTCGTGTCCAGCCAGACAAACGCGTGCCGGTGAAAACCAACCGCTGCTTCAGGCGCGGACAACGTCGTCGATGACATCCTGTGCGCAGGCGCGCCCGCCGCGCTCCCGTCCCAGATGGGCGCGCAGGTCGCGCGAGACATCCGTTGCCAGCAGCTTGCTGAGCTGCTCGGAGAAGCGGTCGCTCCAGACCTCGTAGACGCCACCCATTTTGAAAAAATTGTCGCAGCCGGGAGCGAAGACCGAGACTGTTTTGGCAAGGTCCTCGAGTTTCTCCAGCGGCATCTTGGTGACGCGGGAGATGGCTTCGAGCTTCATGACCGAGGGCTCGGCTCCGGGGACGGCAATGATCCGGTCGGCGAGCATTCCGAAGGCAATGAACCCGCCGGCGATGGCCGGGCCGTAGAGCAGAGCGATGAGTTTGCTGCCCGTTGAGCGGGCGAGTTGCTGGGTCTTGAGAAGCGTGGAAATATACTCCGGCAGAACGAGGAGTTCCTCGTTCAGCGCCATGCGCTGGCCGCTGTTGTCCACGAGCATGATGATCGGGCGGCCGGGCGTATTTTCTACGATAGAGAGCAGGTGGTCCGTTATCACCAGCGCCTCGCGGGCACCGATGAACGCATGGTTCGTGGTGCCGAGGACCGCAACCGTTTCGCCGCCCAGAGTGGCTTCGCCGCAGAGGAGATCGCCATCCACCGCGACCGAGTGGCCGTCAGGAAAAAAGCTGTTGAGAAGATCGTTGAGTTCCATGGTCAGGATTTTTTGGCAGCGGCTGCGAGCTCGGCAGGCGTCATTTCCGGGACTTTCGCGGCATCGAGTCCCATCTGCTTCCAGATCTGGCGGGCGTCGGTGTCTTTGCCGTAGGTGTCGAGGCGGGACTGCAGGCTGGCGAGGTCTTTACGAAGAGAGGCCGTTGAATCCGGCTGACGCGGGGCGAGGACGTCGATCACGGCGCTGCGGAAGTCGGGGATATGGTCGCTGACGAGGCGGGCGAGCTTGCCGAAAAGGAAGCGGTTTTTTCCGCCGGTGGTGCGCCAGACGAGCGCCTTGTCGCGGGAGTCAAAAGCTTCCACGCCCATGATCGTCTCGATCACCTCCGGCCCGGAGACGCTGAGGCGACCTTCCTCGGAACCAATCAGCGTGTCGCAGCAGCAGCTGATGATGCTGGCCCCGCCGAAACATCCGCAGCTTCCTCCGATAAGCCCGATGACGGGCACTCCGGCCGCCTGGGTTTCAAAAATGGCGCGAACGATTTCCGTCGCCCCAATCTCGCCGGCGTTCGCTTCCTCAAGGCGAACACCGCCCGAGTCGAAGAGCCCGATGACGGCCGATGGCTTTTTTAAAGCGGCACGCTGGAGGAGGCCGATCATTTTCGATGCGTGAACCTCGCCGAGGGATCCGCCGCGGAATTTTCCTTCCTGCGCGAAGAGGAAGACCGGCTTTCCGTCGACTGTGGCCTCTCCGATGATAGCGCCGTCGTCAAATGAAACAGGGGCATCGAAGAGTCCGAGGTGGGGGCTGACGCGGCGGTCTTCCGGCGGAAGGATTTCGCGGAACGTGCCGGGATCCACGATCCCGTTGATGCGTTTGCGGGCGGAGGCTTCGAAGTAGCTGATGCGCGGGGTCATGATGCGGAGAGGGTTTCCCAGGCCTGGTCGAGACGGATGCTGACCACCGGCGGGATCGCGGCAAAGTCGTTGATGGCGAAGATGACATCGCGCGGCTTTTGGCGCTCCATAAAGTCCTCGAAGACCGCCTTCCAGGCCTCGTCAAAGTGGGCGACTGTCGTGGCGACCTCGAACCGGCACTTGCCGCCGAGATCGGCCGGCTGGGCGAGCACTTCGAGGTTGCTGGAGGCGACGACCCCGACCATGCAGGGGGATTTTCCCGGAGCGGGCGGGTTCACCCCGCCATCGAATTCCCATTTAAGATGTTCCATAGCAGTTACCAGTTTCTGAAGCGGCTCGGTGGGTTGTAGAGTCCGCCGGACCAGCGGACGAGGTCGTGGATGCTGAGGGCGGCAAGGCGGTCACGGGAGGCGTCGCTCTTGCGGATGCCGAGATCCTCGGCGCGCTGGATGATCCCTCGGTCGCGCAGGTTTTCGACCGCCTTGTGGTCACGTTTGAGGCCGACTGGAGTGAAGCCTGCGACCCCGCGCACGGCTTGCTCGCGCTCCTCGAAGCTGCGGCAGAGGAGGAGGTTGGCGATGCCCTCTTCGGTGACGATGTGGCTGACGTCGTCGCCGTAGATCATGACCGGCGGGATTTCGAAGCCAGCCTTTTCCATGGCGTCCCAAGCTTCGAGGCGCTCGAGGAATGTCGGTTTGTTGGCCGCTTGGAAGGTTTCGACAATCTGGACAACCAGCTTGCGGCCCTGCGGCATCGCCTCATGGCCATGCGCCTCTTTGCCCGCTTTCAGGAAGGCCGGGGACAGATGCCGGCGGGAGCGGTTCTCCGCGCCGAAATTCGGTGCCCCCCCGAAGCCGACCAGGCGGCTTGCGGTCACTGTCGAGCTGTTCCCCAAGGGGTCGATCTGAAGGGTCGCCCCAACGAACATGTCGGCAAAATGCCCGGTGATCTGCCCGAAGAACCGGTTCGAACGCAGATTGCCGTCACGGCCCAGCGGAAAAATCTCCGGGTGGGCGGAGACGAATCTCTCCATCCCGACCTCGCCTCCGATGCACGCAATCGCTTCGACGAATCCGGTCTTGATCGCAGGGATCATCGTCGGGTGCGGGTTCAGGGCCCAGTGGGTGCAGGCCTTTCCTTTGAGCCCCAGCTCAACGCCGTAGGTGGGCAGGAGGAGCTCGATGGCGGCCGTGTTGAAGCCAACGCCGTGGTTGAGGACCTTCGGAAGGTATTTTGCGTAGATCCCCTTCATCGTCATCATGGCCATCAGGATCCGCGTCTCGTCGATCATTGCGGGGTCCTTTGTGAAGAGCGCTTCCAGGTGGAACGGCTTCGGCGACTCGACCACAAAATCCACCCACTCGCCCGGGATATCGACGCGGCTCACCTTGTCCACGATCTTGTTGACCTGGACGACAACAATCGCCCCGCGGAACGTCGCGGCTTCGATGAGGGCCGGCGTTTCCTCCGTGTTTCCTCCCGTGTAGAGGTTGCCGTCACGGTCGGCTTCGATCGCCACCAGGCACACGACATCCGGAATCAGCTCCGCAAAATACCGGGCATAGAGCTCCACGTAGGTATGGATCGCTCCGATTTTCACCTTGCCGTCGAAGACCATCTCGGCCAGGCGGGCGCCAACCGGACCCGCGTAGGCGAAGTTCACCCGGGACGCCAAGCCGTTTTCAAACAGGTCCAAGTGCTCGGGAAGCCCAAGGCAGGAGGCGCAAAGCTCCAGATCGTGAATTTTGCTGGGGTTCATCCGGGCCAGCTGCTCGATCAGAAAATCCCCCTGTTTCTGGTTGTCCCCCTCGTGAATGATCCGGTCCCCGGAGCGGATTACCGTCTCGAGAAATTCCACTGTGCGTGCCGCAGGAATCACTTTTCCCGGACCAAAACCTTTTTCAACCGACGACAGCTTTTCGTGTTTGGAGGCGCTGGGCAAAGCCATGTGCATCTGGTAGCGGCGGAGGGAAGGGGTGTCACGAAAAAAATGCCCAAGGACGTTTTCGTATTGCCATTTCCTGTTTCCGAAATGGTGAGGCTTGCAATTTTTTGGGAAGCCGCAGATGCTCTCATGATTCCGTTCCGCAGCGGGGAAAAATTTTTTTCCAGCTCGGAAAGAAACGGGAACCGAAAAACAAAGAATTGATGGCGACGACGACACTGGAACATCACGACGCGCTGGGCCGGACGGCTCTGCATGAAGGCGGGGAATTGCTCGGCGAGAAGCTGACGTTGAATATGGGGCCATCCCACCCGTCCACGCACGGCGTGCTTCGTTTGGTCATGGAGCTGGACGGAGAGATCGTGACAAAGGCGACTCCCGAGATCGGCTACCTGCACCGGGGCGACGAGAAAATTGCCGAGAACATGCAGTATAACCAGTTTGTTCCCTACACGGACCGCCTGGATTACCTGGCTCCGATCGCCAACAACATCGCCTATGCCCTCGCCGTCGAGAAGCTAATGGGCTGGGAAATTCCTGTGCGAGGCAGGGCGATCCGCGTTATCGGTTGCGAGTTGGCCCGTATTTCGGCGCATTTGCTCATGATCGGTTGCCTTGGGATGGATCTCGGGGCCACGACACTGTTCCTCTATACCTTCACCGAGAGGGAGAAGATTTACAACCTGATGGAGTTGCTGACCGGAGCCCGCTTCACGACCAGCTACACGCGGGTAGGGGGGCAGACCCACGATCTTTCCCCGGCGTTTCTTCCGCTCCTGCAGGAATTTCTCAAGACCTTCCCGCCCGCTTTTGTTGAGGTGGACAAGCTTGTCACCCGCAACCGGATTTTTGTGGACCGCACGAGGAACATCGGGACGATCACCGCGGAGGACGCCATCGCCTACGGATTGTCGGGACCCAACCTTCGCGCTTCCGGCGTCGATCATGACCTGCGGAAGAAGCACCCCTACCTCGATTACGAAAAATACGATTTCGAGATTCCGATTGGCACGGTTGGGGACTGCTACGACCGGTATTTGGTCCGCATGGAAGAGGTTCGCCAGAGCATCCGCATCCTCGAGCAGGTGATCGCGACAATTCCGGAAGGGCCGATCAACTGGCACGATCCGAAAAGCACGCCTCCTGACAAAGTGGCCGTGCTCACAAAGATGGAGGAACTCATTCACCATTTTATCGTGACGACCGAAGGCGTGGAAGCACCGGTCGGAGAAGTTTATTTCGCGGCGGAGAACCCGAAAGGCGAACTCGGATTTTATATCTACAGCAAAGGAGGCGGCGTGCCTTACCGGCTGAAGATCCGCTCTCCGTCGTTCGTCAATCTCAGCATTATGGAAAAAATTCTGCCGGGGCACATGGTGAGCGACGTTGTTGGCATCCTGGGGTCGATGGATCCGGTTTTTGGCGAGGTGGACCGCTAAGTCGATGACTCTGGCGAACCTTCTCTCTGAAGCTCAGATCCTGCCTGCGCTCAGCTCCGACGAGCGCTGGGCAGCCATCGCCGAGCTGGTGGACGTTCTCGTTGCCTCCGGCAAGGTCAACGAGGCCGACCGTGCCGACGTGCTGGAATCCATCCGCCAGCGCGAAGAGACAATGAGCACGGGGATAGGGTTCGGGATTGCGATTCCGCACGCCTCCTCCGACAAGGTGCCCGAGGTGGTGGCCGCCTTCGGGCGTTCACAGAAGGGGGTGCAATTTGATTCGCTCGACGGTCAGCCCGTTTTTTTTATCGTGCTGTTCGTCGTTCCCCGAGACCAGTTCCAGACCCACCTTCGGACGCTGGCAGCGATTGCAAAATTTCTCAACGACAAGGCGGTCCGTGACGACCTTGGGAATGCCACGGATGCCGCCGGGATCCTCCGTGTCTTTGAGAGCGGCTCTGCGCGCTAATGACCGGAACCCCGCGCGAAATTCTTTCCGGGCGCCTGCGCTCGGCGCTCGAGGCGGCTGGCTTGGATCCGGCACGCGGTGAGGTGACATCCGCTGCCGACACGCGGTTTGGCGACTACCAGGCGAATGCGGCGATGGTACTCGCCAAGGAGCGGAAAACCAATCCCCGGCAGCTGGCCGGCGAGATCCTTTCCGCTTTGGACGTCTCAGGGATTTCGTCCCCGCCCGAGGTGGCCGGAGCCGGGTTTCTGAACTTCCGGCTGGAGCCGGGATTTTTGTCATCCCGGCTGGATGCGGTGGCCATGGATCCAAGGCTGGGCGTGGTGCCAGTGGCAACCCCGCGGCGGATCATTCTGGATTTCAGCTCGCCGAATGTCGCCAAGCCGATGCACGTCGGGCACATCCGGAGCACGATCCTTGGAGACGGGCTGGCGCGGATCGCTCGGTTTCTCGGGCACGACGTTGTCACCGACAACCACATCGGCGACTGGGGGACGCAATTTGGGAAAGTGATTTACGGTTGGAAACATTTCCTCGACCGCGAGGCGCTCGGGCGGGACGCGATTGCCGAGCTGGTGCGCCTTTACCGCGAAGTGAACCGGATCGAAGAAACCGACGAGGCGGTCAAAAAATCGGCTCGCGAAGAGTTGGTCAAACTCCAGTCCGGAGACGCGGAGAACCTTGCCATCTGGAAGGAAACCGTCGAGCTGTCCTGGCGCGAGTTCGAAAAACTTTACGACCTGCTCGGCATCCGCTTTGACGAGCGACTCGGTGAAAGCGCCTACAATGACGCCCTCGGCCCGCTTTGCGACGATCTGACAACCCGCGGTATCGCGGAGCCCAGCGAGGGGGCGCTCTGTATTTTCTTCCGCGATCTTCCGGCCCTGGCCGAAAAGCCGGCGATCATCCGCAAAAGCGACGGCGGATTCCTCTATGCCACGACTGACCTTGCCACGATCCAATACCGGATCAGGCGATGGAACCCCGACGCGATCTGGTATGTCGTCGGATCGCCGCAAGCGCTGCATTTCCAGCAGATCTTTGCCGCAGCCCGCCAAATGGGAGTCGGCTCAAATCTGGCCCACATCGCCTTCGGCAGCATTCTCGGCGAAGACCGCAAAATCATGAAGACCCGCTCGGGGGAGAATGTCGGGCTGGCGGATGTCCTTTACGAGGGGATCGACCGCGCCCGACGGATGCTTCAAGCGCGCCCCGAGGCTCTGCCTGCGGAGGAGGTGGAGGAAACCGCCCGGACAATCGGCCTGGGTGCAGTGAAGTATGCCGAGCTCTCACAGAACCGGCTGACCGATTATGTCTTCTCCTGGGACAAACTGCTGGCCATGGAGGGGAACACCGCTCCCTACCTGCAGAATGCCTATGTTCGGATCCGGTCGATCTTCCGCAAAGCCGGGGAGGGGGCCGACCCGACGGCGGAGATCCGCGTGGATGAGCCCGCCGAGCGTGCCCTAGGAATCAAGTTGCTCCAATACGCGGAAACCGTGCCTGTCGTTCTCGAAGAGTTCCGCCCCAACCTGCTCGCCAACTATCTCTACGAGCTGGCGAATACGTTCCATTCCTTCTACGAAGCCTGCCCGGTGCTCAAAGCCGAGCCTGCCGTCCGCGCGAGCCGGTTGCGCCTCAGCGACCTCGCTGCCCGCACGCTCGCACACGGGCTCTCCCTTCTCGGGATCGACTGCCCGGAGCGGATGTAAAAACCCGACCGGGACTCAGAGTTTGTGGCCCATCTTCTTCTTTTTCGTGGCGAGGTATTTTGCGTTGTGCGGATTGGCCTTTGAACGGATCGGGACCTGCTCCACGATCTCGAGTTCATAGCCTTCCAGGCCCACGACTTTTCGGGGGTTATTTGTGAGGAGGCGGATGCGGTTCACTCCGAGGTCCGTGAGAATTTGTGCCCCAAGCCCATACTCGCGCAGGTCCATTGGAAAGCCCAGCCGCTCGTTGGCCTCGACCGTGTCGAGCCCCTCCTCCTGAAGTTTATAGGCGTGAATTTTTGGACCGAGGCCGATGCCCCGCCCTTCCTGACGCATGTAAACAAGGACTCCCACTCCGGCCTCCTGAATGCGTGCCATGGCCTGGTGGAGTTGCGATCCGCAGTCGCAGCGGCGCGAACCAAAAACGTCGCCGGTAAGGCATTCACTGTGGACCCTCACGAGCGTGGGCTTGCTCGCGGAGATTTGGCCTTTGACCAGCGCCAGATGGTGTGCGCCATCCACCAGAGAACGATACAGGTGCAGGTCAAAAATACCGTAATCCGTTGGCATCTGGACCGTCTGCTCCCGCTCGATGAGATTCTCGCTCTTGCGTCGAAAAGCGATCAGGTCCTGGATCGAGCAAAGCTTGAGTTTGTGCTTCCTTTTGAAACGGATCAGGTCGGGAAGTCGGGCCATCGAACCATCTTCCTTCAAGATCTCACAGATGACCCCCGAGGGGTCCAGTCCGGCCAAGCGGGCCAGATCGACGGCCGCCTC
>JBGSJQ010000141.1:0-5244 GCA_041741775.1 Terrimicrobiaceae bacterium | reverse complement strand
AAACAGACTCAGAACATCGGCAGGATGCCGATGCCACGTGGCATTGGCTTCCAGCCAATGATCCAAATCAATCCAAGAGTTGGTATTCCGCTCTGGAAAATCTGCGGAAAATCGGCGTCAATCTGCGGCTAAAACTTCTGTCGGGCCTGCGGGGGTAAAAAGAAGCAGGGCTGCTTCCCCCATGAAAGCAGCCCTGCCAACCCCAAAAAAACGAATTCTCTATCGGCTTGTTCCCGTGAACTTACGCGTTTGCACGGCGCCGGCGTAGGAGTGCCAGTGCGCCGAGTCCGCCGAGGAGCATCGCCCAGGTGGCGGGCTCGGGGACGGTGGTGGCGCTGAAGCCGGTCACCTCGAAGTCCAGCGGTTGGTCCGTGCTATTGCCGGTGTGTCCAATCCACAGACCGAAACCCTGCACATCGTTGAAGGTCTGGCTGGAGAAGCTGCCGGGAGCCACATTCAGGCCGGTTCCCGCGAGAGCGGAAACACCGTCGGTGCCTAGCGGATCAATGGTGCCCCAGGTCTCGGTCCCGGAGGACGAGAGTGTATTCAGGCCTGCAGCGATGGAGAAGGTCGTATTCGAAAGATACCACTGGCCGGCATTCAGGACGGCGTAACGGGCGGCGGAGGTTCCCGATTGGCCCACGTCGGAGCCGAGGGTGATGCTGATGGAGGTGGTCGAATCGAGGCTCAGGGTTTGCGAAGAGGTCCCGTTCAAGAAATCCGCCTTGGCGAAACCGAGGAGCGCATACGAGGTCGTTGTTTGATCCTGAGTGCGCAGACGAATCCCGTCGGCTCCAGCATGATCGGTGACACGAAATACGGAAGGATCCTGAAACTGGTTCGCATACAGGGTGTTCTCGCCGAGGTAGAAGTTGCCTGTTTTGCCCGAGGGCGCCGTATAACCGCTGCCGGGCGTATAGTAGCCCGTCGTTGAGTTGGTCAACCCAAAGAGGATGCGCTGGCGCATGTTGCTTCCCGCTGGGACCGTGGGGTCGGCCGCGTTGTCATCATTGAAGCGATACACACCAAAGCTGCCTTGGCTGAAACCCTGGTTGGCGGTGACGTAATCGCCACCCCAATCGACCGAAATGGTCGCCGCGTGGGAGGTCATTGTGCTGAGGGTGGCCACAGCACCGAGGAGACAGAGGGTTTTGAACAGGTTTTTCATGATGGTTTTTGGTTGGGTGGGATTTGTTGATTGCTTTGACTGAGGCGCATTCCACCATTCGCCTTGTCCTCTGGCAAAAGAATGTTTATGCTCCAGTTGCATGAAGAATTCCCCTCCGACCTTGCGGATGCTGGCGAAGAAGGCTGGAGTCCACCACACCACGCTCTCGCGGGCCTTGCGGGACGACCCGCGATTGCCGGAGGCGACGCGCCTGAGGCTCAGGGCGTTGGCGGAGGAGGAAGGGTATCGGCCGGATGCACTGATCACGCGGTGCATGACGGCGTTGCAGCGGGGCCGGAGCCGCAGCTCTCCCCAAGCGTTGGGACTGCTGACTTCGGCGACCCGCATGGGCGCGGGGGATCCGCCTTTTCGGGCCTTTTGTCGCTCGGTTCAGCGGCGGGCGGAAGAGTTGGGCTACCACATCCAGGAACTCTGGGCAGGCGAAGCGGGGATGACGGTGGCGCGGATGAACAAAATCATCCGGGCGCGGGGAATCGAGGGCATCATCATTCCGCCCAATTATGCCTCCGGCGGCGGGCATCTTTCCCTGGATCTCACGCACCTCGCGGCGGTGCAGCACTGCCATTCCATCTGGCGTCCTCAGCTGAATCGGGTGGAGCCGCATAATTTCCAGAACATGATGATCGTGCTGCGGGAGCTCAGGCACCGGGGCTACCGCCGGATCGGGCTGGTGCTGTGCCTGGGATTGGACCGGGCGACCGGGCACGAGTGGGAGGGAGCCTACTATTATCATCATGCCGAGCACCCTGAACTCGTCAGGTTGCGACAGCCGTGCTTTAAATGTGAGGGGTTTGATGACGCGGGCCTGCTGAAATGGGTGAAATCACAAAAGCCGGATGTTTTGGTCGGGGCCTTTTCGCATCATGTGGAATTCTTCCAGCAACAGGGGGTTCGCGTTCCCGCGGATTTGGGGCTGGTTTCCATGGGGGTGCATCCCTGGGACGCCCCCATGGCAGGTCTTGACATGCAGTCCGAGGCCATCGATCGGGCGGCGGTGGATGTCGTCGTGTCCCATCTCAATCGCAATGAAAAAGGGATTCCCAAGACGCCGCGCCAGATCCTGATCGAGGGCGTCTGGCAGGATGGGCCGACCGTGCGACCGGGGACGTCGCGGCGGGAGTGACATAAGAAAAAGGCACCGCATGCATGAACTGAAAAACCGCAGGAGCTTTAGGTTTTAGCCGCAGATTGACGCCGATTTTCCGCAGATTTTCCAGAAGAGGACGGGCCCACCCACCCCATTTCCGAGGTCCTCATCTATGCGGTGCCTTCCGCGTTGACCCTAAAAGGGAAATTGGGAATGAGCCACAGAGGACACAGAGAGCACAGAGGGAAGAAGATACAGGATTTTGATGGCTTGATGCCTCATCATCTTTTAGACAGAATTAACACAATGAACAGAATTGGGTTACGAAGAAAATGGCTCTCACCCCATGGGTGGGCTGCAAGCTTTCTGTAAGTTCCTCTCTATAAATTCGGTAAATTCTGTTCATTCTGTCCCATCGCTTTTTTTAGGTTTACCCATAAACCTCTGTGCTCTCTGTGTCCTCTGTGTCCTCTGTGGCTCATTCCCATTTTCCTTTTTAGGTTAAACAGACTCAGAACATCGGCAGGATGCCGATGCCACGTGGCATTGGCTTCCAGCCAATGATCCAAATCAATCCAAGAGTTGGTATTCCGCTTCTGGAAAATCTGCGCCAATCGGCGTCAATCTGCGGCTAACTATTCTGCCGTCACTTTGACGCGGGCGAAGCGCTTGGTGGGGGTGGCGGAATCCGTGACCGTGACGCGTTCGAAGGTGGAGTCGAGGGAAACGGGCGTGCCTTCCGTGGCGGAGGGGTTGACGGCCCAGGGGTCGGTGACGCCGAGGTCGTTGGAGAACTCGACGGTGCAGGAGATGCCGGGATTCGAACTGACCTTACGACGGATGAAGGTGATCTGGAGCTTGCCGTCATCCGGGCCGGTGCCGATGCCGACGTAGGGCAAACCGGCGATGCCGGCAGGGGTGAGAACCGAGGCGTTGGGCGTGGTGAGATTGGGGGCCTGGCCGCTGCCGTTGCCGAGCATGTTGAAGGCGTATTTGAGGAGGTTGGCCACGCCATCGCCGGCGGGAGTGAGCAGGTCTCCGGAGCCGTTGGTGGCGAGGCCGTAGGTGGCGCGGAAGGAGGTCAACCCGCTGGCCTCCTGGGCACCGATATCGTAGGCAAGGCCCTGCGGCACGGCGTTGCCCCAGAAATCGCGGGTGCCGGGATGGGCGATGGCCGGGCCGCTGCCGGTGGTCGTGCTGGTGCCGATGAGCGCCGTCACGGAGACGCCGGCGTCCTTGGCTGGAGAAGCGGTGGTGAGTTGGTAGGCGGTCATGGTAGCCAGCGCATTCGGATCGTTAAAGGTCGGCACGGCACCGGGCGAAGTGACCAGGGGATCAGCATGACGACCGACCGGGGTCGCGCTAATTTTTTCCTGGCCGAGGGTTTGGAACGCGGCGAGCGAGGTCACGGGGGAACCGCCCCAAGTGACTCCGAATTCCCCGCTGCTGCCCCAATAGAGGTTGCCCTGCATGGTGATGCCGCCGGTCTGTTGGATATTGGCGGTCTTCTTACCGTTGGCCGCGATGAAGATGTTGTTCATGATCCGGGTATTGGTCGTGGCGGTATCGGCGGTGCGCAGGGCATCGGGGCCGACGGACTGATAGACGGTGTTGCCGTAGATCGAGACGTCCTGGACATCGGTCGCGCTATTGCCGAGGGCATTCCAGATGTGAATGGCGCCCTGATTGCGGGCAACCCCGAGGGTGGCATCGTTTACGCTGATGTTGTAGCGGATGACGTTGTTTTTCTGCGGCCGAGTGGCTCCTGCGAATTGGGCGATCAGGAAGCCGCTGCCCTCGTTTTCGTGGCTGTAGCAATACTGGATGATGCAGTTGGTGTTGCCGCCATCGATGTCGAACCCGCCGCCGTCATAGCTGCCGGCGTTACCGTTCTTGTAGGACTCGGAATACTGGATGATTACGTTGTTGCTGTCCCATGACCAAATGCCAACGGGACCGCCGCCGGTGGCCGTGCACTCGAACCCGTTCTCGTAGGCGACGCAGCGGTCGATCAGCGCGCCGTTCATGTCGGCCAGCACGATGCCGTTGCCGGTGGCATAAGAGGCTGGGAAGCCGTGGTTGCGGTAGAACGAGGAATCCTGAATGAGGAAATTGCTGTGGGCGTAGGTGGCGGTGTTGACGTTGGCCCCAACGGCGGTGAGGCCGTTGTTCCGGTTGTCGTGGGAGCTGACGTTGGTGACCTGCACGTCGCTGTAACCATATTCAGTGGTCACGTTAATCCGGCTTTGGAAACGGATGCCGTTACCACCATAACCGCTGACCTCGATCTGATTGAGGCGGATGAAGTTGACGGGAGCATCGGTATCGACGCTGAAGTCCATGCCCCGGCCGGTGTTGACCGTGTAACCTGCGCCGACAAAGTTCAGTTTGCTGATCGAAATGTAAGACTGCCCCGAGAGGAGGCCACTGGCATTGCCGGAGTTGATGGTGGCGCGCCCGGTGCCGTAGCTGGTGTAGGTGATCGGGTTGCCGGGTGAGCCGCTGGAGGTCACGGTGAGGGTGCCGGAGAATGTCTGTCCGCCCTCGAAGGAAATCGTATCGCCGGGGGCGAAGGTCTGAGCGTTCACCTTGGCGAGGGTCTGCCATGCCGCTCCGGCGGACGTGCCCGCGTTGGCATCATTGCCTGTCGGGCTGACGTAGTAATTGGTCGCGCCACAGACGCTGATCGGCAAGACCAGCGCGGTAAATAGAAGGAAAAAAATGGGCGCAGCGCAGCGTATGGGAGAAAAAATAGACACGGCCATTATCATTCTCGATGAAATCACCGTTTATTCAAAAGCTAGATTTGCTAAACAGGTTAACGTGCAGGGCGCTGGCCTCCTGGGCACCGATGTCGTAGGCTGCGCCCTGAGAGGGTGTCTAAAAAGTAGGAAGGGGGGAGGAGTAATTTTGAATTGGGGATTTTGAATTTTGAATGATGGGGGCGGAAGGGGGGAGGCAGAATGAT
>JBGSJQ010000140.1:0-21790 GCA_041741775.1 Terrimicrobiaceae bacterium | reverse complement strand
GCGAGCACCAGGTTCCGCTCGACGCCTACCGCGCCAACCTCGCCGCCATCGCCGACCTCGTGCGCGACTCCGGTCGCCGCCTTGTCTGGGTCACCACCACGCCCCTCGACGAAAAACGCCACAACGCCCGCTCGAAGTATTTTCACCGCTTCGAAAAAGACCTCGCTGCCTATAACGCCGCCGCGCTCGAAATCATGACCGCCCGCGCCGTGCCCATCATAGACCTCCACGCATTCACTGCCGCCCTCGAAGAACCCCTCTACCGCGACCACGTCCACTTCGTGCCCGAGGTGAGTGTACGTCAGGCCGCCTTCCTGCGCACCACGCTAGACGCCCTGTCCTGGTAGGAGAATCTGACGCTGATTGATAAAAAGAAATATGAGCCAAATACCTCCTACCTTGCCAAGCTCGCCAACCGCCACCCAACTGCCCGATCTGGCGCGCCGCATTCGTGAGGACGCGCGCCTCGACCGGGTGCGCGAGGCCGCCGCCGCGCTCCTCCAGACAGGGTTCACCGCCGGAGGCCGTTACCCTGAGGTCTGGATCCGCGACTTCGCCACCTTCACCCGAGCGAGTGCCCAAATCGGGCAATTGCCGGCGCTCAAGGAAAACCTTCTCCGCTTCTTCGACTTTCAGCAACCGGATGGTTCCATCATCGATGGGTTTACATCTAAAGAGGCCTCTGTCGATGCTTACAACTACTTCACTACCCCGAAACATCCGGAGCTGTGCGGGCATAAAAACACAGCTGAAACTGATCAGGAAAGTTCCCTCATCCGGGCCGTGCGCGAAGTCGTCGAGATCGAGGGCCGACCTGATTTCCTGCTAGAAACGATCGACGGGCAAACGGTTCTCCAGCGCCTCGACGCCGCCCTCGACTGGGTCTATCGCGAACGCTGGTGCGAGGCGCACGGCCTCGTCTGGAATTGCACCACCATCGACTGGGGCGATGGCCAAGCCTGCCGCGACTGGGAAGAGATCGAGGTGGGGGTGCCCGCCGATCCCTCCGGCCTGCCGCGCTTGACCGAATACGACGCCGACTCCCACCCGGCCCTCTGCATTTACACCAACGCCTTATTTCGCATCGCTCTGCTCGACCGCGCCTTGCTGACGGAGCAAGTCGGCGAAGATCCAGCACCCTGGCAAGCCAAGGCGGATGCCCTCGTCGAGCCGATCCGCCGGGTGCTCTGGGATCCGGAGCGCCGCAAGTATCGCCCCCATGTTTACCTCGAGCGTGGCTCCCCCTTCCCCGGGGATTTCGACGAAGCCGCCATCCACTTCCACGGCGGCACTGCCACGGCCATGCAGGCCGGCTTGCTCAGCCCTGAGGACGCCTCCCATTGCTACGCCACGATGCAGGCCAATGTCGCCGCCGCCGGTGCCCGCACGGTCGGACTCACCATCTGGCCGCTCTACGATGTGCCCGAGCTGAATAACACCCTTTTCTGGCGTCCTTTCTACTACCAAAACGGGGGCGATTGGCCCTGGTTCGGTGCTCGCGTTCCCATCGGTCTGCTGCGTTCCGGACTGCCCGCAGAGGCCTACGAATCGCTCCTCCCAATTCTGGAAATGATCGAGACCAGTGGCGGCTTCTTCGAGTGGCACAAGCCGGACGGCACCCCCGCCGGCTCCAGCGAATTCCGCGGCGCGGCCGGTGTCGTCCACGAAGCGATCGAGCGACTGCGTGCTTGGGCGCTTGGAGCGCTTGAACATGACAAACCCTGAACCTGTGCCTATCGGAGGGCGAGTGAATTACCACTTCACACAGCAGGCAAGAGGTCGTTCATCTTATTGTCAGATAGTTTTTAGATGATTTCGCATTGCATCCTGCGCCACGGTTGATCTTATGGTAATATCCTTTACAGGCCGGGCGCGGGATTTATCTCTATAGCTCACCGTTCGCGACCCTCCCACCCCCCAAAGAAAGCGTGCTCCCCGATTCTCTCCCTCCTCCAAAACGCGTTTCCATGCGCGAGGTCGCCGATGCCGTCGGATGCTCGGCGATGACCGTTTCGTGCGCCCTGCGCAACAGCCCGAAAGTCCTTCCCGCGACCCGGAGGAAAATCCTGCAGGCCGCCGAGCGTCTCGGCTATCGGCCCGACCCGGAGATATCCAAGCTGATGACGCATCTGCGCCAGCCCACCCACCACAGCTTTTCGCACAATCTGGCCTTTTTAAATTCATGGCCCGACCGGGAGGAATACCTCAAGGGCTACATAGGAGAAATTTTTCAGGGGGCGAAACACCGGGCGGCCCAGCTCGGATTCGATATTGAGCCCTTCTGGCTGCTTGAGAGCGGCATGACAGCCCGGCGGCTCTCCTCGGTCCTCTACAACCGCGGCATCCGTGGAATCCTCCTGCCTCCCTGGCACCACCCGAACGAAGTCGTCCAGCTCGACTGGCCCCGCTTCTCGGTCGTGGCCACCACCATGTCGATCACAAGTCCGGCGGTCAACCGGGTCGTCCCCCACGCTTTCAAAAACACGCTTCTGGCCTGCGAGGAACTGTGCAAACAAGGATACCGGCGCATCGCCTTCATTGAGACCGAAGATTCGCACGCCCGTTCCGAGGGCCTGGCGCGTGGAGCCTTCGAGCTGATGCGATCCACCCGCCTGGCCGATGCGTCTCCGGCAGGCTTAATCCTGCGGGACTGGGATGACCCCCTGCTGTTCGATTGGTTCAAGTCCGAGCGCCCCGATGCCATCGTCTGCCCCTCCGCATCCACCTACTACAAGCTGCTGAAGGCATTTGGAAACCGCCCACCCCCCGGATTCATTGTCCTCGACGCCTTGCAGAATGAGCACCTGACCGCAATCGACCAACTCCCGGGGAGTCTCGGATCAGCCGCCGTTGACGTCTTGGTCGCCCAGCTCCTGCATAACGAAACCGGTTTGCCGATCATCCCGAAGCTCATAATGCTCAGCGGTCGCCTCCGCCCCGGCACCAGCTCCCCGCGCGTCGAGTCCAAGCGTGCCACGCGCAAAAAGCCCGCGTCCCCTCTGCGGAAAAAGCCCTCCACCAAAGAGTAGCCTACGCTCCAACCCAAGCGACGGCATCGCTGCAAGACCGGCCTTTTCGGTTTACGTTAAGATATACTGATCCCGTCAAGCTCTTGCTGGCAGAAGGTTCAGCGGGATATCTTCAGACTCATAAACCCAGTGTGGTTTGTCTCCCCATGAATCATCCCCACCGCCACGGTGCTTTCACCCTCCTCGAGATCCTCGCGACTGTCGCGATTCTTGCCGTGCTGGCCGCATTGGCTATTCCCCTTGCAGGCAGTGCCATCGATTCCGCCCGCAAGGCACAAAGCCTCTCCAACATCCGCAATATCGGAATGGCCGTGACCATGTATTCGCAAGACAACAACGGTCTCCTGGTGCACGCACAGGACGTGCCGGGCAGTGGAGACAGGTTCTCCAACGTCCTTCAAAACACACTCGAAGGCAACTCCCCCGGCACCCCTGCGTGGGTCTCGGCATCGGGCGTCTCAGATGCCTTCCGCTGTCCCGCCTATGATAACAAAGGGAAAAAGTGGAAAACGGGCTTTGGAATGTATCAATATCTTTTCGCGTATTTCAAATCGGGAGATTACACGCAAGCGAACCAGCCGAATAAATATGGTTCCTTGCGCATGCTGAATTTCCCGTATCCCAGCCGCACGATCATTGTCGGAAGCGCTCCGGATCATGTCGTTGACGCCCGGCGCTCGACCGGCTTCAACCTTGCAAACAGCTCACCGACTCGCCACGGCAAAACAGCAAACTACCTCTTTCTCGACGGCCATGTGCAGTCCCTGACTCCCGAGGAGGCGCTGAAAATTTTCCCGTAAGCCAAAAACGGACCGGTTGAAACCCGGGTTCCAGCCAGGAAAATTATCCCACGGAGCGGTTGAAAACACGGAGGTTGCGGAAGGCGATTTGCGAGCGGGCCATCACGCGGATGGCCAGGCGGCCGGCCTGTAGGACCGGGCCGTTATTGGAGAACGGGTTGTCGGTGACGTCGAGGACGTTGTCACCATCGACAATGCCACGCAACCTTGCTCCCTCTTGCAGGTATTGCACGCGGTGCCATTCGTTCAAAGCGTAGCGCCCGGAGCGAGTGGCGTATCCCATGGCGTGATACCATGGGTTCTTAACGAGGCCGTGAGAAATGCGGTCATTGCGCACGTCATTCATTTCGCGGAAATACTCCCAGTGGTAATTCCGGACATCCTCCCAGCAGACCATGCTCATCGAGCCGGTCGTGCGGCGGGGGTAGCAGGCCATGAAATCCTCCCGCTGCATGCCTGAAGCCTGGAGCATGAGGAGGCTGAGGCCACCGTGTGCGAGTGGCATGAAGTCGAACTCAACATAGAGGTCGCCCTCAAAGAATGCCTCCGGCCAGATGTAAAGCTGCTGCTCGGCAAACGTGGCGTGGTTCGGGATCGGGCCACCGCCCGTGCGAACCACCATCCGCCCATCCTCGATTTTCACGGCGGGCGAGTTGCCCTGGATGTAAAAGCGTTCGAGTTCCGCCGGATCGGCCAGCGGTGCCGCAAAGCGCTCTGCCCAGTCGCTCCCCGGCTCAAACGCCAGGGGAACGGGCGCGGGCGCAGGGCCGTAAAGAGCGCTAAGTCCATCGTCGAGCCCGGGGTCGATCTGACCAGAGCCCGACCCCGCCTGATAAATTCGCCGAAAGGTTTCGCGGTCGAGGGGTTCGCTCCATGCGGCGACCTCCGAGATCGCGATGGCCGAATTCCCGGCAAAGAGATCAGGGCCGGCATCCTCCCGGAAAAAGGACCCGCCAAAATCCCGGACGAACGAATCCGATGTGCCGACGAGGAAACCATTCACATAGAGCAGATAGCGGTCGGCTTCGTGATCCCAGCTCAGGCCCACACAGTGCCAGTGGTCACGGCGGAATGTGAAATGCCCGGCCCCGACGAAGGCGCGGGACGGCTCGTTGTGAATTTCCCATGGCTCAAAACCTTCGGCGAACTTGGCGATCAGATTCGGGTGCCACCAATTGTCCCACGCAAGGGCGAAATGCGCGGCGGTGAGATCGCGGTCCGCGCGGTCGGAGAGGATGCGGTAGCGTCCGGAATGCGGGAGGTGTTTGTGATGCTGGGGCAGGCGCTGCATGGTGGAGAGATCCTCCAGGGGCAGGAGCCATACGGTCAGGCTACCTCGCGGTTTGTTGATCGGATGGTCGGGGAGCCTCAGGCAATCCAGTGGGGTTCGGCCGAGCCAACCCGCGCGTCCCTTCCGTTGGACAAGACGCCCATTTTCATGCCCCTCCAAAGAGGCGGTGCAATCCCAGACCGTCAACGGTTCGGGGACCGGCGGGGAAAGATCTGCGGGGGCAGGAGCATCAGACGAAGCAGCTGCTGGGAGTGAGGTATTCATAAATAAGTTTGCAGGGCTT
Source organism: Terrimicrobiaceae bacterium (assembly GCA_041741775.1). Classification (GTDB taxonomy): domain Bacteria; phylum Verrucomicrobiota; class Verrucomicrobiia; order Chthoniobacterales; family Terrimicrobiaceae; genus QYQL01. The sequence goes on along the minus strand of JBGSJQ010000140.1, from coordinate 16,387 downwards.
AATGAATCGCAGGGGCTGAAGGAGACGCAGGGGCGGTTGGAGCCTGAGTGGTTGCAGTGGTTGCCGGTGTTGCATCCTGTTCTTCGGGTGAAACCAGCCGGAAGAAGGTAGAGCCGCGCTGCGGGACAGCGTCCACCGGATTGCCAAAGAGATCGTGCCAGACTCCTTGGCCAGCCGTGGCGGGTGGGCAGACGACGGGCCCGGCAGCGTCGGCCAGAAAAACTTCCACCATAGGATTTTCCTTCCGGCCAAAGAGGAGAAGGTCGCCCCCGGCGGGAAGGGTGATCCGGCTGTGCTGGAGCACATCGAGACCGTCGATCCACTGCGCAAGGGCGGCCAGAGCAGCGCCGGCCGGGTGCAGGGTGCCATCCGGCGCGAGCAGAACGGAGAAGCTGTTGTTCGCGGCGAAGCCGAGCGAATTGTGCATCGTGTAAAGGAAGATTTTTTCCACGCCATCCGTTCGTTGAGCGAGGATGTAGCGGGCCTGGCGTTCGGCCTCATCCCACACCGTGGCGTTTGCATCGACGGGCGCGGGCAGAAGCCACCGATACAAACCGGGAGACATTCCTTCCGGTTGGGCCGAGCCCTCGGTATTCCAAACAGGCCGCGGCGAGCGCCCTTCCTTGTTGAGCAAAGGCCCGAGCGCGAAAGCAAAACGCTCGCGGGTTTTGGCAAATTGGCCCACGGGCGTGGCGGCCTGCTCGTAGTCATGGTAACTGAGGATTTGCACGTCCTGAAGAGCCCCGGCCTCCTCGGCCCTCCGGGTCCATTCGTCTCCGTCGATCCATCCCGCAACTCCCTGGTTGGTGGTGCTGTTCAGGCCGATGAGAGGCGGTTGCCATGCGGCGGCGTTCAACGCCTGGCGGGTGGCGCGGGTCATCTCAGCATAGGCAAGCGCCGGGTCTTCCATGCCGATATACCGATGTGAGCCATCCTCTGCTCTTTCGACTTTCTGGCTGAAAAATTTATCCAGCCAGGGCTCATTCCAAACTTCATAAATATCGACCTTGCTTCCGTAGGCCTCCAGCAATTTGGCGACATAGGTTTTCCACTGATCGAGATTCTTCGGGGAAACAAATTGGTCGAAATAGCCGTGCGCGACTTCCTTCTGCCCCGAGGCCCAGCGTGGCGTGCTGGTGAATTTTCCCAGCACACTGAATCCCGCCATGCGGTAGCGCTCCAGCAACTCGGGACGCAGCCGCCAACTTCCCGGTTCGGGTTCGACGTTGAACCAATAATTGATCTCGGCACCCGGGCCATGCAGGCGCACCCAGTTCATCCCGACGGCTTTGGCGAGAAACAAATGCTGGCGCGTGGGCAGCACATGCACGCCGAACTGCGACTGCGGGGCGCGGTCGAATCCGAAACGGGGCACTGGCAACCGGTGCAGGATCACCTCGGCCACAGGACTCATCGGCAGGCCGTCCGCCACAACCCACGCATTGAGCCGGTAGCTTCCCGCAGGGGACAGTCCGCTGACGGGCAGGGCAAGCTCGCCTCCCCCGTTTGCCGGAGTGAGCGGCAGCGTTCCCTCAACCTTCTGACCGTAAAGGTCCGAAACCTCCCATCGGAGCTTTGCGCCCGGCTTTGCTCCGGTCACAAACCACTGCACGCTCCAGATCGATCCTGGAAAGCTAATGCCCTGATAAGCGGTGGGAGCAAGGGCCACCTCCGCATCCCCGCGCCCGGAAAACTCGGCGATCGGATTCTCCGCCCCGGCCTTCCCGATCGGTCCAACCTGAACCGCATCCAACCAGAGCCCCGACGTTTGTTCCTTCCAGGCAATCTCGATCATGAGAGGAGTCTCCCCGGCGGCAGGCAGAAAATCCGCCGTTACGGTCGTCCAATCGTCCGTGGCCACAAAGGGCGTGCGAGCCACCACGCGGGTGCCCTCGAGGCATCGCAGCTCACCAGAGCCGGTCCCGCGGATGCGGATGGCCGCCCGGTGGGGCAGCCCGCTGGATTCCGAAGCGGGCCAGGCAAAATACGAAGGGGAGCGAATCCAGCCGGCCTGCAGAGCCTCAATGCGCAGCGACGGAACCCCGGAAGGCCCGGTCCCGGTGTCATCGGCCCGCAGAACCAGTTCGTCACCCAGCGAACTCTCGCGGTTCACGGTCCATCCCTGGGGCAGCCCGAGCGGAAAACGGGAAACCGGAAGCAGATTCTGCGGGAGCCCCCCGGCTTCGCGCTCCTTGACCTCGGCTCGCCATGCGAGGGCATCGAAGGACCAGAACTCAAGCGTCCGCAAATCCCACGAACCGGGCCGGTCCCATGTCAGCACCAGCTGGGCCCCGGCCACGCTTGCCGGCAGTTGCAGCAAGAAGTTTCCCCACTCGGTCGTCGGGCGCAGATTTCCCTCCGCCAGCGGACGCCCCCCGGCATCAATGATTTTCCACGCGCCAGAGGTTTGCTGGCGGGACCGCATTTGCATGCGCAGTTCCCCGGATCCCGTCCATTCAATCGGACGGGACCACTCAGCACCTGCTGTGGCGGCCGTCATGCGCAGGAACTTTTCCCCACTCAGAGCCGAGACATCCACCCATTCGGCCGCAACATCCGAGAGATCCGCCAGGGGCTTGTCCGGGGCGGGCATCCAATCGGCACCCTCTGCCGGCATGAAAGCAGATCTCAGCGGAAAAAATGGCGCGGGAGGCATTTCGCGATCAGCATTGGATGCGCCTTCGGCTGAATGTCCCCCGAAAGGGAATCCGGGCCAAAGCAGAGCCACCCCGATGACCAAATATCGGGCTTGCCAGGCTATCACGGGAAAATCGAGCGTTGCCCTTTCCATTCCAGGACAACCCGCCCTTCGATAGCTTCATCCTTCCATTGAAACTTGCTCTCCGGACTCGTATTCACCTTGATCTCGGCGAAGGCCTGATCGCCTGCGAGCAGGTGGAAAACCACCCCGTCGGGATCGACCGAGGCCAGGGAAATCGACTCCTCGCGCGGTGCCTCTCCTGCCTTGACGGCGGAGAAGAGGTAGCCATTGGCCGAAGTTTGCCCCGCCAGCTCCCGATCGAGCACCAGCGTGGGTATCGGCATCGGTTTGTTCCCCTCCGTCATCCCAAGAAAGCGCCACCCCAGAGGAGTCGGCTCTTCGCGCCCCCGCACCAGGGATGCGGAGGTCTTGTCCGGTTGCGTCCAGGAAATGGTGAGCCGTGGTCCGTCGTCCTTGCCGAGGAGCAGGGTTCCCTTTTCCGCCTGCAGGGCGGTTGGCAAATCATTCAACTGAAAGAGGGTGGTGATCTGCGCGGGATTGAAGGATTGCGGGGTGATGCGTGAAGCGTCCGCCTGGTCATGCCCGTCCCGCGTTTTCCATGTGTCCAGGACAACCCAGCGATCCGGCTTGAGGAAAAGCACGATCCGCCGTTGGGACATAAAGGCGAACCCAAGCTCCTCGTCATAAAAGATCTCATCTTTGATTTCCCCGAAGGCCCCGGAAGCGTAGTCCACCTCGGGACCGGTCTCGAACTCAAATCCCTCGGCTTCAGTCTCTGTCTTGGTCAGGCGGTTGTCCTGCCAGTAGCGACGGGACTGCCCCTTGCCGTCAAAGAGCACCGTGCTGTGCGCCGTCGGTCCGATATTGAACTTGCGCCAGGGTCCGTCCCCATAGGCCGAGCGCCCGGTGTCGATGATAAAGGGTTCCCCATAGGCAAAAAGAATCAGGCCCAGCTTGTCCTCATGAGCATGCCCTCCGAAAGGTCCCGCTTCGAAAAACAGATAGTTGCCCGATGCGGTCCAGTCCGTGCGCATGACCGCCCAGCCCGCCCAGGGGAGCGAGGTGGAAAGAAAGGATGGAGCCTCTCCCTCGCGTTCGCGCGTGGCGACAAAGAGCATGTCCTGACGTTTGAAGCGGTTGACCCCGTCGCGCAACAGCATCTCCGCCCGCAGCGGATCGCCATCGTTGATCTGCGGGAGACGCCCGTCCGGCTGCGCCACCGCCATGGCGGATTCGTGGAGTTTCTCTAATCGTTCCCTGGTGGATGCCGGGATTTCCAAGCCGAGTTTGTCGGCCGCCGTGATGATGCCGGCCACCGCGCCGCGCACCGTTTCCTGATACCAGAAGGTCAATTCCTCGTGGGTGCCATCCGGGTAAACTTCCACTTCCAGTTGCTGGGAGATGCGGTCCAGCGCCTCGTCCTTCCAAGCCCTGGAGCGGTTGAATTCCGGAAACAGCACCGCCGTTTGGAGGAGTCCATCATTTTCAATCGCAAACCAATTCTGCGGGCCTTGGAATTCCATGAGGAAATCGGCCTGCCGCACCATGGCTGCAACCATCCGCACCAGCGTGGCGTCGTCCATGCCGGGTTGCCGGACAAACGTGCCAAACGCCTCAGGCCACGAACCGCGCAGGCGCTCACCGATCTCGATGGTGCGCCATGCCGGATCAAACGGACGACGGTGCCCCCTCTCCCGGGTGATGCTCCTGGCCTGTGCTTGCTTGACCATCCCGGGCATCTGAGCACCCGTCAGCCAGCTATCGAGTTGTTCCGCAAAGGCTTGGAGATAAATCGGATTCCCCGTTTGTTCATAAGCCTTGGCCAGGTCGGCCCAGTGGACATGCCGGTTCAAGAGCAGCGGCCAATCCGAAAACTCGGTCGGATTATTGATCCAATCAATCTTCTCTCCGTAATCGTGGGTCTTGCCCAGCAGGGTGATTTTGCGTTCCACAGCGGCATCTCCGGCAGCCGTCCTCGCACTTCCTTCCTCCTTCACGGGGAGGACTTTGAGGGCGGCCGCATCGAATTCCTTCGTTCTTAAATAAGCCGCAAATGCTTTCTGTGCAGCTTCCACATCCTCCGCCTCGACCGCCTCATAGACCGCCTCCAAACCAGGAACCCCGGGCTGAAGCGCCTGATAAAATTCCAGCGGTGGCAGGGATTTTCCCAACGGTGCAGCGACCGGGTGAGCCTTGGGTTCCGCCGGGATTTTTCCGAGTAATTGGCTGGCGCGTGACGTTTTCGTCACTTGTTGAGACGTTTTCGGCACTTCTTGAGACGTTGCGGGTTCCTCTTCAGCGGAGGCCGACTGCACGGGCAGTCCCAGGGCGAGGAGGGCGCCGAGCAGGGACAGGCGTCTCCCGTGGAAGGAGGCCGCAGGGCGGCAAGGGCCGGGGGGTTGATCCCCAAAATAACGGTGGAGGCAGCCGACAAAAGGGAGCAACTTCATTGTGCGGATTTATGGATGGAGTTCTGAGGGCTTACTCTGCCGAGACCATGAAAAAGTCGGTCGTAAAGCGAAAGACATTTTTGCCATTCGCATCCGTTCCGGCCGTTTGGAAGGCAAATCCCACCGCAGTCACTGCATCAAAATCCGGGCTTTCCTCCGGACGGTCGCCCGCCAGGAAAGGCGTGCCATCGCGAAAGACCGCACGAGTCCAACGGACTTTCCGCGGGTCATCGACCGTGATATTCGTTTCTCCCCAGCCCCCATCGTCATCCTTGGTGAAGGAGAACGGAGGTGACACATAGGCATCATCACCGACTTCCACATAAAAATACACCCACCCGGTTTGATCAGGAACAAACCCGTTATAGGTGCGAATAGCCAGGGCTTCCGATCTTGCCAGGGACAGGCTCTCTCCTTTGAATCTTCCCTCAAAGGAATCCGAACGGAAAATCACCACGCCATACATCTGGTCCACCACTCCGGCGACACCGTCGTTGAAGTCCAGCATGTTCTGTTTGTAGGGCCCATCGCTTTTCAGTATCCTGGCGTTATCCACCGACCCATTGGCACTGCGGCCATAACTGCCGAAGAACTCCGGCCCGGTGTAGCCGGTCTCCGGTGAGAGCGGTTTCGAAAAATCCAGGGTGCCTTTCCCGGGGATTTTGCGCAATGAGGTGTCGGCTTCCACCATATCGGTGCCACCAAAGGTCAAGGCAATTTCACCGGCCGTGGCATTGGAAAGGCCCAGAGTTACCAAAGGGCAAAACAATAAGAGGAGGGAGTGTCTGAGAGGTTTCATAAGGAAGTCAAATTCTGGAAGAAAACCATTCCCTTGGACAGGACGAAAGGATCTTATCGTAAGATACTCTCCTACTATTCCTAATCCCCCCTGAGCGAAATGGCATGCGCGAGGCTGTCTATGGATTCGCCTCTGCAGGATTAGGAGTCAGGACAACCTCCAGCTGCAGACCGGCTTTGGGAATGGTGGGACGGCGACTGGCTGTCACCCGTCCGTCAAGTTCGACTACCATTTCGTAATCCCCCAGAAAGCCGCGAGCCTGCCACTCTCCGTTTTTGTCGGTGATCCCCTCCCCGGTTGTCCACCACTCGCCAAGAACGAGGTCGGTGTAGGCCTTGAGGTTCGGCTTGGGCGTCCAGTCGCGCCGAAACATCGCGCCGCGCTCGCCGAACCAATGCGCACCTCCCCAAAAGCCCCACATAATGAATGAATCGGTGGCGGGATGCGCGAACCATGCGGTCAGAAAATCCCGCGTGTAATCCGCCTGCACGCGGTCGTTTGGAAAATTGAGATCAAACTCGGTGGCCGCGATGGGCAGCCCCGTCGCGCCGTGGACTTCATCAAGGATTTTCCAAATGGTTTCCGGTGGTGTGAGCCGGTTGCTCCAGAAGTGGGACTGGAAACCAATGATGTCCGGTGCACCGCCAAGCTTTTGCAAATCGTGCACCAGCGCGATCAAACGCTCCCTCCGCGGCTGACTCCCCCCATTGCCGACCATGTCAAACTCATTGAGCAGAAGTGGCTGCCCCGGCAGTGACTCGCGGGCAACACGAAACCAATCCGCAACCGCCTCGTGGCCGAGAAGTTCAATGATGTCACGATGGCTCATCGGTTCATTGAGCACGTCCCAAAATGACGTGAACGCGCCCGTTGCCGCCGAGATGTCACGGATGTGCCGCAGGATGGCCGCCTGCAGCGCGGGTTTGTCGTTTTTGAGGGATTCAAGCCAGCCTGGAGTTTGTTTCCAGCTCCCCCAAACGAGCGTATGGCCTTTGATCAGGATGTGATGCGAGCGCAGCCACTCCATCGCACGAAGTGTGTCCGCCTGTTGGCGGTTCGGATTGATTCCGCCCCACGCTGGCCACTTGAGGTCGTTCTCAAAAACCACGAAATTAAACAACCGAAGAATTTCCTCCCGGTAGCGGGCGTTGTCGCGAAGAAATTGTTCGCGTGTCATTGCCGCGTCACGGAATGTCACGTCTGCATCCACCAGCCGGTTTGCGACCACGCAAGTGCCAAAGCGGTAGGCGTGACGGGTTTGCTTGAGGGTGATGCGGGCACCGGGCACCGGTTTGCCGAAGGGATCCACGACGCGGACGGTCAGATCGCCCATGCGGTTTTTTCTGATGCGCTCGCGTGCCAACTGACGCCACTCTGCGTCGGACTGCTGACCGGGATAGCTGACGGCGGGCGTGATTTCCTCGCCATCGCGCAGGGCCCGCAGCCTCACGTCCCGCATCTCAACGACCTGCTCAAAGTAGGAAGGGGCAAGCGCGAGTTGCCAGCTTCCGGTCGGGGCGCTCTGATCCGCCTCAATCGGCACCCGGAAGGTTTCCCAGTCCGGACCCGCCAGCAGGATGTGCCGGAACACCGAATTTTTCTTTGCGGGGTCGGCCCCTGCCTGCTCGATGTCGAGCACCAGGCCGGCCTGCCCGGCAGCGACTCCATCCTGATTGGAGACCGCGCGCATTTCACATTCAAAAACGAGCCCACCGCCCTTCGGAAGAGGCGCATTGACGGGAAAAGTGACGTGCATGTCATTGCGCCCATCCTCCGTGCGACGAGGAGGGGTAATCGTCCACTTTCCGGCGTCATCCCACAAAAAAGTTCCTAGCGGCTGCTGCTTCGCATGGGTGACGGTCGCAGCGTCGGGATTGATTAAGTTTTCTGCCGCTGCCCGCTTGGAAAAACAGACAGCAAGCACCAAAGCCAGCAGAGCATGAATAGCGATTTTATTTTTCATATAAATTAAGTTAATAAGTCATCGGCTGCTTTGTTTCGGTTGAGCAGCGTGGCTCGGATTTCCTCGGTGAGCCGTTCATCCAGGGGATAAAAATGGAGCGCAACCAAAGCGATGGCAAATGCCGTGGCGGGAGCGCCTGCAAAAGCTGCGCGCAAAATCAACATCGTGCCATCGGGCTGCGCAGCGCCCAAGGCGGGATCGAATCCACTCCAGTCGAGCAAAAGCCCGGACCCCAGGAGGAAGATCGTCATGGTGGCTTTCTCGATCCAATTCGCGACGGCGGCGTAGGTGCCTGAGCGGCGTCGCCCGGATTTCCATTCGTCGTAGTCGGTGCAATCGGCTTTCATGGGATCCACCAGCAGCCAGAAGACGGTGATCGTGGGAGCGAGCAGGATGGCATTGACGAATTGCAGCCATGGCGCGGCGGGGGTGTAGAGAATGAATTTGCACAGCGAGCCCGCCAAGCCGAGCCAGAGTGCCCAGCGCACCACCGGGATTTTGCCGAACCGTGCGACCAGACGAATTCCGACCGGCAAAATGAGAAACTTCATGACGAACATCACGGTCGAGAAGGTTGCCGCATAGGCCGCCCCGCGCTTCAGGTCGCCTTCAAAGACATAATAAATATTGATGTAAACTGCGAGAGAGCCGACGAGCACCGGGATGCAGAGCATCGGAACCACGATGCCCCCAACGAGAATCTGAAACGGACGATTTTCCGCCGTTTCTTTGAGTCCCTGCCAGAACGGCATTTTCTCTTGTTGCCTCGTTACGGCATCCTCGCGCTCGCGGCAGCCAAAAAACACGGGCAGGGCAAACAGGAAGAAACAAAGGCCGGCTGCCAATCCGATCCAACGCATGCCCGAGATCGTGCTGGCAAAAATGTCCGCCTGTGCCCAGGCGTAGAACCACGGCACGCTGAGCATGGCTGCGCCTCCAAAATACGTGCGCCACGCTTGAAGCCGGGTTCGTTCCAGCGGGGCGGGGTTCATCTCGTAGCCAAGCGAGAGCCACGGCACAGAATATACGGTGGTGGCCGTATAAAAAAGGAGGACACTGCAAAAGATCCAGCCAACCTTCCCGCTCTCGCTCCAACTTTCCGGCACAGTCCACAACAGCGGGAATGCCACCGCGCAGAGCAGCCCGCCGAGCACAATGAACGGCCTCCTTCTGCCCCAGCGCGTGCGGGCATTGTCGCTGATTGATCCCATGAGCGGGTCGGTAAAGCTGTCCCACAAACGTCCCAGAGCGAGAAGCAGTCCCACGACAGTCGCACTGACCCCGAGCGTGAGATTAAAAATCGGGAATGCGAGTTGCCCGAGTGCCATGTAGCCCAAAGAAAATGGGATGGCTCCCGCCCCATAGCATGCTTTCTCGAGAGCGGTGAGTTTGTTGTTGCCCGCAGAGTGACTCATGACCAGATCGTCCGGTTGAGGAGGGCTTCCTGCCAGGCGGCGGGGTTCAACCCGAAACCACCGACAATCAGCGTGCGTTCATGGGTGCCGGTTTCGAGTGTCTCACGGAAATACGGCAGCATGGTCAGCGGATGCAGGACATTCAAATTCGGATCGCAACCCACGATGTCGCAGGTGCCGGAGTGTCCCGGGGCCGGCATCATTGCAGAAAACCAATTGCTCTCTGGAAGATGGAGCAGCGCTCCGGAGTCTCCCCGTTCTTCCACTCGCCCATCGCTCGTCGGATCGGGACTGCGAATCGGGAATGGCCAGCCACCTTCCAGCCAAACTAACGGGCGCAGCACGCGCAACACGTGGCGGCGGATCTGCACGCCCCCGACATCATCAACTGTCGATTCGGCCTCGATCCAGCCCGGCACGATCCACCGGCTGAATGCGGCGCCACCGGGCAGCAGTTGGCAGTCTTGCGGACGTTCGCGCAAGCGCCACAGGTCACCGTCCTCGGAAATAGCCGCGGAGCTGTCAAAGCCGAGGCGCATGAGGCCGTGCCATCCTCCGCTGACTTGAAATCCATGCCGTGAGGAATAGGCGAACTTTGCGTATTTTTCCCCCTCGTGGCGGAGTGCCCATGCCAGCCGCTGTCCGGCAAAAACTGCGCGGTGATGCCCATGATCCTCCACGACGGTCATGCGCGGTTTGTTGAGCACAACGCGGCTGGGACGTTCCCCCGCAGGCGCTGCCGGAGCATTCCAGAAGGGATGCTCTTCGGGCAGCAAAAGGGGCAGGAAGGCATGAAGCGCAAAATAGGGACTACCTGGCGCGTTGTAGTGCTCGCTGAAGTGCGTATTCGGATACGTGAAGCCAATGGGCAGGAGTCCGCCACCATCGCGAAAATCCTGTCCCGCCCAGAACCGCAAACATCGCACGATTTCCTCGCGTTGCGCTCCGGCATCCCCCACCTCCGCGATCGCGCAGGCCCCGGCAAAAGAGCCGGGCACAAAGCGGTAAGTCAGGCTGCGCCCAAAGGGCAAATGGAGCCCTTCGCGGGACTGGAGCGCACCAACATCCGGCGCAATGGCCAAAGCGCGCTCGCGAATCCGGTCGGCACGGTCGGAATCCATCTCAGGATGCAGGTGCATCGCCAGCAAACTGAAATAATGGAATCCGCAGGGGTTGTAGTAATCAAATGCCTCGGTTTGTCCCGCGACCCCGTCGTTATACCACCCCCCGCCGATATAGCATTCATCGACTGCGGCCCAGTCGCTTTCGCTCGGGTCATTTTGGGAAGACACGCCAAGACGGTGCAATACGGCATTGGTCAGGATGCGAAAAAGCGCCCAATTGTTCGGCGGCAATTGCACGCGGTTGGCCGAGGTCAGCCATGTGACAAGTCGATCCCGGACGGATGGCGGATGCGCCTCCCAAAGGCTGCCGGGGCAGATGGCCAAGGCCAGCGCGACGGAGGCTATCTCAACCACGCGCTGGTCCAGATCTCTGGCAAAGCCAAAGAAAGCGGAGGAGTCCGGGTCGGTGCCCACGGCCAGTGCCTTTGCGAAGGGAGCAAGCGGAGTTTCGTCTCCGGTAGCGCGGGCCAGCAAGGCGGCACCTGTCAGAACCCGCGCCACTCGCTCGAGCCGCGCACCGGGTTCGCCGTAGGAGGCACCGCCCCCGGGCAAAGGCAGATCGGCGGACGCGGGATCGAGTCGGCCCACTGCGGGGCCAACCAACGTCGCCAGCCCACGGGTCCAATCGGCGCGGGAGTCAAAGCGATTGTTGGAAAAGTTGTCAGTGCACGGTTGCATGAACGCTTTTGGGCAGGAAGTTGACCGGAAGGCCTGGTTCGTCCGGGCGGGTAAAACTCAGCACGGGTCGCTTACTGCCCGGTTGGCACGTAAAAGTTCCGCCGCAGTGGGATGCACCGGCTCAAACGCACCGATGGCTGGTGCTCCGGCGGGACGGGGCGCCCCAAGGAAATCGCGCTCAAATCCATCTACTGGCCGGCCACGCGCGATGGCAGGTGAACCGGCTTCAATACGAAAGTCTCCCTCGCCGGGGGCGACAAAATACGGATCCCACTGAATGGAATGCAGGTCCTGATGGGAGGCTGCACGCCATTCTTCCAGCGACATGCTTCCCGCAGCGAGGTTTTTCCCCCAGCGGCTGAAGGCGGTGAGATCGTTCTGGTATTGGAGCAACACTTCGCGATTGAAGAACAGGTTGAAGTCATGCCGGTTATTCCGTGCTTCCCCGCATTTCGTGGGATTTTCCGGTGCCCGGCTGATCATCAGGTTGTCCCAACCATTGTCGGCGAGAAGGTTGTTGAAAATCTCATTATCCTCCAGTCGGTAAGTTTCGGTCGAGTGGCCGGGATTGCCCGCTTGCTGGTAAGGATGGTGGCGGAGCTCGATACCGCAGCGCCGGTTGCCCACGCAGGTGTTGTTGTGCACCACCACGCGCCGGGACATTTGAACGAGGATTCCTTGTCCATAGACGGGTTCGATATGTCCGACGGAATTGGTAATGGAATTGAAACGCACATCCTTGTGATACGGGACTCCGTTGCGCACGCAGACATTGTTACGGATGACGGCATCGCTGGAGATTTCATACATGATACCCGGCCCGCTATTGCCTTCGCACCAACACGCGTCAATGGTGGCGTGGGTGTTGTCGATGTCGAACCAGATGCCCGGCCCATCGTTGCCGACACAACGAACACGGCGCACCACCCAGCCATTGGTGCGGCAAATCTTGCAGCCTCCCTGCTCGAAACATGTGAAGTCCGAGTGCTTTGTGTTGTTGTAAAGCAAGGCACAATCTTCCACGAGGTTGTCATTTCCGTATCCCGAAAATCCCATCTGTCCATTCAGCCTCGCCACACAGCGGCGGAAAACCGACTGGTTCGCGCGGATGTCAAAGCCCCGGGCGCAGCCCGCTTCAAAGAGGCAATCTTCAACCAAGAGATGACTGCCGCCAAATCGGGCCATCGGTTGCTGGGGCGAATCGGCAGATCCGCGAAAGGTGAGTCCGCGCAGGACAAGGTGACCTACCCCCTGCTGGTTATGCTCGCCCTCAGTTCGGAAAATGCAGTGGCGAGTGCTCACTTCGATGCGATGTTCCGCAGGGTCGAATCTTCGGGTGAGGAATTGCCACGCATTCTCGGGGGCACCACGATCAAGAGCTACCGTCCCCCCGCCCGTGATGCCGCCAGCGTCGATTTCCTGAGTGCCCTCGGTTGTTTCCCCGGTGAAAGGTTGAGGAAGGATCCATAAGCGGCACTCGGCCTCCTCATAATAAAACGTACCCCCAACAAGCTGATCCTTGTGCAGCACCTGCCGCAGCGAATGACCGTCAACGAAGACCTGCTCGCGACGGCTTGCAAGCAATCCGTATTTGCTCGAGTTCGCAAGGTGCGAAAGGTCCATCGCGACCTGCCAGCGACCCGATCCCCCGTCCACCCACCCCTCGACGATGTCGGTGCCGGTGATGACGACGGTCCCGGGCTTCTCCGCCTCCACGATGATGGGCGCTTCTGGCGTGCCGCTTTGTGCTATAACGACTGATTCCCGATAGATGCCAGGAGCCAGCACGATTCGATCGCCTGGCTGAGCGCGGTCAAGAATGGACTGCAACGACTCGCCGGCATCGGGATGATGGCGAACGACCCGGGATGCGGGCTTCAGAGATTCAGCGGGCTTGGTGGGATGGGTGGTGACTTGGTTCATATACGTATTATTATTTCGAGTCGTCTATTGATCGTCCTATCAGGGGTTGAACTGGCGCGTGCCTATCACACGGAATTGATAAAACGTGTCCAGGCCTGCCTCAGCGAACGGGTCGGGCGCACTGGCGTAGTCGGGAATTCCAGGATCACCGGGGCGGAGCGGAACATTTCTCCACTCGTGAACTTGGCATCAAACTGCCTTAGCGTTTCCGGAATGCTGGTAGCCACGCGAAACTCACTGCCCGTATTGGTTGTTTTGTAGCTGTTCACTGCGGAGTCGGGGATGGCAGCAACTTTCTCATTTGTGAGCAGTGCATGCAGGCCCGTGGCTCGAATGATATGGCCACGCATTCATGAGCCGCAAATATTTCGGCTTGGTATCGTATCACATCCATGCGATATCTTGGAGCAAATGCCTCGCGAATCGTCCAAGAAATCCACTCTGCGCGATGTGGCTGCCGCAGCCGGTGTGTCACCAATGACAGCTTCCCGAGTCCTCTCGGGCAATGTGCCAGTGAGCGATGTCAAAGCAAAAGCGGTGCGCCAGGCTGCCAGGCGCCTTGGTTATGAGGTGAACACGATCGTGCGCACGGTGATGTCGGAGATGCGCAGGCGTCGCTCAACAAAATTTGCGGGTGTTTTGGCATTTCTGAACACTTCCAAAGAAGAAGATGCCTGGCAGAACCTGCCCTACAACCGGGTCTACCTCGATGGAGCACGGCAGCGGGCGGAGGCAAGCGGTTTTTTACTCGATGAGATCTGGATTGGCCGCCCGCACTGGACGCCTGAGCGAACGCACCAGGTGATGAAAGCACGTGGAATCTGTGGCTTTCTGGTGCCGCCGGGCAGCTCAGAAAACCAGTTTCTGTTTCCGCTCGATGACTTTGCGATGGCCTCATTCGGAGGGCTGGCCTTCAAACTGCCAGTGCATCAGGTGCTGCCCGATTATTTCCACAACTATTCGATGTGCTATCAGGAGCTTTGGAATCTTGGCTATCGGAAGATCGGAATTTTTATTCCCGACTACGATCTGCGAATTTCGGCGGATGAGGTGTTGGGGGGATATCTGAGTGCACAATGGCGCAGACCGAAAAGGCATCACATTCCGGTGGGCAAGGGTGCGATCAACTGGCAGGAGGCTGAAGAAGCATTCTGTCAATGGGTGCAGCGTTATCGTCCCGACGCCATCATAGCTGACTACAATTGGGTCCCGGCGTGGCTGCAGAAAATCGGTCTCAACGTGCCCGGCGATATCGGTCTCGTTCATCCCGCTCTGGGTCCCGATGTGGAGGACTGGTCGGGCGTTGACATGCGCAGGGCACTTCAGGCCTCGCAAGCTGTGGATTTGGTAACCGCCCAGCTCTTGCGAAATGAATCAGGCATCCCGGAAGAACCCAAAACCGTCATTTTGCCCGGCAGGTGGGTCCCCGGAAAAACCACCGCATCGTCTTAGAGCCTGCAATCATTTGATACCATATCATTAACACGGGGTTTATGAACTCTGCGCACGGAGGTAAGAATAACACTCACAGAGATTTTCTTGAGAGCACTCCCCAGTCTAACTGAACCCTGACCACTCACTTTTTTTGAACTCGACAATTTCACCCTCTGTCGCCACCGCCAGCCTTCCTCCCCTCAAACACGCCTGGAAGGGGTGCATCTGTCAGGGAACCGCCTCCGAGATCCTCCGCGCCGATGTGCAAGAGCACCTGCGTTTCCTGCAAAAGGAGCTTGGCTATCGCGCCATCCGTTTTCACGCCACCTTCCATGAGGATCTCGGCGTGGTGGAACGCGCCGCCGATGGCTCCCTTGTCTTCAATTGGGCGCTCGTGGACAAGGTTTACGACTTTCTCGTCGAAGTCGGCTTTGACCCCATCGTCGAACTCAACCACGCCCTCGAATATCCCGGCGCGCCCTAAATCACCCAAGCCCTCGCAGCCGGGAAGCACGTCATTTGCACCAAACCCGCTCTAATCAATCCGCTTTTGGAACCAATCGTAGACCAGCCCGCTTGACGCATTGCCGCTGCCGCGCGTCGAACGAGGCAAACGTTTTGCAGCCAATTTCCAGTGCCGCTGCAACGTGAACCAGGTCCAGACTGCGAGCGCCCAGTTCACCGGAAAATTTTGCGGATAAGCGCTCTGCCCGGTAGAATACTTCTGCCAAATCATATTGCGGACGGATCAATCGCCCGGCAATGATATCGTTTCGCAGCGCGCGGATGGCGGAGGCTTCCTGAGCCTGAGTAATCTCACCACGAAAACGCTTCAAGCGGATGGCATTGGGCACCTCCACTTCATGCACATGGGTGAATAAGATGGGGTCACCCACTTCTGCCAGCATTTTAATGGCAGTTGGGGAGTCAGATTCCCTGACGAAGGATTTTACAAGGATCGCTGTGTCGAAATAGGTATCCATGCTCACGTGTTGCCCCTGTCGTAATCAACAACATCCTGCGCATCTCCTTGCACCGGACCGTCAGGAAACATGCGATGGAGGCGAGCCATGCGGTCCAAGGGCTGGAGCGGTTTGTGATCGCCGGTTGGCGTCAGCTTGGCAAATGGCCGTCCACGTTTCGTGATCGTCACCGTCTCGCCGTCCTGAATCCACTTCGAGACAGTGGCAAATTGATTCCTGAGATCCGCTACCGTTGCGCTTTTCATATGATAGAAGATCTATCATGGGGTGCAGTCGGTCAATGGATTTTGTTCAGGACACTGTTACGATATCAGAGCTGTCATCTGGACCTTGGAAACGGCGCTTTTTAGGATATCAATTTAAGGATGATCCCCTACTTCAAAAAGGACACCCCGCTTATCATCGCCATGCTCCGCCTTCTTCTCGCTCTCGCATTCACCCCTCTCCTCTCCGCCGCCGAGCCCGCCGAACCGCTGAAAATCCTGCGGATGGGAGATTCCATCACACGCTACGCAGCCTCCGATCCCACGCTTTGCCGCGCACTCGACCACGCTGACATCCCCTACGAGATGGTCGGCAGCCAACACTGGCCCGGGCAGGGCCCATCCAGTCAAATGGAAGGCTACAACGGCGTGCCCATCCAGTTCTTCACCAAACACCAAAATCAGTTTGGTCATCCCGATACGATCAACACCGACGCCGTTCCGATCGACCTCGCGCTCAAGCGTTTCCAGCCCGACCTCATCCTCCTTATGGTCGGCACCAACAACCTCGGCAGCACCGACCTGCCCGGGATCGACGCCCCTCTCCTGCGCGGCTATCTCGACACCCTTCTCGACCGCATCCACGAATTGTCTCCGGAGACTCACATCATCGTCGCCACCGCCACGCCTGCG
>JBGSJQ010000139.1:0-12399 GCA_041741775.1 Terrimicrobiaceae bacterium | reverse complement strand
CAACGCCACCCTCACCGGCAGCGGCATGATCAACAAATCTTCCGGCTCGATCGCAGGCACGCTGGCGGTCACGGGCGGCACTTGGAACGGCAACAGCACGGTCAGCGGGCTTGTCACTTCCAGCAGCGGCACCCTCCTCATCGGCAGTAACGCCAACCTCATTGCCAACGGAAACCTGGCGGTCACCGGAGGCTCGATCTTGGCAGGCAACGCGAACAGCATGATCACCGGCAGCGTAAACTACACTAGCGGTAGCAGCAGCACGTTCGCCGGCATCATCGCTGGCAATGGCAAAACCCTCACGCTCAATAACCCGTCGGCCACGCTCACACTCGCGGGCAACAATTCCTACACCGGCAGCACAGCGGTTTCCTCGGGCAGGCTTGAGGTGACATCAAACAACGCGCTGGGCACGAATGCCGCCGGCACATCGGTCGCCAGCGGAGCCGCTCTAAAACTCACGGGGGTCAACTACTCGACGGCAGAAGCCCTCGACATCAAGGGCTATGGTATCAGCAGCGGCGGCGCGCTCGAGAACAGCGGCACCAGCACGTATGCTGGCCAGATCACCGCGTCCAGCCACGCCAGCATCAGCGCCGGGGGCGGCAACCTGACGCTCACCGGCGGCATCGTAAAAAATGGCACCACACTCACGCTCACGGGGGGTGGTGTTATCAATATCTCCGGCTCCGCCATCAGCGGGTCGAGCGCGAACTCCGACCTCGTCGTGAGCGGGACCACGGCGAACCTGAACGTGGCGAATACCTACAACGGCCCGACCTACCTCACCGATGCGGCCGTAGTCAACGCGAACGTCGCAGAGGCCCTCCCGACTGCCAGCGGCCGCACCGCGATCATCATGGATCAGTGGGGGGCCGGCAGCTCAACCCTCGCGCTTGGCGCAAACCAGTCCGTCGCCTCGCTGACCGGCAGTTCCACTTCAGCCGTCAACCTCGGGTCGAGCACGCTGACGCTTGGAACCACCTCCGGCACCACGACCTTCGCCGGAGCCATCGGCGGCACAGGCGGCCTGACCAAGGACGGTGGAAGCACGCAGATCCTGAGCGGAGCAAACACCTACACCGGCCCGACGACAATCAGTGCCGGAACCTTGCAGGTGGGCAACGGAGGCGCCACCGGATCCGTCGCGGGGAATATCACCAACAACGCCGCGCTGGTTTACAACGTGAGCGGCTCCACCACACTGGATTCTGTCGTCTCGGGCTCGGGCAACCTCACCCTCACGGGAGGAGGAACACTCAGTGTCGCCAACGATCAGACTTATAGCGGCAACACGAATATTATAAACGGCACACTGAAGCTGGGCGGCGGATCAACGCCTGCCCCCCTCACTGTGACGCCGATGCTGCAATTGGATGCGAGCACCCTGGGGCTGGCCAATGGCGCGAATGTGACCACATGGGCGAACAGCGGCAGCAGTGGGGGAAGTTTTACCAACAGCGCCACCATTCACAGCATGTCCAACAACCTCGCCGCCCCCACCTATGTTGCGGACGGCATCAACGGACTGGGGACGGTCGCGTTCAACGGTAGCCAGGCTTTGGTGAACCAGGGCGCTTTCACGAACACAACCGACAAAATGACGATTTTTGCGGTGGCAAAACAAACTGCGGCTAATGGGGCGTGGGCGGGCTACCTCAGCTTGGTCGGGGCAAACGGCGGAACGGATTATGGCAACGCCAGCAACGTCGTCGGAGTCGGATGGGACGAGAGTGGGAATGTGAATTTTCAACCAACCCGAGGCAGTGCCAACCCCATCTTGGCCACGCCCGGTTATACCTCGGGTTATAGCACGAGCGTCATCATGGTGGAAAACTTGTTTGACGGCTCCACCAACACTTTTTCAGCCACGGTGAACAATGGAGGAAGTATTGCAACCACCACCAGCAATTCCATCGTAAGCTCCGGGAACTTCACTATTGATTCGGTTGCCGTCGGTGGACGCTTCACAAATTACCTTGCCAACGGAAACTTCTTTAATGGGCAGGTAGGAGAAATCCTGATCTTCAACACCGCCCTGAGCACTGCCGATGCCGCTGCGGTGTCGCATTACCTCGAGGACAAATGGCTGTTCAGCCTCGGGAATTCCGGTTCCCTCGCGACCACGACGGCCGTCTCATTGGATACCGGTGGGATTTTTGATATGAACGGGCACAATCAGACCGTCGCGTCGCTTGCCGACTACGCTCCTGGATCCAGCCATGGGCTTGTCACCAGCAGCGCCGCCGGAAATTCCACGCTGACCGTCTCGCTCGCCAGCGGTTCGTCCACGTTTACCGGCGTGATCCAAAACGGCAATGGCACGATGTCTCTCGTGAAATCCGGTTCCGGCACCCAGATTCTCGCTGGCGCAAACACCTACACCGGCAGCACGACGGTGACCGAAGGCACGCTCCTGATCAACGGTTCCACGGCAGCTGACAGCGCCGTCATCGTGGAAAACGGAGCCACGCTCGGCGGCAGCGGCGCGGTCGGCGGAAATACAACCGTTTACGGCACGCACTCGCCCGGTAATTCTCCGGGGCTCCAAACCTTCGAGAGCAACCTGACCTACGAAAACGGCTCGACGGTCATCTGGGAACTCAACTCCAACACCATCGAGGGACGCGGGACCAACTTCGATGGCATCGATGTCAATGGCGACCTGACGATTAACACCAACACCACCCTTAATCTGGTCTTCAACGGAACCGGCTCCGAGGTTGTCTGGACCAATGACCTTTGGGCGACGGACCAGGAGTGGTTGTTCTTCAATGTTGGAGGGACAACCCTGAGGACACTCACAATGGGCGTAATTTCGGGGGATATGAATGGGGTTTTCCTCGCAGCAGTGCGCCCGAATGCCAGTTTTTCGGCCACCACCAGCGGTAACAACATCTTGGTGTCCTACACAGCCGTTCCCGAGCCTGCCACCTGGGGGTTCCTGGCGATGGCAGGAGTTGGCGGGCTTCTCTGGAGACGTCGGAAAGTTACCCCCTTTGACAAGCTCAGGGGCTGAGCCTGCCGAGCGGGTTTGAACTTTGATCCTTTAAGAAAAAAGAGGAAGCCCTGCAAGGTCAGCTTGCCATAAAAAGCGCGACGCCCCCCCCGCAAAGCGGGCCTAGAAAGACCCCGTGGCATCGGCTTCCAGTCGATGCGTGAAGTTCAACGTATGGGCAGGATGTCCATGCCATTAGAGCGTGGAGTGCCAGAGCCTCGTTGGAGATCCTTCCGCAGATGGTCATTCCCCTGCATCGCTGACTTTGCACCATGGAAAATGAAAGCCGGCGGCCGCAGGGGAGCGGAACGTGTCGTGCCCTGAAGGCCGCCCAAGTCGGAAAATCACGCGCGTTGACAGAAATATGAACCAGACTTAGTCTAGCTTTATGATTTCGGTAAACACTCATCAAGCCAAGAGCCAGTTATCGGCTCTATTGGCCGAGATCGAGCAGAACCAGGAGACGGTGCTGATTTGCCGCAGCGGAAAACCGATCGCAGAAATGCGCTCGGTGAAAAAAACTGTGCTAGACCCTTTGCAGCAATACCCCGAGCTGAGCGGGACGCTTTTTTACGATCCGATGGAGCCCGCCGATGAAGTGGAGTGGCCGGAGGATGCGCGGTGATCCTGCTGGACACCTGTGTTCTGCTCTGGCTTGCCATCGATCAGTCAGGGTTGTCTAAAACCGCGCGTCGCACTCTGCAACTCCACGCTGGCCACCTCTATGTTTCGCCTCTTTCGGCTTTCGAGATCGGGCAAAAAGTTGCCCGGGGAAAATTGGTTCTCGGGCTCAATCCCGGAAAATGGTTTCCCCGCGCTTTGGAGTTGCACGGGCTGGTGGAGACCGGTTTCCACTCAAGAATTGCTCTCGCGGCAGCCGGGTTGCCGGAGTTGCACCGCGATCCCTTTGACCGGATTCTTGTGGCCACAGCAAAGTCGCAGAATCTCACGCTGCTCACACCGGATCCCCTCATCCGCCAGTATCCGGATCTGCGCACAACTTGGTGAATTTCGGACTCTACACCATGTAAACAAAATTTCATTGGTGCGCCGTCGGGGCGGAGGGAAAATCGCGGCATGAAGCCTATGAAAACCCTCGGAACAACGGCAGTGGCAGCTCTCGGGCTGGCCCTGGGAATGGTGACGACAGAAACAGTAAAGGCCGACACGTTCGGCAGTGGGGCCAACCAGTTTGATATCGACTTTGTGGACATCGGCAATGCGGGGAATTCAGCGGACACGACCGGCGTTCCCAATCCCGCAGGATCGGTGAGCTACGGCTACCGTATGGGCACCTACGAGATAACGCAGACCGCGATCGACAAAGCCACAGCCGGCGGAATGACCCATGTGACGGCGGGGGCGTATACGGGGAGCAAGCCAGCTGCAAATATCACATGGTATGAGGCTGCCGCATTTGTGAACTGGCTGAACACCAGCACAGGGCATCAGGCGGCGTATAACCTGAGCTATAGCGGTTACTGGAGCCTGACCCTCTGGACAAGCGGAGAAGCGTGGCAGGGGGGCGGTGAGAACCGCTTCCGAAACAAGGATGCGTATTATTTCCTGCCCAGCGAGGACGAGTGGTATAAGGCGGCGTTTTATGATCCGAACAAGAGTGGCGGAGCGGGATACTGGGATTACGCCACAGGAAGTGATACAGCTCCGACTCCGGTAGCAAGCGGGACGGATCCAGGAACGGCTGTTTACAGCGGACAGCCGGGTCCGACAGATACCAACAATGCCGGAGGTCTGAGCCCCTATGGAACGATGGGACAGAACGGCAATGTCTATGAATGGACCGAAAGTGCCAGCACCCCTCCGAACGATAGTCCGACCGAGAATCGCGCGCGCCGCGGTGGCGGATATTGGTTTGCCACGGGCCTGAGCTCCTCAAGCAGCTCCGCCGTCGACCCGAATAACGAATCCGTGTCCGTCGGTTTCCGCGTCGCCAGCGTCCCCGAGCCCTCTGCGGCACTGTTGGTGTTGATAGCAGGGGTGGGCGGGTTGATGGCTTGGAAGCGCCGGAGAGTCGCGCGCTGATTGTCCTCTTTTTATGAAGGCTCACGCTGGTGGATTTTTCCGGGTTCAGCAATTCTGCCTGGACCTGTTCGATGAGTTTGCTCCTGGTTTAAGGAACCGGTGGAATGACAGCCGTCGGCGTGCGCGAAAAATCAAAGCGTTTGAGCGAAGACACCAGCGCTTGGAATTGTTTCCGCATGAAAAGGCGACGGGGAAGAAGTCGGCTTCCGGGCGGCAGAACAGGCGTGAGCGCCCCGGGCAGGCGCTTCCGAAGCTGCTCTCACCGCAGGCCCGCCGCCGGCGCATTGCTGCATGGCGGATTTTGCGGCCGGCCATCCGCTGGCACAGGCGCTTGTCCCCGGCGATGATTCTCCTGACCTATTTCGGGGTCATTGGGACGTTGTCGCTATCGTTGTCGCTGTCGTTTCTCGGGGGGTCCCATGACAGGAAGGCGGCCCCTGTTTCCCCGACAGATTGGAATTGGCAGCTTTCATCAACGGCGAAGGTGACATCCATGGGAGGGAGGCCGACCCTTCGCGGAGCAGAGGCTGAAAACGCCAGAATCGAAGAAACCGCCGGGCTGATGGCGGTCGGGGAGTCCGCGAAGGCCCTGGCGGCAGCCGAGACGGCAGCACTGGTGGCTCCTCACGATCCGGCGGCCTGGCACGATGCCGGGGCGGTTGCTCTGTCATGCGGAGAGAGGGACAAGGCGCGGAAGTATTTCCGGAAGGCTTTGGAGATCGCCCCTTTTGCGCCAGCCTCCCTCTTTAACCTCGCCCAGCTTGAGTTCGATGCCGGGGACTATGCTGCCGCGGCGCGTTTGCTGGCGACATTCCGCCAGCAAGACCCGCATCATCGCGTCGCCGCCTACCGCGCTGTGATGTGCGACGTTCTGCTCGGCCAGGTAGCGGCGCTGGATCCGGTGGCCCTGCCCGACGATTCTCCGGCCGGCCTCTATGCCCGGGCTGCCATCGCTCTCCATGCCGGAGATAAGGAGGCAGGCAACACCCTTCTGGAAAAAGCCCGGGCGACCGGAAGCAGGAGCGTCCCCCGCTTCGAGAGCGACCTGAGGCTGCTGGATGGCAAATAATCCTGAACCCTGCAACGCAACCACTCGTTTCGCCTCGGATTGCGCTTGACCGGGCGGGGGTGGATGGAAAGGGTCGCGGCGTGCGAACGAGGGACCTGACAAAGCTGGAGGCGGATTTCCGCATCTGGAACGAGACATTCGCGGAGGATGGGTCTCCCCGTGAGGTTTATCGCCCCCTCTTTGAGCGGATCAACAGCCTGCCTCTGTCGCGCACGCGGGCTCTGGATGAGAGCCTTGAGGCGACGATGCGGGAGATGGGGGTGACGTTTGACATCGCCCGCGATCGCCCTTGGGGGAGCCGACCTTGGTTCTGCGATCTGCTCCCGCAAATTTTCACCCAGGAGGAATGGAATCCGCTGGTGGCGGGGATCAAGCAACGGCTGCGGGCTTTCGAGCTTCTTCTTCAGGATGTATATTCGGGTAAGGAATGTCTTCGCGAGGGGGAGTTGCCGATCCAGCCGATTCTGGGCAGCGCCTTTTTTCGCCATGCGGCGGCGAACCTTCCGCCTCCGGGCGGGGCGTTCCTGCATCTGAGTGGCATCAGCATCTGTCGGATGCCTTCCGGGGAGCTCGCCGTGAAGCACCACTACTTCAGCAACGCCTCGGGCATGTCCTACATGATCCAGAATCGTCGGGCTCTGGCGCGGGTGATCCCGCAATCGTTCCAGGAGACATCCATCGAATCGATTTCGGATGCTCCGACGGACATCCTCGAAATGTTGCGCTCACTGTCGACGGCCTACGACCCCAAGGTCGTCCTTCTCTCTTCGGGCGCCGGCAGCGCGGTTTACTCCGAGCACAGCTTCCTGGCGCGAAGGATGGGGATTCCGCTGGTCCAGGGCGGCGATCTGCTCGTCCTCAATGACGCGGTGTATCTCAAAACCGTCTCCGGCCTCCAGCGGGTGGAAATCATTTATAGCCGGGTTTCCGACCAGTGGCTCGACCCGATGGCCTTCCGCCGCGACTCCCTCCTCGGGGTGCCCGGGCTGGTTCATTGCATCCGCAAAGGCACGGTGGCCGTCGTGAACGCGATCGGGTCCCAACTCGCCGACGACCGCGCTCTGCTCCCCCTCGCGGGTGGCATCATCCGCCATTACCTCGGCGAGCGTCCGCTTCTGAAAAGCATCCCCACGTATTGGCTCGGCGACATCGACCAGCGGGAAATGGTTCTGGCTGATCTCGCGAATTACACGATCCGCCCGCTCTATGGCGAACGGATCGTTCTCGGGGGGGACGGACGGCGTCCGAGCGAGGCCCGCCTCCGCGCGGCACGGGAAGAAATCCTTCCCAACGCCTCGCACTTTGTCGCGCAGCCTCAAGCGTGTGATGCGGAGACCGTGTGCTACCAGGATGGCAAGAGGGCCGCCCGCCGACAGGATCATATT
This sequence comes from Terrimicrobiaceae bacterium, assembly GCA_041741775.1. Taxonomy (GTDB): domain Bacteria; phylum Verrucomicrobiota; class Verrucomicrobiia; order Chthoniobacterales; family Terrimicrobiaceae; genus QYQL01. Next base: position 4,904 of record JBGSJQ010000139.1, on the reverse strand, counting down.
TTGTTTGCGCTGCGGCGGCCGGATGGAGAATACGAGGTGTTTCCCGGGGCCCTCACGCGGGTCTCGACGGACGAGAGCCCCCACACAGCGTCCGAGCTGGGGGGTGGAAGCAAGGATACGTGGGTGCAGGTCGGCTTCGAGGCTGAGGAGCCGGAGTGGGATTCTGTGCGGTCTCTTGAAACGACCCTGCCTTCTCCCTACGTGACGAGCCGCGTCGCCGAGGCCTTTTACTGGATCGGACGCTACCTTGAGCGGGCGTTCAACCTAGCCGGCATGGTGGGCGTGATCGAATCCCTCGAGCTCGAGGAGCTTAACCCAACCGAGCGCAACCACTACCGTCCGGTCTGGAACCGGATCCTCCCGATGCTTGAGGGGGCCGGAGCTGCCACGCGGCGGACGATTTCGAATCCGCTCGGCCGCTACCGCCTCACGCGCGATGTCGACGAGCCCGGCTCGGTCGTCAGCGCCATCCTGCGGGCCTCAAGAAATGCCGAGAGCGTTCTCGAAACCCTGAGCCTCGAGGCCTGGGGGGTGCTCAGCCTCCTGCGCGACCGCTTCGAGAGAACCCGCTTCCGCCCCAACGCCCCGACAGAGGTCCTCACGTCCTCCAGCCGGAAGCTCTGCGAATCCGCCCGCGCTCTCATCCCGCAATTTTTCGGCATGGCGGAGTGCACGATGGTTGCCGACGGGGGATGGAAATTCTGCGAAATCGGGCAGCTCATCGAGAGGGCGGCGATCACGGCGAATGCGATCAATTCCATTTCCGGGCCGCTTCTTCAGCCCACCGATCCGGCGACCACAGAGCATGCGATGGAGATCCGGCTGTCGTCGTTTTTGCGGCTGCTCAACACGCGCGACGTTTACCGGAGGGTTTACCAGATGCGCATCGAGCCCGTCCCGCTTCTGGACCTGCTATGGAAAAATCCGGTGGCTCCCCGTTCGGTGAGCCGCTGCCTGAGGGTCTGCGCCACGCGGATCGCCGAGAGTGAGGACTCCGCCTCACCGGCCACCGACCGCACGGTCGCCGCCATCGGGGCACTGGTGCAGACGATTCAGGCGACGGATTGGGCGGCGTTGATGGCTGCCGTCCCGGCCAATCCACGCAAACCTCCGCTGCAGGTCCAAAGCGAGGAGCTTCTCCGGCGGGTCACGGGTATCCATGACCTGATCTCGGATGGTTTTCTGAACCACCAGATCCACATGCGCCACGAAACGCCAACCCTATTCGCGAAGCCCTGACATGCTTTTCGACGTCGTCCATAGCACCGACTACCGGTATAGCGAGCCCGTCAGTGAGGCGTATCTCGAGGTGCGTCTCACGCCCGCTCACCATGCCGGCCAGGAGATCCTCTCGCACCGGATTGAGTTTTTGCCCGAGGCCGGTCTCTCCAGCTACGTGGACTACTTCGGGAACACCGCGACATTTTACTCGATGACCCTCCGCCATGAGCGCCTGACGGTGACGAACCGGATGACCGTCCGCACGCACCCGCGCCAGCCAGCCGGCGAAGCGCTCGACCTCCCTGTGGCCGAGGCCCGCCAGATCCTTGCCTCCTCGATCACCGATATCTTTGACTATCTGCAGCCCACGCCAACGGTCCCCACAGGCGGTGCCTCAACCGATTGGGCGCGGAAATTCCTGCGCGGCAACATCCCCATCGGCGAAGCCATCTCCGGGCTTAATCGTGAAATCCACGAAAAGTTCACCTACGAGCCCGGAGCGACCGAGGTCGAGACCCCGCTCGCGACCGTGTGGAAAAACCGCAAGGGGGTCTGCCAGGATTTCGCGCACGTCATGCTCAGCATCCTTCGCACGGCCGGGCTGCCGGCGCGTTACGTCTGTGGCTACATCGAGACCGACAGCCCGACGTCCGAACGCGGGCGCCGGCTGGTTGGTTCGGTCGCGACGCACGCCTGGGTGGAGGTTCTTCTCCCCGGCGGCCAATGGGTGGCGCTGGATCCTACCAATAACCAGTGGTGCGGCGAACGCCACATCACGGTCTCGATCGGCCGCGACTTCGTGGATGCCTCGCCGGTGCGGGGCACGTTTAAGGGCTCCGGCTCCCAGAGCATGAAAGTCCGTGTCCTCATGAAACGCCTCACCGAAAAACCATGAAACTCGCCATCCGCTACCAAGCCACCTACGCCTACGAAGAGAGCGCCTCCCTCTCACCCCACCTCGCGCGGATCTTTCCCCGCACCGACCTCTTCGTCAAAATTTCCCGTTCAGAGTTCTCGACTCATCCCACGGCCGACGTGCAGTGGCGCAGGGATCTTTTCGACAACCTGATCGCCTATTGCTTCTTTCCCGAGCCGGTCCGCGATCTTCCGTTTTCCATGGAACTGGACCTCGACGTGCGGGAGCGGAACCCGTTCCACTTTCTTCTCGATTCGGGGGGGCTGAATGTTCCCTGCGATTACACGCCGGAAGAGCGGGCAATCCTTGCCGCGTTTCTCGAGCCGGCCTGTCTGCTGGATCTTCCCGCTCCGCTGGCCCCCGATGGCCCGCGCCCTTCGGTTCAGACCCTCACCACGCTCTGTCTTTGGATCCATGAGAACCTGACGTATGAGCGACGCGAGGAGGGGGATCCGTTTGCCCCGGAGGAAACGCTGCGACGGGGCTCCGGCTCCTGCCGGGATTTCGGCGTCCTTCTGGCCGAGGTGCTTCGCAGCAACGGGGTGGCCGCGCGGCTGGCCAGCGGGTTTGTTTGGGAGGGTGACAAGGCCGAAGAGGACCGCCGCGCCGAGAGCGCGATGCATGCCTGGGTGGAGGCCTATCTGCCCGGAGCCGGATGGATCGGCCTGGACCCCACGAATGGCGTGCTCTGCGACCACCACTTTGTCACGACCGCCGTGGGCCGCTCGCATGCCGATGTCTCGCCCGTCGCCGGAACGTATTTCGGAAAAAAAACCATCGCAAGCGAGCTCACGACCAAGCTAAATATCACAAGATTATGAGGGCATGGGAACGGGCGGCCTCGGGGAGGTGCGCGGAAATTTTTTTGAGGCAGGGTGCGGCGGCGACGCTTGGGGGCGAGCCGACCTTTGTCCCGATCAAGCCGGAGGGCCCGGAGTGGAGCTACTCGGCGGTTGGGCCGACGAAGTTTGCGTATGCGCAAAAGATGGCGGCCCGGCTTCTCCGCAGTCACCTGAAAGGGGGCGTGGATTTTTTTACGCCCGGCAAATCCTACCCCGGCGAAGTGAACCCGCGCTGGGCGATCCGTCTGCTTGCCAACCGGGATGGCTCACCGATTTTCCACCCCCGGCCCAAAGGGGCTTCGACGCCCGCCGCGCTCCGGAAGTTTCGTCAGACCGTCGCCTCCGGGCTGGGAGTCCGCCCGCTCTGGGGCTCCCTCAAGGATCCCCGCGCAAAATCCTCTCGCGTCTGGGCGCTGCTGCTGGATGAGGAGGAAGGACAGTGGACGTCCCACGCCTGGCCGGACGAGACGCTTACCCTCACGGAAGCTCCCGGACCCGCCGGGCTGCGGCTGCCGCTCCATCGCCTGAAAGAAGCGATCCCCCGCCGGGCGCTGACCGTCGAGTCGCATGGCGACCGCGTGGCCATTTTCCTGCCACCGTTCCAGCAGGGCCCCTTCTTGAAAATGCTGGCGGAAATCGACAAGGCCCTTCGCGGTTCGGGGCTTGGGCCGGTGGACATGCAGGGGTATGTGCCGGCGGACGAGGCGCAAGTCTGGATTCACATCGGGCTGACAGCCGACCCAGGCGTCCTTGAGGTCAACCTGCCGGCTTGTGCGGACTGGCGGGAGTATGATTATTGGCTTCGCGCCGTTTCCGAAGCTGCCGAAAAGAGCGGACTGAGGTCATGGAAACTTTCACCCGACCGCCTGCCGGAGGGGACCGGTGGGGGCAACCACCTGCTCTTTGGAGGGGCGACAGTCGAGACGAATCCGTTTTTCACCCGTCCGGCCTGGATGGCCTCAATCGCCCGCTATTGGCAACGCCACCCCTCACTGGCGTATCTCTTCACGGGGTGCTACGTTGGGGCCTCTTCCCAGGCCCCCCGCGCCGATGAGTCCGCCCGCGACCTCCACGATCTGGAAATGGCATGCGCCTTCCTCGAGGCGCTCCCTCCCGGCGACCACCGCCACCTGATTTCCGAGACCCTCCGCCACCTGCAGACCGACGTCACCGGCAACGCGCACCGCAGCGAGATCAGTCTCGACAAGTTCTGGAATCCGGGCTGGCCGGCCGGCACGCTCGGGCTTATCGAGTTCCGTGCCATTGAGTCCCTGCCCAAGGCGCCATGGATGAGTGCTGTCGCCCTGCTGTGGACGTCGCTGGCCGCCTGGCTGCTTGAGCGTCCGGTCCGGGGATCGCTGAGGCGTTTCGGCTCCTCCCTCCACGACCGGTTTTTCCTCCCCGCCATGCTGTGGGAGGATTTTTCCGTGATTCTTGACGACCTGCGGTCCGGGGGATTCCTGCTGGACGAGGAGGTTTTCCGGCGGATCTGGGAGTGGAAGTTTCCGCGCTTGCTGCGGTTTGAGGAAGGGGAAGCCATTTTGGAAATCCGACGCGCCCACGAGAGCTGGCCGCTGCTCTGTGAAACCCCGGTCGATGGCGGAACCACCAGCCGCTTTGTGGATACCTCAATGCAGCGCATCGAAGTGATGGCCAACCCCGCTTTTGCCAAGGCGTTCGAGGTTCGCTTCAACGATCGGCCGCTCGCTCTTCACCCTCTGAGTGGCGAGCAGATGCTCGCCGGCCTTCGCTACCGTCGCACCAACCTCTATCCGTCCCTCCACCCGGGGCTTCCGCCTCAGGTTCCGCTGCGGCTGGATATCGTTCAGGATGGACGGGCCAGGCGGTTTGTGCTCGGGATGGCGCAAGCCTCATTCCGTGCAGCAGGGCTCGGCACGGCCGGCCCGTCCGCCGCCCCCTGCAGG